>PNNO01000004.1:0-152500 GCA_013824265.1 bacterium
CCAATTTGTCGCTATTTGATGAGCAAAATGGTGTGTCGGAATCGCGGAACCTCAAAGCGCAAAATGAAGATAAGTCAACCTTCTCGATGCAACTTTCGGAAGAAGCAATTGTAAAATTACGTCTTTTGAAACAGAAGTTGGAAAAGAGAGAGAAACAGACCCTTTGTTGGGACGAGGTCGTTAAATTAGCCACGGACGAGCTTCTTAACGAACCCGAGGTGCGTATAGTTAGGCAGGTGGCGCATGTTGTGCAAGGAGCGCGTGGGGCGCAAAGGGTGCAAGGAGCGCGTGATGTGCAAGGAGCGCATGTTGTGCAAGGAGCGCGTGTTGTGCAAGAGGTGCATGGCGTGCAAGGAGCGCGTGGGGCACAAAGGGCGCATGCTTCGCGAAACATTCCGGCCAAGGTGCGCAGGGAAATGCCAAAAGTCTGTGAAGTGCCGGGTTGCGGAAGACCGGCCGAAGCCATCCACCATCAAAACAGATGGGCAATTACACATAAACACGAGAATTTACATTCTTTATGCAAAGCGCATCATGAACTTGAGCATCAAAAAAAGACATACTCGGTAGACTGGAAAATGCTTCGTTATTTGAGACCGGCTAGGCCTTAAGTGGCCGGCCAGGCCTTAGCCTGCCAGACTCTAATCGACCAGGTCATAACGCTTAAAGGCAATATTATGACGTGCTGTAATTTTGCGTCCCTTGGCTTTCAACAGCTCGCGCGCCAAGTTCGGCGCCAAGCTCGCATGCACGTTCCAGTGTGTACCCGCGGGAAAGACCCGTGAGAAAGCCGGCTCTAAATGCATCGCCGCACCCGGTTGGATCAATAACTTTTTTTGCGCGGACGGCGGGGATGAAAATTTCCCGGCTGTCCCGGTTGATATGACTGTAATCGTCGTGGTTACGGCTGTCACTGGTACCGTATCGCAAAATAGATCCTTTCTCTCCTCGCGTCTCAATAAAATAACCCGCCGCAACGGAGGTTGTGCTGGAGGTCGCAACGGAGGTCGCGCTAGCAATCATCGAAGAAATTTCAGCCGTCGACACACCAAGTCTTTTACAAAGCAACTTTACCTCGTATTCATTCGCTATAAATCCTTCCGCGCTACCCAGCAAAAATCGCAAATCGTTCAACTTAAAAGCCGGGGTCATCTGCCCGGGATCAAAAATATATGGAACGCCCGCGCCAATTAGCACCTTGGCCAAACGTACTGTCCGACTGCACGTGTCGGGGGAAAGAATCGCGCGCTCCACGTCGGCCAAATCTCCACGAATGAGCTTGGGGTCGCAACTGTCGTCCGTCATCGCGCCCGGAGAAAAAATGGTAATCTGATTTCCTTTTTTGTCCGTTAAAATATGCGCGGAGGCCGTTAAAAAATCCTCCGAAATGCCGATATAATTCGTGTCTATGCCAAGATCGGCCAATCTATCCGTGTACCGCGAAAAATCATTTCCGGCAACTCCGTAAATAAGCGGATCGCCACCAAGCAATTTTATTCCGTAAGCAATATTCGGGCTGCACCCGCCAAAGTACATTTCCCGCGTCTTTGCCGTAAAAGCCACGTTTAAATTGTGAAGGTGGTCTTTTAGAAGTGCATCCTTAAAAAGCCCGTCGTATTTCATTATAAAATCGTACGCTATGGAGCCACTTACAAGAATCTTTTTGTTACTTCGCCTCGTCGACGGCGATGATTTCCGGAGTGAGTTTTGCGCCATTTGTTTGATGAAGAGTTTGTTGTTGTCTTGAGCTGTAATTCTCTTTTACAAAAATGTCCCGCGCAATGTCGTTTGCCCTGAATAAACTTTCAAACGTTCCGGCATCGGTCCATCTTTTCTTTAGAATTGTGGCGGTTAATTCTCCGCGTTTAATGTAAGCATTGTTAACATCCGTAATTTCGTATTCTCCTCTATTTGATGGCTGCAACCCGGCGATTATATCAAAAACGTTATTGTCGAAAATATAAAGTCCGGTTACCGCATAATTACTCTTTGGTTGTTTTGGCTTTTCCTCGATATTTATAACTTTGTCGCCTTTTAGCTCGGCAACTCCGAATCTGCAGGCGTCATCCATTTCTTTTAGGAATATATGCGCACCTTTTGAATCTTTATGCTTTGCGATTTCTTTACTAAGATCATCTTCAAAAATATTATCGCCCAAAATAACGGCGCAGTTTTCATCTCCAACAAAGTCACGGGCAAGTCCAAGTGCCTGAGCTATTCCAAGAGCTTTTTCCTGTACTCTGTAGTGAAGAGTTCCGCCCACAACTCGTCCTTCTCCAAGAAGCTGTAAAAAAGATCCCGCGTGAGTAACTCCGGAAACAACAAGAATATCGCGAATTCCGGCATTTGTAAGCGTCTTAATCGGATAATAAATCATCGGTTGATTATATATCGGTAGAAGATGCTTATTTGTAACTTCCGTAAGAGGTTTTAATCTATTTCCGTTTCCTCCGGCTAAAATAATACCTTTCATGAGACTTAATTAAATAATATTAAGATGGTGTAAATAATCGTTAAGCGCTTCCTGATGCGTTCTTAGCTTTGGCAGCTTTGTGTTTGCCAGGGCGCTATTCTGCGGTCTTGGCGCGGCTCTGTCAAGACTATCGGATGAGACGCGGACTAAGTTTACATTATTTGAATTTGTTGCGTCAAAAATTTTCTTCGCAAAATGATACCAAGAGGTTTTATGTTCGTTAACAAGATGATAAATTCCGGACGGCGGAACGGTATCGTGAATCATATCAAAAACGGCTCCTGCAAGATCATGCGAGTAAGTTGGTTTGCCTATTTGATCGTCGACAACTTTGATTGGTTCACCCTTTTTTGCAAGATCAAGCATTGTGGTTACAAAATTTCTTCCATGCATTCCAAAAAGCCAGGAAGTTCGCACAATATAGAATTTGTCCGTTTTTTGCTGAATTAATTGTTCGCCTAGTAATTTTGAAGCGCCGTAAACATTAATAGGGGACGGCTCGTCATCTTCCGTGTATTCACCGTCTTTTGTGCCGTCAAAAACATAATCGGTACTAAAATATGTAAGATGACACCCCAGCTCGCTGCAAATCTCGGCAAGATGTCCGTTTGATTTACCGTTAACATTCATAACAAACTCTTTTTTTATTTCACACTCGTCGACAAAAGTAAAAGCCGCCGCGTTAATAACATGGTCGGGATTTAAATCTTTTAATGTCAAAAAAAGAGCATCACGATTGGTTATATCAAGGTCGGCGTGATTAAGCGCAAAGAACTCATCATGTCCTTTGTTGGCAAAAGCATGCTCGATTTCTCTACCCAAAAGGCCATTTTTTCCGAGAAGGAGGATTTTCATTGAAGATGTGTGGGATTAAGCCTTTATAAAGTCCTCGACTTTGGTAATTACATCATCAAGCGCTACCTTTTGAGCTTCTTTCTCGTTTCGGATTTTCCATTCAACACAGTTTTCTTCCAAAGTCCTTTTGCTTATAACTATTCTTAAAGGGATTCCGATTAAGTCGGCGTCGTTAAATTTTTCGCCGGCCCTTGCGTTTCTTTCGTCGAAAAGAACTTCGATTTTTTTCTTGAGCATTGTTTCGTAAAGTTTTTCAGCCATGCTTGAAACTTCTTCATCTTCGCCGAGTTGTATTAAATGAACATGAAAAGGAGCTATGGATTTTGGCCATATAATGCCGTTTTCATCGTTAGAAACCTCAACTACGGTTGCAAGAAGTCTTGTGTTCCCGATTCCGTAACATCCCATAATTACAAGTTTTTGCTTTCCGTCGCTGTCCGTAAATGTAAGGTCGAAATCTTTACTGAATTTGGTTCCGAGTTTAAAGATATTTCCGGCTTCAACGGCCTTTGCTTCGGTTAACTGTTTTCCGCATTTAGGGCAATTAAATCCGCTTTTAACTTCAACAAAATCCGCAAAGTCCTTTACTTCAAAATCGCGGCCTATGTTTACATTTGCCCAGTCGAGACTCATTTTATTGGCTCCGGTAACAAAATTTTTCATTTTCGCGATAGAGTGGTCGGCTACAAAAGGAATGCTTTTTAAAGGTGTTCCGTCTTCGGCAACAGGCGAAATAAAGCCTTCTACAAGGTCATATTTCTTAAGTTCTTCCGAAGTTGCAGGTCTTACGCGCTTCTGGAAATATTTTTCCGCTTTGTATTCATTAACGTTAAAATCTCCTCTTATTAAAACTCCAACAGGGCCTTCTTCCTCAACCATGTAAACAACGCTTTTCAAAATTCGCCAGTCTTCACAGTTGTGAGCTTTTGCATTATCTTTAACGGTTTTCCCTCTTTTAACTTCCACTTTCGTGAGCTCTTTTTCTTCTTCGTCGGATGATGGGTTGTCGTATTTGCCTTCCGCAACTTCCAAGTTTTGTGCGAACTTGCATGCTTCGCATAAAATCATGGTGTCTTCTCCGGCTTCTGTTTTTATTGAAAATTCGTGTGAGTATTTGTCTGAAAAAGCTCCTCCCGAAGCCTGTAAAACGTATGCGTCCAGTCCGCATCTACTGTATACGTTAAGGTAAGCTTCCATTACTTTCTTATAGTAATTATCAAGATCTTCTTCTGTGGCGTGGAAACTGTACATGTCCTTCATGCCGAATTCACGGCCTCTTATTAACCCTGACTTTGCTCTTGGTTCGTTTCTGAATTTGGTTTGTAATTGATAAACGCTTAAAGGCATATCTTTGTAACTTTGAATCTGTTTTTTTGCCAAAGGAGTAACGGTTTCTTCGTGGCTTGGCCCAAACACAAACTCCTTGTCTCCGGCTTTGGTTCTGTACAAAATTTCGTCCATTGTTTTGTTGCGTCCAGTCTGATCCCAAATTTCAATTGGCTGAAGGGCCGGCATAAGAATTTCCTGTCCGCCAACCGCGTTCATTTCCTCTCGGATTATCGTGTTAATTTTTTGAAGAACTCTTATTCCCAAGGGAAGAAGCGAGTAAATACCGGAAGACAATTTGTCTATAAATCCGGCTTTTGTTAAAAGTTCAGCATTTTTGCTGTTAGCGTCGTGCGGAACTTCATGTTTTGTCTTACCGAAAATTGTTGAATAGCGCATATTTAAAAATTATGGTCTTGAAGAGGGGAGTGGCTTATTACTTACTTCGTGGTGTTTTCTCTCCTCGATTTTTTGATTGAGGGCTTCCCACCAGTCTTTATGATTTTGATACCAATCGAATGTTTTTGCGATGCCTTCCTCGAATGTGACAGATGGCTTCCATCCAAGTTCTCTCTCGATTTTTGAGGCATCTATCGCGTACCTTCTGTCATGAGCAAGACGATCGTTCACAAAAGTTATTAAATCCTCATTTTTTCCAAGAAATTTAAGTAGGATTTTGGTTATTTCAAGGTTTGTTTTCTCGTTATTTCCGCCGATATTATAAACTTCTCCGAGCTTTCCTTTCTCAAGAATTGTATCGATTGCGCGGCAATGATCTATTACATAAAGCCAGTCTCTTACGTTTTTACCGTCTCCGTAGATTGGAACTTTTTCCCCACTGGCAATAAGTTTGAAAAAGTAAGGAATAAGTTTTTCCGGGAACTGGTAAGGTCCGTAATTATTGGAGCATCTGCTTATTGTAACCGGCAGTTTGTATGTTTCAAAGTAAGATTGAACAAGGAGATCTGCGGCAGCCTTTGAGGCCGCATAAGGGCAGTTTGGGGATAGGGAAGTACTTTCCGTGAATTGATTTGTCGAATTTATACCAAGATCTCCGTAAACTTCATCCGTTGAAATTTGATGATACCTTGAAACTCCATATTTCCTTGAGGCTTCAAGCAAAGTTTGTGTTCCAACAATGTTTGTCATCACAAATATGCTTGGAGATTCAATGCTTTTATCAACGTGGGTTTCTGCCGCAAAATTCACAACAGTGTCGAATCTTTCTCTTTCAAAAAGTTCATTTACAAGTTTAACGTCGGCAATATCTCCCTGAAAAAACCAGTACCTTTCATTGTTTTCCAGGTCACTCAAGTTTTCCAGATTTCCGGCGTATGTAAGTCTGTCAAAGACCATTACCTGATCTTCCGGATGTTTCTCCAGGTAATAGTGAGTAAAATTTGATCCTATAAATCCGGCCCCGCCGGTAATTAATACTTTCTTCATTGTTTTTTTTCGTTTAAAAATTGGTCAAAATCTCGGATGTAATCATCACCGTCATAATTTGTTGATGATACGGCCAATAAAATTGCATTCTCGGAAAAATTCATAAACTCATGCCAGATCATATTATCAACTCTTACGGCTTCCATGGGAGCCTTTATTTCACGCTCAATCCATTCCTCTCCATCGTGCAACCTAACCGTCATACTGCCCTGTAAACAAATAAAAAGTTCATTTTCTATTCTGTGTGAGTGACCACCTCGGCCTTCTTTCATATTTACGGCATAATAAACGCGTTTTGGCTCCCAAGAAATGTACTCTTTTAGCTCAAGAGGTACTAAAGAACCACGGTCGTCCGTGAAAACCGGTAATGTGAAAAATTCAAAAGACTTCATATCTTTATAATGTACGGAATTTCTTTTCTTCCTTATAAATTTCCAAGATATCTCCTTCAAGTATGTCCATTTTTCTTTGAATTTTAATTCCGCATTCGTTTCCTTCTTTTACTTCGGTTACAACTTCATCAACTTTTCTCAAGGATGTTATTTCGAACTCTCCAATAACTGTTCCAGCTCTTACTATCTTTGCTTTTGCCTTGTTCTCAATCTTTCCGTTAAGCACTTTACATCCTATGATGATATCTTTTTTGCCGGCGTAGAAGATTTTTTTGACTTCAACTTTTCCAAGATCAATCTGGACAATTTCCGGTTCCAAAAGTCCGTTAAGCAGCTTTTTCATGTCGTCGATAAGCTTGTATATGATTTTATACTGCAAAACTTCAACATGTTCTCTTTCCGTTGTTTTTTCAACCTGTGCCGGAAGATCAACGTGGAATCCGATAACAAGACCTCCGCTTGCTGACGCCATTATTACGTCGCTCTCGTTAATATTTCCAACTCCGGAATGAATTATTTTAATTGCAACTTCTTTGTCTTTTATTTCGTTAAGTGCCTGAGTTATGGCCTCCAAAGATCCTTTTACATCAGCCTTAAGAACTATCTTAAGAGTTTTAAGTTTTCCGCTGGCAATGCGCGCTATAATATCTTTTCCGATACCAAGACCTTCTTTACCTCCGCCCTTCTGAAGTGTTTCAATTTGAGTGGCTCTTAATCTGGCCATTTTTTCATCTTTAACAACCTGCAAAATATCTCCGCTCTGAGGAGTTTTTGATAATCCCGCTATTACAACCGGTTTGGCCGGCTCGGCTCTTTTTATGTTTTTACCCGTGTGATCTTTCATTACTTTTATTCTTCCATAGCACGTTCCGGCAACCACATTGTCCATTATCTTAAGTGTTCCGGTGTTTATAAGAACAGTCGCCACAGGTCCAAGATTCTTGTCCAAATGGGCTTCCACAACAGTAGCAACGGCATCTCTATTTGGATTCGCTTTTAAATTTTCCATTTCAGCTACAAGCAAAATCATGTCCAGAAGAGTATCTATTCCTTCTCCCGTAAAAGCTGAAACCGGAGTCATTATTGTTTTTCCACCCCAGTCTTCCGGCTGAAGTCCGTGCTCGGCAAGTTCCGCCTTAACTTTATCAACATTGGCGGTTGGCTTGTCTATCTTATTTATTGCTACGATTATAGGGATTCCGGCATCTTTCGCGTGATTCATTGCTTCTATTGTCTGCGGTTTTACGCCTTCATCCGCGGCAACAACAAGTATGGCTATGTCTGTTGCCTTTGCTCCGCGAGCTCTCATTGCGGTAAACGCAGCGTGTCCGGGAGTATCCAAAAAAGTTATTTTTTTACCATTTCTTTCAACCTGATAAGCACCAATATGTTGAGTTATTCCTCCGGCTTCGGTATCTATTACATTCGCGTTTCTTATATAATCAAGAATCTTTGTTTTTCCATGATCAACATGCCCCATAACGCTAATTATAGGTGGGCGAGGGGATAGATCGTTTTTATCATCTTCCTTTAAAAGTGCCTGAAGGTCGCCGGAAAAAAGGTCTTCAAGAGCTACTTCGTCGCGCTTTTTCTTTATTTTCAGTCCAAGATCCTCGGCTATTATCGCGGCCGTATCGTAATCTATTTGTTGATTTATATTGGCTAAAATACCGTTTTTCATTAGTTCTCCAATGATTTTTGCGGCATTAACCCCGGTTTTTTCGGCAAATTCTTTAACTGAAATTACCGCCGGAATCATTATTGTCTTTTTATCCGTATCTTTATTTTCTTCTTCTTCATGCTCCTGCGGCGTTTTGTCTTTTGTAGCATCTTTTCCGGCCGTGCGCTTTCTCTGGCTTTTTATAATTTCTTTATCAAGCTCTTTATCATAAATCTCTTCGTATAGTTTTGCCGTATCTTTGTCACCTTCTTCTTCCGCCTCTGCAGGTGATAGCTCACTTATAACAAGTTCAGCTATTTCGTCGTCCAAAGTTTTGGCCGTTGATTTAACTTCAAATCCAAGCTCACTTATTTTACCCTTGAGCTCTTTTTGAGTGATGCCTAGTTTCTCCGCAATATCAGCGATTTTTTGGGACATTACAATCTTTTTAAAAGCGTGCTTTAGTTTAGGGAAAAATATTGAAAAAGTAAAGGATTATGTGAGCAATTCGGATTTTTCCTGTTCCGGCGCACTGATGGTTTCAACCTGTGATAATTTGTCCGAAAATCTTTCAAGTCTTTTCTCCGAGTTTTCATAGCTGTTTCTTGCGTGTCCTATGTGCTTCCCGACAAGACCGAACTCTTCTTCAAATTTAACAAAATCTCCACGCAGTCTTGAAAGCGAATTGAGTATTGAACCTGCTTGTTTCTCAATTTGAAAGCCTTTAAGTCCAATAAGAATAGTTTGAAGGTAGATATAAAAAGTATTCGGAGAAACCGGAATTACTTTCTTTTCAAAGGCATAAGCACTTAAATTGCGTTCATTTTTTTGTTCTTTCACTATTATTTCGTAGTACACATTTTCCGCAGGCACATACATAAGCGCAAAATCCAGTGTTTTTTCATCAGGTAAAATATATTTTGTCGCAATCTCATCAATACGTTTTTTTACATCATTAAGGAAAGCCTTTCTAAACATAATTCTTTCTTCTTCTTTGTCCGTTTCGTACATTTTCCTGTAGTTCTCAAGCGGGAATTTTGAATCGACTGGAATTATGTTGTCTCTTAAATGAATAACCGCATCTATAGTGTCTCCGGTTTTAAACGTATATTGCATTGTGTAATGTTCCTGGGGAAGAATTTGCGCAAGAAGGTCGTTTAGAAAAAGTTCTCCAAGTCCGCCTCTTAATTTAGGTGCTTTTAATAGCTCTTGTAGGCTGGAAATATCTTTTCCTATATCGTAAATTCTTTTATTTCCTTCTTCGATTTTTGAAAGTCTGCTGTTTACGGTGTTCACGGCTTTTGCGGCCGTATCAAGGCGATCCCCGACAAATCCTTGCTGCTTCTCAATCATTGAGGTGTTTTCTTTTAACCTTTCGCCAACTTGCTGTGTAACCGAATTTAGCTGTTTTAAAACGTTGTCAGTTACATTGTTAAGGTTAATCGTCATGTTCTGATTAAGGTCGTCCAAACGTTGGTGGAATTGAGACATCGTATCGTCTGTCCCGGTCTTTTTTTGAAAATAAAAAAACACACCGACAAGGGCGATAAACAAAACTACCGTTGCTGCTGCGAAAAATGTTTCCATGGATGTATCCTACTTGAAAAAAACTTATTTTGGGAGTTGATTTTTAAAAAAGTTTATGGTATAGTATATGTGTAACAAAAACAGAAAATAAAAGAACTTTGAAAAACAGGCACCAAGCTTAATGGGGAGAAACGGGATATTAACTCGTTTTAATGTTCCATTTCTCCTCAAAGAAAGCGATAACTTTTTTCGTCTCTCTTAAGTCATCTTTTTGATATTAATTCAGTTTATTTCTCCCTTCGGGGAGTTATACTCGGTTTTTGTATCATTTAAGATAACATAAGGTAGAAATCTTCTGATACCCTAATGCCTTCCCTTCACGGGGAAAATTGCATCACGGTACCAGCTTAAGATTTCGCCGGCTCGTCCGGTGAGGCGTATTTAAGTCTTCAAACTCTTTGAGGAGTTTTTTTGTGTCCGGATTCAATTTGTTTCAATCAAACGGCCTTATTGCAAATCAACCTGTACTCGCAAAATTCGCACGGGAATCCGGGAGTGGCTTCAAACGTGGATTCACACAACATGCCGGCTTTTTTGATTATCTCGTTGCGGGATTTTTCAAGCTGCGCGTCGCTGCGCACGGTTGAAACTTTATCGTTATCTTCCAGGAAATACAGGCTTAATTTGGAAACCGGAATTCCGTAAACTTCTTTGCACGCAAGAGCATAAAGGGAAAGCTGTAAGTCTTTGTCCAATTCGGAACTTTTTTTTGATTTGCCTGTTTTGTAGTCAATAACTTCGTAAGTTCCGTCATCAAGAAGATCAATTCTGTCTATTCTTCCTTTTATTGTGTATTTATCGGTTTTTAGATAAAATTCCTTTTCTATAAACGCCGGAATTACCCATGGATCCGAGTTTTTTTCATAGTAGTTTTTTATTATCTCCCAGCCTTTTTCTTTACGCGTGTTAAGGTGTGCTCTGCTGTCGTAACCTTGCGGAATCCAATTTTTCTCATAAAATTCCATGCACTGGTCCGGCGTGATTTTGTTTTCAGCAATTAAATGTTGATAGATGTCTTTTAAAGTATTGTGGATTGATGTCCCAAAATTCGCGGCATGCGCGGAAGGCGTTGGAATCTGATAAATATAACGGAATTTGTACTTTAACGGACAAGTTGAAAACGTTTCCAGTTTGCTGTAACTAAGATTTTTTGGTTCATGCGGAATCGCTTTTTGCGTATCTGCGGCAACCTGAGTTGTTTCCTTAACCGGTTGTTCCATAGTCGCTTCGTGCTCTACAAATACGGATGAATCGCTTTTTCTTGCTTCTTCAACAAACGGCGAGGCTTTCCATTTTTTTGGACCCTGATAAAACTGGCTGTAAGTAAGGAAAAGTTTGTTTTTTGCTCTTGTGCAGGCTACATAAAAAAGCCTTCGTTCTTCGCGCAGATGAGCGTCTCCTTCAGGAATTTGCTCGCTTACAAGATTATCCGGAATTTCTATCGGGTCACTTTTATGTGCTCCGGGGAATCTTTGTTTAACCAAAGAAGGAATAAAAACTACCGGGAATTCAAGACCCTTTGCCGCGTGAATTGTTAGTATTTGTACGGCATCCTGAACGTTTTTTGTAATTGAATTTTCCAAAGTGGCTCCGGCCTGATCCAACAAAGAAAGATAATCCAAAAAAGAGGTAATTGATGTGTCATCGTGAGACTGTTCGTACTCTCTTATTAACTGAAGAAAAGAAGCTATCGAGACTATTTTTTCTTCGTTTTCCACCGACTGATTGTTTTGCAGGTATTGGATGTATTTTGATTGTTTGATAAATTCGCCCAAAATTCTTGATACCGGGTTGAATTTTGTAAAAGCTATCAAGTCCGCAAACATGTTGTGAACGTTTTTAAATTTATCGTCTGTTTTAACAAAAGAATAAAGAGACTTGTGCGTTAATTTTGTCTGATTTACAAGCGCAAGAATGTCTTCCATTTCAAAAGAATAAATCGGCATTTTTAGTATTCTAAAAAGCGCAAGATCGTCATGAGGATTTGCAAGGAATTTTAACGTGGCAATCATGTCTTTTATTTCCGTAAGTGTTGCCAGCGCCTGTTGATTTCTTATCTGGAAGGGGATTGCTCTTAACTTAAATTCCTCAATAAACGGCTTTGCGAGAGCGTGATTTCTTACCAAAATTGCGAAATCGTTAAGAGGTCTGTCCTGCGAAATTAATTCAATTTGCGAAGCTATATACTCGGTTTCCTGTTGATAATGATTAAAGCTGTGAACCTCCACGGGACTTCCTTTTTCCAGATGACTGCTTAGTTTTTTTTCAACTCTGTATGGATTGTTGTTTTGGATTACAGTATGCGAAACCTCAAGTATCTCGGGCGTACTGCGGTAATTCTCTTTTAGAATAACCTCCTCGGCTTCCGGAAAAATTTTCCTAAATTCGTTTATATTGTTCATGGAAGCGCCTCTCCATCGGTATATACTTTGATCGTCGTCACCCACTACGGTGATATTTTTGTGAGCGCTCGCAAGAAGATTTATAACTTTGCTTTGGGCAAAGTTTGTATCTTGAAATTCATCAACCAAAATATGTGTGAATTTTTCCTGATAATATTTTAAAACCGAAGGTCTTTTTTCAAAAAGCCTTAAAACGTAGTATTGAAGATCGTTGAAATCCATTGCATTTTCGCGGATCAAAAGGCTCTGATATTTTTTATACGAAAGAGCTATCTCAAGCAGTTGTTTTTCATCGGCATGATTTTGGGCATACTCAAAATATTTCTCAGGTGAGATGTCTTCATCTTTTAAACGCGAGAAATGTGTTCCCAAAGCGGAAATAAACTTGTTTGGGTTGCCAAGTGGACGATAATAATCAAGGTCAAGTTCAAACAAATGTTTTTTGATGAACATCCATTGATCTATTTGGGTGAGAATTGAATAAGAAGTATTTAGCCCTATTTCAAGCCCTTTTTCTCTAAGTATTTTATCGCAAAATCCGTGGAAAGTGTGGATTGCTATGTCTTCGTAAGAATAGGGGAGTTGCCGGTCCACGCGGTCCATCATTTCATCCGTTGCTTTTTCGGTAAACGTTAACGCCAAAATATTAGAGGGCGTAGCCAATTTCTCATTCAAAAGATGAATGATTCTCGATGTAAGTACATGCGTTTTTCCTGTTCCGGCGCCCGCAATAATCAAAAGTGGACCTCCGGTATAGGTTATCGCCCTTGTTTGTTCCGCGTTGTTCATGTTTGAATTTACGCTTCTTCAGGCGCGGCTTCTTCCGCAGCTTCTTCTTCTTTCACTTCAGCTTTTTTAGGCTTGGCGGTTAAAGCTTTAATTGAAAGTCCGATTCTGTGTTCATCGGGATCAACGCTTATAATTTTTGCCTTAACTTTTTCTCCAACCTTTAGAAGTGTAGATGCATCTTCAACCGGTTCCTCTGTAATTTCTGAAAGGTGAATCAAACCGTTTATCTCTTCACTTAGCTGCATAAAGGCTCCAAACTGAGTGATCTTGTTGATTTCTCCTTCAACAACAGTACCGATCTTAAATGTTTTTGCCGCTTCAACCCAAGGATCAGGAACAAGTCTCTTCATACTTAAAGAGATTTTTTCTCCTTCCATTCCAATTACAAGAATTTCCACTTCGTCTCCGATTCTTCCAAATTCAGCAGGATCTTTAACGTGACCCCATGCAATTTCTGAAATGTGAACAAGTCCTTCAAGTCCATCGAAAGCAACGAAAATACCGAATTTAACAATTCCGCTGATCTTTCCTTTAACTTTTTGTCCGACTTTAAGTTTTCCAAGAGAGTTGTCGCGTTGTTTTTGCATTGCGGCTTTCTCGGAAAGAATAAGTTTTCCGTTTTCGTGATCAATATTTATTACTTTTACATCAAATGTTTTTCCAACAAGGTCCTGAAGTCTCTTTAAGATTAGGTTGGAATCGGCACCATTTACACGTGGATAGTGCATTGGCGCAAGTTGAGAAACCGGAATGAATCCTTTAATTCCATCAACTTCCAAAAGAAGACCACCTTTATTGGCTTCGCTTGCTGTTGCCTGAATAATTTCTCCTTCTTCGTATGCGTCAACGAACATTTTCCAGCTCTTTTCCTGGCTTGCGCGTCTAAGTGAAAGAACTGCAAGTCCGTCAGAGTTTTCACCTTCAATAACATACGCGGAAATGTTGTCTCCGGGAGCAAGCTCTCTCATTGTATCGTGACTGTCGTGAGCTTCTTTTCCGGCGATAATACCAGTTGTTATACCACCAAGATCAACAAGGATTTTGTTTTTGTGAATGTCGGTTACGGTTCCTTCTACAAGAGTTCCGGGTTGTGGAAAAACGATTTCCGGAGATGCCTGCATAAGGGCTTCCATAATCTGACTCTCTTCGCCGAAGAGTTTGGTCATTTGAGTTGCCATAAAGCCTTATTTAATAGAGCCTCTTAAGTTATTCTTGTGGCTCGAGATCCTGACAACGGCTCTACTATGAATTGTTGAAAAAAACACGAGCCCCAAAAGTATACTTCTGGTACCCGTGTTTTGCAAGTTTATTTCTTTTACTTCTTTTCCAGTGTTAACTGATCTTTTGTCGCGGAAATGACAATTGCATCTCCTTCGACGAATTCTCCCTCGAGGAATCTTTGTGTTAACGGATCTTCAACCAAGTCCTGTACGGCTCTTCTTACCGGTCTGGCTCCATATTGAGGATCGTAACTTGCCTTGGAAAGAACTTTAAGTCCGGCAGGGGTTATTTCGATTGTTATATTCTTTGAAGATAACCTCTTCTGTAAAAGGGAAATGTGAAGTTTAACTATGTCCGCTATGCTCTTCTGAGTTAAAGCTCTGAATACTATCGTTTTATCTATTCTGTTAAGGAATTCAGGCTTAAAGTGACTTTTTAGGTCATTTAATATTTCGTCTTTTGTTTTCTTGTAATCTTCTTCGGCCTGGTCAAGTGCGTTTTTCTCTGTTGAAAATCCGATTGGAACAGCTTTTTTTGTAAGCCTGGTAGCTCCTATGTTTGAAGTTAAAATTATAATTGTGTTTTTAAAATCAACTTTTCTGCCTTTGCTGTCAGTTAAAACTCCGTCCTCAAGTATTTGAAGAAGAAGATTGAATACGTCTGTATGCGCTTTTTCAATCTCATCAAAAAGAACTATGCTGAACGGTTTTCTTCTTATTGCTTCCGTAAGTTGTCCACCGTCTTCATATCCGACATATCCGGCCGTTGCTCCAACGAGTCTTGAAGTGCTGTGTCTTTCCATGAATTCACTCATGTCTATTTTAACAAGAGCGTCTTTATCGTTGTAGACTTCTTCGGCAAGCGCACGGACAAGTTCCGTTTTTCCAACTCCGGTAGGACCCATAAATATAAAAGATCCAATAGGTCTGTTGTGGTCGGCGAAACCGGCACGTGATCTTCTTATCGCCTTACAAACAACCTCAACCGCTTCATCTTGGCCTACGATACGTTTTTTAAGGCGATTTTCAAGATTCATGAGTCTTTGCATATCCGATTTTACAAGTTTTGTAACCGGAATTCCCGTCATGTTTGAAACCACCTGCGCTATATTATCTTCGGTTACTTGTTCTCTTTCTGTGCGTGGGATCTGAATAGTTCTTGTATTTTCAATTTCTTTTAATACTTCAAGCTCGTCATTTCTAAGCTGAGCCGCTTTTTCGTAGTCTTGAGCGGAAACAGCCTCTTCTTTTGACTTTATTATGCCGTTTAATTTCTTTTGAAGTTTCTTTGCGGCGTCAGTATTGCTTTTAGTGTTAACGCGCATTAGTGAGGCGGCTTCATCAATCAGGTCGATTGCTTTATCAGGAAGAAATCTGTCGTTTATATAACGTGACGACATGGATATGGCGGCAGTTATTGCTTCATCGGTAATTTGTAAATTGTGGTGATCTTCAAAAGACGCTCTTAGTCCGTTTAGCATCTCTCTTGTTTCTTCGTGTGAAGGTTCTTCTATTGTTACGGGTTGAAATCTTCTTTCAAGCGCCGCATCGCTCTCAATTTGTTTTCTGTATTCCGCAGTTGTGGTTGCCCCTATTACCTGTATTTCCCCGCGTGAAAGCGCAGGTTTAAGTATATTTGCGGCATCAAGACTGCCCTCGGCAGAGCCCGCTCCAACAACCGTGTGAATTTCATCGATAAACAATATCGCATTTTTTACAGTCTTAAGTTCATCAAGAATTTGCTTTACTCTTTCTTCGAATTCTCCTCGATATTTTGTACCTGCGATAACGGAAGTCATCGAAAGTGAAAGAATCTTTTTGTTCATTAAAAGTTCAGGGACATTGTCTGCGGCAATAGCTTGCGCAAGTCCTTCGGCGATTGCCGTTTTACCTACTCCGGGTTCACCTATCATCACGGGGTTATTCTTTGTTTTTCGGCAAAGAATGCTTACTGTGCGCTCAATTTCCTTGCTTCTTCCAACTACAGGATTTAGTTTCCCTTCGGCCGCTTCTTTTACAAGGTCGCTTGTGAAGTAATCAAGTGCGGGAGTCTTGCTCTTATCCGCATCCTTTTTCTTTGTTTTATTGAATTGATCTTTTTCTACATTCCCAACAAGAACTCCCTGTAATCCGTTTAAGAAGAATTCCATTGGGTTCATTCCGCCTTGTTGTCCCGGGTTTGGGGTTCCACCCTGCTGAATTGTTTTTCCTTTTTCGAATGTTTGAATTAATTGATCTTTAACGTCTTCAGGATTGACTCTCATATTTTCCAAAATAACGGTTGCAGCCGTATTGTTCTGAGAAACAAGAGAATAAAGCAAATGCTCGGTTCCTATGAAAGAATGATTAAACTGCTCTCCGATTTTTACCGCGTCTTCAATTACTTTTTTTGCAAAACCGCTAAGTCCGGATTTTCCTTCGGCCGGTTTTGTTTGTGACGGCTGAGACGTTAATCTTCCGACAGTCTTAAGAACAAGCTGCACATTCTCGTCGGAAACACCAAAATTCCTAAGGATGTGAGCTCCAAGTGAATTTTTTTGTGAAAGTATTCCGATTAGAATATGTTCCGTTCCAACATAGCTGAGGTCTGCTTCTTTTGCGCGTTCCTGAGCCACTATTAGGGCTTGTTTAGCTTCTTTCGTAAATTTTTCGAATCTTTTTGAGTTTTCCATAACTTGTCTTAAAGGTAAAGGTAACTTAAATAGTCACTAAATTTTAGCATAAAACAGCCAAAATTTAAATTCAAGAGGCCCTAAAATCTCTTTACTCAATTATAAAAATATGTTGTATAAAATTATTGAACAATAATTTTAGCTACACTGTTTAGTTGGCTTTTATGCTTGCGGCAATGTCAATTACGCTTGTTTCGTATCCTGAGCCTCCATGAATTTTATACAAAGTTCCGTCCGCTCTGGCTATATATACGGCAACTTCTCCGTTTTCATAAACTTTTACTCCAGTATTTTCTCCGACGGAAATTGATGAACCCGCAGGAATAGACCCCTTTACGATATCTATGCTTACAAGTTCGTTCCCATTTTCTACAGGTTGGTTACTAAATCCATAGTGGTGGAGAGTTCCGTCTCCTCCGCTTGCGCCGCTAAAATACCAGCCTGATGGATATTGAGCCAAGAAGTCGTATGGAAGGCTTTCAAAATAGCTATATCCTTCTTTTACGACGGCAGACTGAGTTGTTCCGCCGGCTGTTACTTCAACAACTGTTTTTTCCTTGTTCTCAACAGGGTTTTCTCCGCTTACGCGTGTCCACGAAGTTGTTTCTCCGGGTTGAAAATATGCTTCAATGTTTGTATCAAAAGATGTCCCATCATGCTCATAACTTAGAAGAATTCTTCTGTCGTTGGTGCCGTCAGTATAATATGCGTATACATAATTTGGATCTACAAACTCAAAAGAATATGTCTTCCATGAGCCGGTTTCCGCAGATTCAGGTGCAAGAGTGTTTATTTCCTTACCTACGTATTGTGCTATTAAACTGTAAGTAGAGTCCGAACTGGAAGTGGTGGTTTTGGTTTCCGTTACAGGAGCACTGTCTACTTTTGGAGTATCTTTTACTGTTGGACTATCTTCTTCCACTTGGTTGTTTGCAGAATCCGCTTCTTCCGAGGTGTTTTCCTCAACGGAATCTTGCTCCTCTTCCTGAGTGTTTTCTTCATCGGTATCTTCTTCAAGTATTCCGACAAATTTAAAACTTGAGATCATAGAGAAGAATGTGTTTCTGTTCTTTGCTACATCTGCGTGTTCTGACCCAATAAAGCTGAACTGATAAACGTATTCGGCTCTTGTTAACCAAATGTCGATTTCGTATCTGTCACTGCTTTCCTTTTTTAATCCGTCCAAACGATCAGCTCCAACGAGTGTTTGTGTGTATCCAAGGCTCATTAGCTTTGAGCTGTCTGCTGGTAATTGCAGGAATGATTCCAGCGTTTTCTTTTGTGGATTTGGAATTCTTTCAATTATTACCACATCCTGTTTCAGTTCTTCATTTGGCTTAGTTGTACTACTTGGCTCGCTGGCGGTAGCTTCATCAAGATTATTAGCTTCATCGGTGTTAACCTCCGGAGCGGTAAAAATTATTCTTGTTTCTTCCTCCGTTATTTTCCAGGAATCAAGATAAGTTAAAAATATGCCAAGTTTTGCGTTTGTATAGTCGGTTTCAACTCCCTCAATAGCATTTTGATCGTCTTCGTCTTCGTAAAGGTCGATGCTTTGAACGTCCATTAATTCTTTTTCATCACTTGTCTTTGCCACAGGTCCTCTTACTTCAACCATTTTTGAAATGTATTTTTCGTCATCAAGATTTATTTTTGAACTTTTAAGACGCATTGTTGATTTGTCTTTTAGCTCAAGTATATGGGTTCCTTCACCAACACTCATTCCTCCCAGAGACTTAAGTGTCCCGATTCTTTTTTCCTGTACATTGCTTTCAAAAACAACGTTGTCATCGTCGCCGCCAAACAACGAACAGGCCGTAACAAAAAATGTGGATGCAAGAATCATTGATAAAATCAGACCCTTTTTCATAGTGAATTATTTAAGGAATAGGCACGGATGGAAGTATATCAGCGTGTCTTGTCCGATTCAATGTATTCGTACCCAAGATGGGTGTAAGCGTTTTTAGTCGCGATTCTTCCGCGATGAGTACGCTCAAGAAAACCTATTTTTAAAAGGTATGGTTCGTAAACCTCTTCAATTGTACTTTGTTCTTCCGAGCAGGCTGCGGATATTGCGCTTAGTCCAACCGGACCGCCTTTAAATTTGGAAATAATTGTATCTAAAATATCTCTGTCTCCTTGATCGAGACCCATTAGGTCTATTCCAAGTGATGCGAGTCCTTTTTTTGTTGTGCCCAAAGTTATTGTTTTTTCTCCTTTAACTTCCGCAAAATCTCTAATTCTTCTTAACAGCCTGTTTGCGATTCTTGGCGTTCTTCTGCACGATTTGGCTATTTCTTTTGAAGCCTCATCGTCTATTGAATATGAAAGAATCATTGCCGCTCTTTTAACTATTTCAAAAAGTTCATCTTCGTCATAAAAGCTTAGTTTGTAAGTGTTCCCAAAGCGGTCTCTTAAAGGGGAGGAAAGTAGACTGATTTTTGTTGTGGCCCCTATAAGTGTGAATTTTGGCATTTTTAGCCTCATTGATCTTGCCGATGGCCCTTCTCCGATAATAATATCTATTCCGTAATCTTCCATGGCGGTGTACAAAATTTCCTCTATTGCAGGACGAATTCTGTGGATTTCATCTATAAAAAGTATGTCGTTTTCCTGAAGATTAGTCAGTATTGCGGCCAAATCTCCTTGTTTCTCCAAAGCCGGTCCGGAAGTAACTTTTATATTAACCCCCATTTCATTGCTTATAATATGTGCCAAGGTTGTTTTTCCAAGTCCGGCAGGGCCGTGCAAAAGAATGTGATCGACAGGTTCTTTTCTCAATTTTGCCGCTTCAATCGCTATATTAAGATTTCTTTTTACTTCTTTTTGCCCGACATATTCGTTTAAAACCTTTGGTCTTAGTGAGTTTTCATAAACTACAGCCTCGGGTTTTTGAGTATTTTCTTTAACGGGAGAAGCGTCTTTTATCTGTGTTATATTTCCTTTTTCTATCATTATTCTTGATTGATTTTATTAAGAAGCGATCGCCGGTGCGGCTATTGGTTTAACGTCACATGCCGTATTAGGTCTGCATGCCTCAATATGATCTTTTATAAATGCCTTTATGCCCTCCGGATCCGGTGCCTGCATAAAAGTAATTGTTGTTTTTGATGAAGCCGTTTCAAGCTTTATTATCCCATAATCAAATAGTGGTATGGCGGAAAGTATACCTTGTTCCTGAGTGTAAATGTCCTGAATGTCATACAGAAGGGCTTCCGATTCAACTCTTTTTAACATAAAAACCCAGTCCACGTGTAGCGCTCTTTTGTTGGTTATAACAAGTCTGTCGAACCAAAATATAAGAGCCATATAAAGTATCACCAAGCTGAACATTACTATTATCGCAAGGTTTGCAATTATAATTACGTTATAAGGTAGTGCCGGAGAAAACAAATATAGTAGGAAAAAAAACGGGAAACTTGCTGAAACCGCCTTAATAAGTTGAATTAGAAAAGGAAATGGATGATGATGAAAGACCTTTACTATTTGCTCTTTTGATTGTAATTTCATTAAGGCTTAGTTTAGAAAAGCGGAGGATGTATTATGAACAGAAAAATTGAAAATGTCAACATGTGTCCGTGGTTTTCCGAACAAATGATAACTTATTTCATCTAAAATCACAATGGAGCTTTACGGTAGACATAAATGGCTGGTCAAGGATGTCTTCAATGTTTTTGTTGGAGCCTTTATATTGGAATTTTTCTTCTATTTGGTTCTTAAGTTTTCAGGAGCACAGGAATACATGCTCTATTTACAGGAAAATTCAATATTATCGGCAGTTTCTCTTTTTGTTTTGTATTTGATTCAGTCGCTTGGGTTACTTCTTCCTCTCTGGTATTTTGTTGTTCGGAAATATGGGCTTGAAATAAAGCATTTTGGATTTAATTGGATAGGAGCAAAAAAAACGGCCGCGTGGATTTTTGCGGCCTACCTCTTTTATGTAGGACTTAGTATTTTTACAATAATGTTGTTTTCGGCTGTTGGGATTGGCAGCCTTGGATTTGAACCGCAACAATCTTTATTTGAATTTTTTGGAAACAATGTTGTTGGGGTTATATTTGCCGGCTTTATAGCAATTGTTTTGGCTCCTTTTGTAGAGGAAATTTTCTTTAGGGGATTTGTTTTGAATACGCTTGTTGAAAGAATAGGCGCGGGGTGGGGAATTGTCCTTACGGCTCTTATCTTTGCCTCCGTTCATTTTGAGTTTCAATCGATAGTTCCTCTTTTGATTTTGGCCTTTGTTTTAAATATCTTGTACGTTAAGACAAAATCCATTTGGCCGGGAATTCTTTTTCATGTACTAAACAATACTATTGCATTTTTCGTTTTGCTATTGCTCTAACAGGGGTGTTTATATAAAATGCCTTCTGTAAGATTTTGCGCCCGTAGCTCAGCTGGATAGAGCGGTGCCCTTCTAAGGCAAAGGTCGTAGGTTCAAATCCTGCCGGGCGTACCATAGAGTCGAGTGTTAGCTAGACTCATTCTTAATAAAAAAATGTTGAGTAAAAGGAAGTTAATAATAATCAGTGATCTTCATCTCGTAGGAGACGAGAATATAGAGGGAGAGGAGATTATAGAAGATTTCTCGTGTGAAAAGGAACTTATTGCTTTCCTGCAAAAGAAAAAGGAGTATAACGGGGAACTTGAACTAATAATCCTTGGTGATTTTTTTGATCTTTGGAAGATAGAAAATGCCGAGGACGATCAGGTTAATTTTGTGATAAAGAAATATCAAAATCTGTTTGATGCGTTAAAAGTATTTGGAGAAAAGCACAAAATAACCGTTTTGCCCGGGAATCATGATCATGCGCTTGCTTATAACAAGAAATATCAGGAGGATCTTGCAAAATATAATATGAAAGTTGACCCCGGTCAGTTTTTTAAAAGGGAGTTTGTTGTTGGGGATAAAAGCTTTAAAGTAATTGGAGAGCACGGTAATCAAGTTGAGGAGGGGACTAAGTTTGTTGATTTTGCTTCTCCCAACGATAGTTCTTTGGCATACTATTTAAACAAAGTTTTTGTCTATAAGTTGCTGCACATGGGTAGTGAACATAAAAGTCCATATTGGTTTAAAAATCTGGATAATCTGGATATGGATTTTATCCCTCACTGGGCTATGAGTAAGTATTTTTATTGCGAACTTGGGCCGTTTTTAAAGGCAATTATGGTTCCGATGTTTATTTTGTTCGGATTCGCCATTCCTTATTTTATTTTTGATGTTATTACCGAGTTTTATCAGCCGCAATTTATAAAACCTTTGCTTACTTTGCTCGATACCAATACCTTTTTTAAGGTTTTGATATTTCTTTTGTATTTTGACATGGTTATTGTGATAATTGCCATGTTTGCTTGGGTCTTAAAGAGAGAATTAAAAAAGAAACTTAAACAGTATGGTTTGCAAGATTTTAAAGATATTATGTATTCCAGATATCATGCATACAAAAAAAGAGCAAAAGATGTTGTTAATGGTGAAAATGATTTTGGGCAAAGTGCCGATTTTTACGTTACGGGACACACTCATGTTGCGGGACTTCATAACGTTGAAGACAAAGGTTTTGCTTTCGCGGACACTGGAAGCTGGAAGCAATTAATGAAAAGAATTCCGGCAAGATTCAGATTTCCAAGTATTTATCTGCCTTATTTTTCACTTACTTATCTGACATTCGAGATAGTTGCCGATGAAATGGTAGTTCAACTTAGTAGATGGCCGAAAAATTTTAATCCAAAACTAACCGTACTTGAAAGATTTGCGGTTAACGGTAATTATATGGTGAAATCTGCAAAGGTGGACAAAGTTATTAAGGAAATAAAACTTCCACTTGTCAAAACTCTAAAAAAGCGGTAAAATTCTTTCTAAAAATATTTACCGCTCGTAATGGAAGATAAATTTCAGCAGACAAAAAGACTTATAGATAAATCGGAGAAGATCCTTTTAATAGCGCACAGAAAGCCGGATGGCGACACGCTTGGTTCTTGCATAGCTCTTTATCATGCGCTTGAAAAAATAGGGAAAGAAGTATCAATGGCCTGTATAGATGAAATCCCGGACAGATATAAATACATGCCGGATATAAGCAAGTTTATAAGTGAATTTGATTTTCACGATTACGATTTAATGATTGTCTCTGACGCCGGAGCTTCTTACATGACAAGTTATCATGAGAAATACGAAGGTATTTTTAAGGGAGACGTTCATGTTATAAATATTGATCATCATGCTTCAAATGATAATTTTGGAACTGTGGATGTGGTTGATAATCAGTCAGCTTCCACAACCATGATCATTTATAAATTTTTTAAATTTGCCGGATATGAAATTACTCCGGTTATGGCAACAGCTCTTCTTACCGGGATATATAATGATACCGGCAGTTTTATGCATCAAAATACCACTCCGGAAACATTAAAAATTGCAGGGGAATTAATGGCTTATGGAGGCCGCGTTGTCGATGTTTCAAAGAATCTTTTTAAAACAACTCCAATCTCAACTTTAAAATTATGGGGAAGAGTTTTGGGAAATCTTAAAGTGAATAAAGAGGGCGTGGCTATGTCGGTTATCACAAAACAGGATTTTGATGAATGTGGCGCCGAGATTGACGAGCTTTCCGGAGCCGTTGATTTTATAAACTGCGTGCCGAAAACAAATTATACGGTTCTTCTTCACGAAGACGAGAAGGGGAATGTTAAGGGTTCTTTTAGGACCCGAAAAGAAGAAGTCGATCTTGAAGAAATAGCTTCCAAATTCGGAGGAGGCGGTCACAAAAAAGCTGCGGGATTCACAGTTCCAGGCAGACTTGAAAAAGAAGTTAGGTGGAAAATTATTCCGGCGCATGATAAAAGGCAGCACCGCGCAATAAAACCCGGAAATGACGTCAGCTTGTCTGAATAGCAAATAACTGATAGTCTGTTTTCGCGACTTTTTAAGTTTTAAATACTATGAAATTACGAAAGGCTATTGCTGTTTTGCTTGTGCTTATTTTCGCGCTTATTGCGCTCCCTGCGCTCTTTCTAAAAAGTATATCGGTTACTTATTTGAATCCTGATTTTTATGATGGGAAAATTATTGATAAGTCTTATGAATACATAGTTAATTTTATTTCCGATGAAGTTTCTTCGGATGAGGATGTGAAAGGTTATTTCTCAAAAGAAGACATAGCGGGAATGGTTAAAAAATATATTCCGGCAAATTTGGTGCATGATTTGGCGACTGATTTTACCTCTCAGCTTAAGAGCATAAACGATGGAAGGAAGCAGGATTCTATAGTTATTTCTTTGATGCCGATAAAAGATAATATGGGATCAATAGCTCAGGATATTTCCGTAAAGATAATCGGAAGTATTCCGGCCTGTGAACCTGTTGCGGAAGGGGAAGAGGAAGTGCTTCCGGAATATGTTGATGGTAAACCGGCCTGTATTCCTGCAGGATTTGATACAACCGAGATTTTGCAAAACGTGAAGTATGAAACTGAAAAAGAGCTTAATAACATTATCCCTGGTGAATTCACTTTAGAGCTTAGCGGAGATGATTCTCAGCAGGCCACATTTAGACAAATGATTTCTTTTGTAAGTTATCTGCAAATAATTTTGCCTTTGTTTATGTTGGTTTTCCTTTTGCTTATAGCCTTGTTTATATATTCTCCTTACAGCTTGGTTAGCAAGTTTACGGGAGCAGCTTTGTTTCTTGCCGGTGTTTTTGGACTGATAGTGTCTCAGCTTTTAAGCCATATTCCTTCGTTGGTTGTTACACAGGAAAATTTCTCCGACTTACTTGCCGAAGAATTATCTTCTTTAACTGAAATTTATAGTTTCTTTATAGGATTTATTGTTGAGAAAATGAGCATATATTCTTTGTATTTGCTTGGAATTGGAATAGTTATAGTTTTGTTTGGTCTTTATTTGCACCATTTCCATGAGCACACTGAAGAACATTCACAGTAGTGTCCTTTCCTGTAAAAAATGTAGACTTTCCGAAGGCAGAATAAACGCTGTCCCGGGGGAGGGAAATCCGAATGCGGATATAATGTTTATTGGTGAAGGTCCTGGAAAATCCGAGGATGAAAAGGGCGTGCCGTTTGTTGGCGCGGCCGGAAAGTTTTTGGATGAGCTTTTGGCTGAGATAGGACTAAAACGCAGTGATGTTTTTATTACGAATGTTGTTAAATGCAGGCCTCCTGAGAACAGGGATCCCCAGGATGATGAAATTGCAATGTGTTGGCCGTATTTGGAGGAGCAGGTAAGGCAAATTAAACCCAAATTGATTGTTACTTTGGGACGACACGCGATGAATAGATTTTTGCCGAACTTGAAAATTTCGGAGGCGCATGGGCAGGCAAAAAGATTTAAAGGTGTTGGAACGGATAAGCAGGTTTATTTCCCGATGTATCATCCCGCTGTGGCTTTATATAACGGTAGTTACAGAGAGCTTTTAAAAGAGGATATGCGAAAGATTCCCAAACTGCTTTCAATGATAGAAAGCGTGTGATAAAATTTTAATATGACACATAATAGATATTTAAGTTTTGTTGGAATTGCCGGTTTTGTAAGCTGGGTAGCTTGGTTTATTGTTTTAAACAAGCTTGATCCGTTTGAATCAACAGCGCTTGCTTTGGTTTTATTCTTCTTGAGCTTATTTTTTGCTTTAAGCTGCACTTTTACAGTGGTTGGATTTTATTTTAGGATGTGGCTAAATAAAAACGAGATTTATTCAAATCATATCGCGATTGCTTTTAGACAGGGGCTTGAGCTAACCGTTATATCCCTGGGATGTATTATGTTTTTGATTCTGGGCGTGCTTAACTGGTGGTCCGGTTTTCTGCTTATTTTGTGTGTTTCCATTGTTGAGCTTTACTTTGTTGCAAGGCAACAGGAGTAGTTTGATTTCAGTTTGATTCTGTCAGATGGAGGGCTTTTTCGGCGTATGGGGAAAACGGCCACTTTTTTAGGGTGGCCGTCTGTTTGGTAGGTCTGTTTTCGATGGGGGTGGCCGGGGGGTCCAAGGAAGAGCTACTTGCTCTCACCTTGGAGCTTGTCCAGCCCTTGGAGCTGCCCCTCGACGCGCTCGAGGCGCTTTTGCAGCTCGGGGTCGGGGGCGGCGGCGAGAGTGGCCGGTTTGGCGGTGGACGGGGTGGTTCGCGCCGTCCGTCTGATGACGGGGGGCGGTTCACCGTCCCCTCCGCACTCGATTGTGCGGGGGTGGCTTTTGCAGGCCACGGCCAGGGCCTTGTCGGCCACAGTTTTCGCCTCTTCCGCGACCTTGCTGGTCTCGGGTGGGGTACCGTCCCCTCCACACTCGACGGCGTAGGGGTGGTTCTTGCAAGCCACGGCCAGGGCCTTGTCGGCCACGGTTTTGGCCTCGCCCGCGACCTTGCCGGCCTCGGCTGCTGCGGTTTTGGCCTCGGCGGCGACCTTGCCGGCCTCGGCTGCTGCGATTTTGGTCTCGCCCGCGACTTTGCTGGCCTCGGTAGCCGCGGTTTTGGCTTCGACGGCGGCGATGTTGGCTTTTCCCAGCTCATTCTCGAGCTTCCGCACTTTGGCGAACAGGACCATCGTCGAGATTCCCATCATCAGGATGAGCACGAACATGCCGACGATCTTCAGCACGGCGCCCGTGCTGAAGCCTTCCACGTCGTCCGACGGATCCGGCGTGGGGTTGGGGTTGTTCGGGTCGGGGGGGGGCGTGTTGTTCGGGTTGTTGTTGTTCGGGTTGTTGTTGTTCGGGTTGGTGTTGGTGCTCATGACCACTCCTTTTTGGCCCCATAGGGCCGGTTTGAATTTAAAAAACATTTCGAAAACAGACACAGAGTTTGTTCCGGTGTTATACAGCTCAAGAAAAATCGCGTATCCGCTGTTTTCTGGCCGCATAATCATCAGAATGGGCTCTGTGTACTGCTAAATCTGGTTTTCAAAGAACATGATACTTAAAAGTACAACCTCGCACTCAAGGATATTTTACAAATATGCAAATGTTATGCCTTTAAGAAAGCTCATTAATAAGCTGTTTGTTAACAATTTAACCGGTCCTTGCCTTTCGACAAGGAGGGTATATTAACCACAAATTGGAAAAATGTCAACCTTTTCCACCCTTTTTCGGTGAATTGGCTAGAAGTATTCAGCGCTCTGAAGTGCACGTATTTTGCTTAAAGGCCAAAGTACAACGGATGCCTTCCCCTCTATGTTTGATTTAGGTAGGAAGTAGGCTTCTTCTCCGCGGCATCCTCCTTCATATGCGTCTCTAAAGCAGCTTCTTGAGTCGGTGCTTTGGTGTCTGTTATCGCCCATGACAAAATATTGCCCTTCAGGAACATCAAATGTTGTTATTCTGTTTGTACTTGGAAGAGTGTCTCCGCTGTTTGTTGCGTTTAAATAAGGTTCAGGCAGTTCATATCCGGTTTCATGTTCATTATTAAAAAGATAAACTTTTCCATCTATAAGCTTAATTGTATCTCCCGGGACACCGATTATTCTCTTTATGTAAAATTGTTCTTCACTATGCGGCGGATGAAAAACTATTATATCTCCGCGAGAAGGTTCATTTAAACTCCATCCAAAAAATTTCTGATATATAAGCTTGTTTACGATTATATACTCTCCATATCCATACTGACATTCTTCGTTAATATTGTTTATGGTGTCACACATTGAAGGTCCGTAAACCTTAAAAGGGGAGGCGATAAACGTTTGAATAACAAAAACCAAGCCAAAAACAATTAAGAGATTTAATCCGATATCAAGAAGCAGGGTTATAAAACCGCCCTTCGGTTCTTGTTGTTCTTCGGCTGGAATCTCCGGAATGTTATTGTTTTGAGGAATTGGTTGTTCTTCCTTCTTTCCAAAAATGTCTTTAATGTCGCGATTGTCCGGTAATTTTGTTTCGTCGTTCATATCGAAATATCAGATTTCTTTGATACTCTACATCAACGAACAGTTAAGTCGCAATACTTTCTGCTACCTGGCTGTTAAAACTCGCAGCACCGGTTTGTGTAAGAACTTGAACTCTGTATATTGCTTCAGCAACATTTTCGCGAGTCATTTGTTCCTGTGGATTGAATTTTTTTCCGTCAGCTTCTATGATGTTTTTTTGATATGCGAATTGTACATATTTGGCATACCAGTCATTTTTTTTCACGTCGCTAAACGGCATATATCCGATTTCAGTATTTATTTCAACGTCCATTGCTTCGATAAGCATTTTTAAGAATTCAACTTTATTTACCGTGTTTCCGGGTTTAAATGAGCCATCCGGATAACCGTTTACTACGCCAAGATATACGGCCGTTTGAAGATAATCCGCATACCAAGCTTCACTTTGAGTGTCACTAAAAGGAAGTGCTCTTGTTCCGGCTATTTCCGCGTCTATTCCTTCAAGAATAAATTTAAGAACTTCAACTCGAGAAACACTATTATTCGGTTTAAATGAACCATCCGGATATCCCTGAATTATTCCTTCATTTTTTAAGAAACTTATAGCTTCAAAATGTGGATGAACAACGTTTACATCAAGGAATAATCCTTCCGCTACAACCGGGCTTTCTTTAATAACAGTGTCTGTTTTTACCGCGAACTGTAGAGGGGTATTATTTCTCGGTGAAATTGTTAAAGTTGCTACGCCGTTTTTAAAGTCCGAACTACCAAGTCTTGTTGGGCTTATTGTTGCCTGGCCACGTATTAATTCAATCCTTACAGGTGTGGCGGGTACATAATTTGTAATTTTTACTCCTGCGCTATTTACGGCCGTTATTTTTACTGTAAATTCCTCGTTATCACGGAATGTGCTCTGAGAATCTATTTCAAATGTAACAAAATCTTCAGTAGGTTTTTCATCTGAAGTTACGGTTTCCGTAACTGTTGTTTCCGGTACCACTTCCGTTACTGGCTTTGTAACCGGTTCTACGACCGGCTGAGTAGTGACTGTCTCCGTTACCGGCTGAGTAACCGGCTCTGTCACTGTTTCTGTAACCGGCTGAGTAGTTTCAGGCAATGTGCTCATTGTGCTTGAAGCGTATTTTTGTACGTATAAAACAGGATTTATTGTATTTTTAATTGCTATGTCCTTGTTAAGTCCACTGTTAATGGCCTGAGTGAATGTTAATCCGGCATCTGAAGCTTCTTTTGAAGTAAAATGCCAATAAGGGTGCCATGGAGCTGATGTTGTATCAATTTGGAAATGTAAGTGCGGAGTTGTTGATGTTCCGGTATTTCCGGAATATCCAATTAAGTCTCCTTTTCTTACGATATCTCCCTGTGCAACCGAAACTACACTAAGATGAGAATAACTTGAGTAATAAGTTGTTTTTTGTGAAGGGTTGTTATATGAAGGGAAATTTTTATGTTCCACCACAATGTGTTTTCCAAACCCTGAAAGTTGTTCCGAAGTTTTGTTTACTATTCCGTTTCCAATTGCGTAAACAGGTGTTCCCGATGGCGTTTTAATATCAACAGCCAAGTGTCCGCCGGCATACTCCTGTCCGTCTAAGAGATAATTTCCCATGTATGGGACAGAGAATGTAATCTTCTGATTTCTTATTGCGTCATGAGCGCTGTTTCCCCACGTTAACGAATTTGTTGAAATTTTAAGGTTATCGGCATTATAAGTTGGAAAAGCGATTAATTTGCCTTTCTGGTTTAATTCGTCGTATGTCATTTTGAATTCTTCCGTCTTTAGCGCTACCCAATTTGGAGCTTTCTTAATTGGAGCCGTTGTCCCGTCAAACGCCGGAGCGGTTTTTGTTGGAACCACACTTGTTTGAAAATTTGTGAAATTAAGCTCAACTAAAAAAGCCGAAAGAAAAGTGTAAATTACCAGTCCAATCCAAGCAAAAATACTAATATGACGTTTTTGTTTGTTTCTCATGGGAAGATTGTTTATTTTTATTTTTGATTTGTATGTTTTTTTTATAGTATATTATATCAAAAATCGGCTTTATAATCAATTATATGACAATTACAAAAACAGCTGATGAAACAAGTGCTCTTGCGGGTAAGCTCGCAGAAGAGCTTATTGGCAAAAAGAATGCGGTAATTTGTCTTAAAGGGAATTTGGGAACCGGCAAAACAACTTTTGTTAAAGGGTTCTGCGAATATTTTGGCGTTAAAGATTCAAACGTTAAGAGTCCGACTTATACTTATTATCGTTTATACAAGGGAAACGGGAGGGATATTTTCCACTTTGACTACTATAGACTTGTGAATTTTGACGAGCAGGTTGAAAACGAACTTTTAGAGATAATCGAAAAAGAAAATACAATTGTTTTAATAGAATGGCCGGAAAAGGCGGAGTATGTTTTGCCAAAGGGGACAGTTATTGTTGATTTTGCTTACGGAGATGACAAAAATGAGAGGATTATAAATTTTTCAAAACTTTAAAAATGAATCTTGATCTCGTAGAAAAATTGTATAAGGAATATCAAACGCCTGAGCATGTTATAGCTCATTGTAAAAAAGTGGCTGAGGTGGCTTCCAAAATAGCTGACGAATATATGAAAAAGGGGATTCCCATAGATTATGAAAATCTTAATTTTGCCTGCCTTTTACACGATGTTTTGAGGATAATTGATTTTAATGCGGGCGGAAAATACTCCGAAATGCAAAAAAAATTGTGTGCGACGTATCCTGGAATGGATCATTCAATGGCTGCCTACACATTACTAAGTGAGATGGGGGAGCCGATTATTGCGGAAATAATAAAGAAACACGCTTTTGATGGAATTATGATAAAGGAAAATCATCCTTTTACGTTGGAGGAAAAGATAATGACCTATGCGGACAAAAGGGTTCTCCACGAAAACATTGTAAGTCTTAAAGAACGTTTTGAGGATGGCAAAAAAAGGTACAATCCAAACAACGAAAATCCTGAGCATGACGATAAAGCCTACAAGGCTTATTTCAAGCTGGAAAAAGAACTTTTAAAGTGCTGCTGAAGCTGTTCTTGATGCGATTTTTTGCTCATTGTTGGCTCTGTAGCCCAAAATGCTGTTCAAATGGCTTCTTGTTTGAGGGCCAAACGATCCCGCTCCTGAGTCGGTTGTCGCGCTTACAAGGCCTTTCCTCTGTTGAAATTTGAGTACTGCGTTTTGTGTAACCTCTCCGTAATATCCGGTTGGCTCAATGCGTAGCAGATTGAATTTTCTAAGCTCTTCCTGAAGACGGATAACGTCATCGCCCTGGTCTCCAAGCTTAAGGTCTTTTTCAAAGGCAACAAATGTAGCCTGCTGGGTTGGAAGATTTTCAAGGCTTTGGCTTACAGGTTCGTCAAGCGCAGCAAGTCTGTCTGAAAGCACTCTTAATGTTTGTGGTCCAAAATATCCTGCTCCAAGGGCATCTTCGCTGTCTACTATGTCGTTTTCCTGTTGGAAATCAAGTACTGCGTCAACCGTTTTTTGGTCGTAAACTCCGTTGATTTCAATGTCGTAACCAAGCTCGATTAAGGCTTCCTGCAGTTTTTTTACCTCTTCTCCGGTGTCATCCAGTCCAAGGTTGTGTTGAGGAAGCTTGTCTTTACGTTTGTTATCTATAATCGCTTCAAGTTTTCCTCTTGTTTGAGGGCCTAAATATCCGGCACCAAATTCTTCATTATTGTCTATAATATTCTGGTCTATCTGGAAGGCAACTACGGATTTGTAAAGTTCATCACCGTAATACTTGTCTATTTTCCCCTTATAGTAGCCAAGATCGCTTAAATATTGCTGCAACTTCCCAACGTCTTCTCCCGATTTGCCATACCCAAGGTCTGTCTTGAATATTTTTTGTGTATCTACGATTGTCCTTACAAATTTTTCGGCTTCAGTGAATCCTTCCAAATACACATTTGGTTTAATTGAAGGATCGATTCCGTATACCGTAACTTCAACGTTTCTCTTTCCCCAGTTAAGAGCTCTTGTAAGTCCTGAGTCTCCATATCCCATCCAAACATCCAATCTGTCATATGCATGACCACGTTCTCCGGCATGTACAATCGCGCCGCCTCTGTCGTGTACGGCAACAAGTCCAATTCCGGGTATATTCATTTTTGTCCCAAAAGCGTAAGTGCTTGGAGCTGCAATCATTCCGGGATACACGGGTGTACCGTCGGCACTTTTTACACCTCCTCCATTAAGCCTTATATCGCTTTCATAACTTCCGGTTACGTATCTTTCCTGTCCAAGAATAGGGGAGTAATACGCGCTAATTGTGAATGTTTGCTGATACGCCGCGTGCGCAACTTCGTAAAAGGCAAAGTAAGCAAGAAGCCCAAGTACTAAAAGTACTATATGTTTAACCTGAATGTAATAATGTGAATTTCTTATGTTCATAGTTTTTTTGTTTTTACGATCTAAACTTTTTGTTTTTAAATCTAAATATTATCCCATAGAATCAACAAAACTTCACGCACCAAGGGTGGACGCACGCTTAAAAACATGGCGTAATAAAACTACGGTTTTTCGCTCAAAAACTAAATAATTGCTCCGATTCTTCTTAAAATTTCTCTGTCGACAAAAGATTTGTCTCTTCCGTAAGTGAGTCTCGAAAGCTGTTTGATGGCTTCTGCAACGTTCTTATCGCCTTCTTCAAGATACGGATTAATAGGGATGATACTAAAAGGTCTGGATGGCTGAGAATCAATTGAAAGTTTCATTACCGCCTTAAATTTATCCAAATTGATAAGGTCTTGTTCAGAGAACACCGGACCAAATTCCTTTGCCATATACTCGGCATCTTGTGCGCCTATTTTGTAGGCCATCATTGTTCCAACGTTACCAAACACAGCGTCTTTTACTTTTGATTTACCGTCTTCTCCCTCAAGTTGCTTTATATACTGATGCGCCATAATTAGTCCAAGTCTGTATTTTCTGGCCTCTGAAAGGATTGTTTCTATACTGTCCGTAATGTAATTTTGGAACTCATCGATGTACAGAAAGAAATCTTTTCTTTCTCCTTTGCCAAGTTTTTGTCTTCTTAGCGCGGCCATCTGTATTTTTTGTACTATAATAAGACCAAGAAGTTTTGAGTTTATATCTCCGGTTGTTCCTTTTGAAAGGTTCATTAAAAGAATTTTATTGCTGTTCATTGCTTCGGAAAAATCAAAGCTGGATCTGCTTTGTCCGATTATATTTCGCATCATTGTGTTTGTAACAAATTGTCCAAATTTGGCAGCCAAATAAGGGATCATTTCCTGTTTCTCTCTTGCTCCCGTCTTTGCCATTTGGTTCTCCCAGAAAGAACGTACAATAGGGTTTTTTACATGTTCAACCTTCATTCTTTGATAATCATCATCTGTAAACAAACGTACTATATCCGTCAAAGCTCCGCCTTCGGGGTCTTCCATAAGGGTAAGACATCCGTTTCGGAAATAGTCCTGAATACGAGGGCCAAAGATTTCCTCATTGAATAGCTTGATCATTATGTTCATGGCGTCCAAAGCAACAAGCTCACTTTCTTCCGGACTGTCCGCTTCAAGCAGATTTATACCGATAGGACGCTCAAGATCACCCGGATTAAAGTAAATCACGTCATCTGCACGTTCGCGTGGAATAAAAGGCATAATATCCTCAATAAGCTGGCCGTGCGGATCAACTATACAAAGCCCGTTTCCGCTTTCCAGATCCTGGCGGATCATTACTTGAAGCACGGAAGATTTACCGGTACCGGTTTGTCCGATAACATAGAAATGTCTGAATCTGTCTTCAGTTTTTATTCTAACTTCTTTTGTTTCTCCGCGATAATAATTGTGTCCTATTAAAATACCCTCGGTAGGTAGATTTGTTGGCGCAGGGGCAAGTTTAAATCTCTGCCATGCTATGCTTGGAGAGCGGTTATATTTTGTGTTCGGTATGTGATAAAGACTAGCAAGTTCATCACAGCTTAGAGTTGATTTCTTCTCAATAAGACTCTGATTAAGGGGTCTTTTGAATGATCTAAAAATAAAGTCTTTTATAAGTTTTCTGTCAGAATGCCATTTTGTGTATTTAAAGCCATTTCCGTTGGTTGTTGAATACTGTGAAAATGCACTTTTCATGTTTGTAAGGTGGGAGATTGCTTCTCTTCTTGTATTTGCGGAAACAACAAGCCTTATTATGGTTTCAAAGCCAGGTTGAGAATTTTTTTCTTCAATGGCTTTTACCTCTTCCTCGGTTGCGGGAGTTGTTCTTGATGCGTCCGGATTTTGGCTGTTTTCCATATTGTCTCCATGTACAAGAAACTCAAAAAGCCCTGCTATCCAACTTAATGGATTAAGAGCGGATCGGCCATGTTTTCCCTTTTTATTGAAAAGTTCTTCAGCTTTACTACGTCCTTTGTCCTGCCACCCATCTTTTTTTGGACGTATCATTATTTGAATCGCGGCCCCTTCTTCCGGTTTAAATTTTGAAAGTACGTTTACGGTTGTATTTATTGGGTCCGAATTAAGCCTCGTAAATGTTTTAAAAGGGATTATCGATTCTTTTACGAGCTTCATGTAAGTTCCAGCAACCTTGTAATTTTCTCTAAAAATATTGTAATCCGCCGTTTTTTCTATAAAACAATCCGGATAAAAACTTGTTAATTGTTTTTCGATGAGACTTTCAAGCCCACGCGGACATATTATAAAAAAATTAATTTCACCGTTTAAAACAGCATATTCAAGGGAAAGAAACTCCTGTCCTTTAATTTTGTCTTTAAAAGTTCCTCCATAAATACTGTGTAATGAAGTAAAGAAATGGCTCATTACAGCTAAAACCTCTTTAAAATCTTTTCCGGCCGAAAACGCCTCACTCTCTCTTTCTCTGTCTTCTTTTGATTCTTTTTGAGGTACAAGTACTTTCAAAAAGACCATATCGAGCGATCTTTGGTAATTTACGTATAAACGAATCAATACCAGTGTTGCTATTACAACAAGGGCAAGAATTGCAGTACCAAGCAGAATTGTTAGAAGCTCATTCATACGCGTAAAGAACTATAATTTCACTCTTATATATTATAGTGCAAAAAAACGTTATTGGGAAGCTCTGCATTGCTGTTACTCGGCAGGTTTTCTAATGTCTATATGCATTTCTGCGATTTGGTTTGCCGGCAGTTCGGAAGGTGCGCCAAGCATTAAATCGCGGGCTTTCTGATCTTTTGGGAATGCTATAATTTCGCGGATGTTAGGCTCATTTTGGAAAATCATGATAAGTCTATCAAGTCCAAATGCAAGTCCTCCATGAGGTGGGGCTCCAAACTCAAAAGCGTGTAAAAGATGTCCGAATCTCAGCTCGGCATCTTTTTTTGAAATTCCAAGAATATCGAAAATTGTGGATTGAAGATCTCTTTCATGTATTCTCATGCTTCCTCCGGCGATTTCACTTCCATTAAGAACCAAATCATACGCCTGAGACCTTACTTTTTCCGGACTTTCTTTTAAAAGGTCTATGTCTTCATCAAGCGGTCTTGTAAACGGATGATGAACCGCACTTATATGTTGTTCTTCCTCATTCCATTCAAAAAGAGGGAAGTGAGTTACCCATAAATATGACAATGTTTTTTCATCAGCCAAGCCTAATTTTTGAGCACAAGCAAGCCTAACTTGCCCCAGAGCCTGACATGCAACTTCAAATTTGTCGGCCGTAAAGAAGATAATGTCTCCTGTTTCTGCACCCATTTTTTCTTTTATCTTTGCGATTTCTTCTTCTTTAAAGAATTTTGTGATTGTTGATTGAGGACCTTCTTCGGTAAATTTTATATAAGCAAGTCCCTTGGCTTTGTGCACTTTTGCGACTTCCTCCATTTGATCGGTATCTTTTCTTGTAAAACTTGCTCCGCCTTTTACTAATAATGATTTTACAATTCCTCCGTTTTGAAGAGCGCCGGTGAATACTTTAAATTCACAGTTTTCAACTTCCTCGCTTACCGTAACAAGCGGCATTTCGAACCTTAAATCAGGCTTGTCAGAGCCATATTGGTCTATTGCTTCCTGCCATGTAAGTCTTCTAAAAGGAGTTGTCTGAATTTTTTTGTCCGGAATCATTGCCTTGCTGAGCTCAAGTACAAGTTCTTCGGCAACATTCATTATGTCTTCTTCGTGTATAAAAGACATTTCAACGTCAAGCTGGGTAAATTCCGGCTGCCTGTCTCCGCGTTGATCTTCATCCCTAAAACAGCGCGCCACCTGGAAGTATCTGTCGAATGAAGATACCATTAAAAGCTGCTTCATTTGTTGTGGAGACTGCGGTAAAACGTAAAAATTTCCCGGATAAATTCGTGAAGGAACAATGTATTCACGGCTTCCTTCAGGCGTTCCTTTAATCATTATTGGAGTTTCTATTTCCAAGAAATTCTTCTTGTCCATGAAGTCGCGGATGAACTTAATCATCTTGTATCTTCTTTCTATATTTTTGTGCATTCGGCCTCTTCGAAGATCCAAATATCTGTATTTAAGCCTTATTTCCTCTGCCACCTCTTTGTCCTGATCAATTTCAAATGGTGGAGTGATTGATTTGTTCAATATGTAAGCCCCTGTAACCAAAACTTCCACTTCTCCACTATCTATATTTTGATTGGTTTGCCCTTCCGGACGTTTTCTAACTAATCCTTTTATTTCTATTACAAACTCGCTTCTGCATTCGTCTCCAATTGCGTAAGCATCTTTGTTTTCAGGGTCAAAAACTATTTGCGTGTAGCCGTAGCCGTCGCGCAGATCCATAAAAATAAGCCCGCCGTGATTTCTTCTGCGGTGGACCCATCCGGCAAGTCTTACTTCTTTTCCTTCGTCAGAGCCTCTTAATTCCGAGCAAGTATGTGTTCTATACATAGTGTAACAAATCGTTAAGATACGGTTTGAATGTAATTGTACGGCTCTAAATAGTCAATTCTATATTGAGTTTGCCGTAAGCTGGTTTATTGTGTACTTCAAATCATCTGTTACTTTTACCCCAAAAGGTACTTTTATTCTTTGGAGCTTTTCTCCGTCGCTTAAATGTATTTCGCACGGGGTTTCACCTTTGTTTTTTAAAAGTTCCTGTTTTATATCGTTTAAAATTATTTTGCTGCAGTTTAAAGGTATCTTAATGACAAACGGGCTTTCTTCGGGCGCTTCTGCGGCATTTGCGGCGGCCATGGGAGCTGATTGAGCCACTTCATTTATTTGCTCGGCAACTTCAATGTCCTCCTCCTCGTCTGCAATATCAAAATTCGGCTTAACCAGGATTACTTTTTCTTCAGGCTTATAAATGCCGTCTTTTTTTGCTTTTTCTATCATCGCTTCAAGTGATATTTTCTTTGCTTCGTCGCAGACAAATTGGACCATTCCTCTTCTGTCGGAAATTTTCCCGGTCATAATTACCATTTCGTCTTCCATAAACATGTGGCCGTATTTTTGATACGCTTTTGGAAACACAATTACGTCCATTTTCCCCGAAGGATCCTCAATTGTGAAAGAAGCCATGTACGTTCCGCTCTTTGTAAAAATTTTCCTGTATTGCGTTATTAATCCGCCTATGGCCAATTTTTTGCCTATCTCTTTTTTTGTAAGATTTGCTATTAAATGAGCCTTTTTTGAAAAATAGCTTTTTAACCCCTGTAGGGGGTGGCTTGAGACATAGAGCCCAAGATATTCCTTCTCCCATTTTAATTTCTCCATTGGTGTCGCCAGGGCTGTATTTTTAAGTGTAAATGAGTTTGATGACTTGCCTTCTTTAGGTTCATCAAGCATGCCGAATATATCTGTTTGTCCGTCAACTTTTGTCTTATAGTTATATTTTGCAAAATTTGATATCTCTTCCGTGCTCTCCGCTATTTGTTTTCGATCCCCAAAATCGTCAAAAGCCCCGCCGTAGGCAAGTGCTTCAATCGTTTTTTTGTTAAGCACCTTTTGTGGCACCCTTGAGCAGAAATCTTCCAAAGAAGTAAAAGGTTTTTCTCCGCGCGCGTTTATTATTTCCTGTGCCGGAGCATCTCCGATTCCTTTTATTGCGGCAAGTCCGAATCTGATTGTTTTGTCATCAACATATGTAAAATTTCTAAACGACTCATTTACCGAAGGGGGAAGAACATGTATTCCCATTTGTTCACATTCAAGAATTTCAAAAACTATTTTATCCGTGTTGGTGTAATCACAACTCATTAGAGAGGTCATGAATTCCGTTGGATAATTTGCCTTTAAATAAGCCGTTTGATAAGAAATCATGGCGTAACAAGTCGCGTGTGCTTTGTTAAATCCATATCCGGCAAACGGTTCTATAACTTTTTCAAAAACTTCATGGGCGAATTTTTCATTATGACCCATTTTTATTGAACCTTCAGCGAATTTCTGATGTTGCTCCTGTAAGAGTGTTGGACTTTTTTTGCCCACCGCTTTTCGCAAAATATCCGCTTCGCCAAGGCTGAATCCAGCAAACTTTCTGGCTATTTGTAATATCTGTTCCTGATATATGGCTACTCCATAAGTTTCTTTGAGTATTTCTTCGAAAGAAGGGTCAAGATATTTAACTTTTTTTGGATTGTGGGCGCCTTTTATATAAGAGGGGATCCATTCCATAGGCCCCGGTCTGTATAGCGAAATCATGGCTATAATATCTTCGAAAGCCGTTGGTTTTAGCTGTTTTAAATATCGTTTCATCCCCGGAGATTCAAGCTGGAATACACCTGATGTTTCTCCTTTTTGCAAAAGTTTAAACGTATTCTCGTCTTCGAGCGGGATAGTATCCAAAACAATATCGGCCCCTTTTGTTCTTTTTATTATTTTTATTGCGGTTTCAAGAAGCGTAAGGTTTTTAAGTCCCAAAAAGTCCATTTTAAGAAGTCCGATTTCTTCAATCGGCTTCATTGAATATTGAGTGATTATAGATTCCGTGTCGTTTGGAGCTCTTTGAAGCGGAGTATGATCTACAAGTGGCTTATCCGAAATAACAACCGCGCAGGCATGAGTGCCCGCGTGTCTTACCGTCCCGTCAAGCTTAGCGGCTATATCCAGCAGTATTTTTGCGTCATCTTCGTGTTCGTAAATCGCACGTAAATCGGGATCATTATGAATTGAGTCTATTAAAGGAGCGTGTTTTCCAAGAATTGTTGGAGGAATAAGTTTGGCTATCCTGTCGACATCTCCATAAGGATATCCAAGCCCTCGGCCGGTGTCTCTTACTACGGCTTTGGCGGTCATCGTTCCAAATGTAATTATTTGCGCAACATTTCCTCTGCCGTATTTATTTACAACGTATTCAAGAACTTCATCTCTTCGGCTGTCAGCGAAATCAATATCAATATCGGGCATTGATACGCGTGAAGGATTTAAGAATCTTTCAAAGATGAGTCCATACTTAAGCGGATCTACCGTTGTTATGTCCAAAGAATAAGCAATAATTGCTCCCGCCGCACTTCCGCGCCCCGGGCCAACAAGTATTCCGTTATCTTTTGCGAACTTAACAAAATCATGAACTATAAGGAAGTATGTGTTAAAACCCATGCTGTCTACCATTTCAAGCTCGTAGTCCAATTGTTTTAAAGCCCTTTCCTGATCCGCTTCAGGGTATTTTTGTTTTACCCCCTCGATACATAAAGTTCTTAAATAATCTTTTGGAGGTTCGTTTTGCGGCGTATTAAAACTTGGCAGAAGGTTTTGATCCAATTTGATTTCCAAGTCGCACTTTTCCGCTATTTTTAAAGTATTTTCTATAGCTTCCGGAACATGAGAAAAAGACTCTTTCATTTCCTCCGGACTGCGCATTGAGAAATCTCCGATATATTTCATTCTGTCGGCATCTTGTACGGATTTGCCCGTTTGTATACAAAGCAAAACATCATGTACCTGGGTGTCTTCCTTTTCAACGTAATGGCAGTCATTTGTGGCTACCAAAGGAACACCAAGCTTACCGGCTATTTCAATTATTTTCTTATTAACTATCATTTGGCTTTCGATTTCAGGATGATCCTGCAGTTCCAAATAGAAATCATCTTTGCCAAATATATCCTGATACCTCTTTATGCTTTCGATTAGTTTTTCTTCGTTGTTTTGCAAAATAAGCCTTGGGATTTCTCCGGCAAGACAGGCTGTAAGACAAATAAGTCCTTCCGAATGGGCTTTAAGTAGCCCAAAGTCTATTCTGGGTTTATAGTAAAATCCTTCCAAATGCCCTTGAGAGACAAGCTTAAGTAGGTTTTTATATCCAACATTATTTTTTGCAAGTAAAACAAGATGGAATGGCTTATTCTCGGGTCCGGGAACTTTATCAAACCGTGATCCTGTAGCTACATATGCTTCAACTCCTATAATTGGTTTTATCCCTTCTTTTTTCGCGGCTTTATAAAATTCTATTGCTCCATAAAGAACACCGTGGTCGGTTAAAGCGACTGCCGGAGAACCATCTTTTTTGGCTTTCGCGACTATGTCGTTTGGCTTTCCCAGGCCGTCAAGCAAGCTGTAGTGGCTGTGTACATGTAAGTGCACAAAAGACATAAATTCGTCTACATTTAAAAAGGTTGGGCAAGGAAGATGATAACGGCTTACAGCCCAATTTACAAACAAAAAGCCCTTCAAATCTTTTATATGGTGCCGGGGAGAGGACTCGAACCTCCATGGGTTTCCCCACCAGTTCCTAAGACTGGCGTGTCTACCAATTTCACCACCTCGGCAATATGCTAATTTGAAGAGCTATACAAAGTTAACAAAAACCATTTTGAGCGTCAATAAGAAAATAAAAAAAATACTAATTAACAACAAAATAAAAAGATTTGACAAATATGATTTTATTGAGTAATATCTTCATCCAAATTCCTTTTAAAATAATTTTGCATATTTATCAATTATCTTGCTTGACATATTAATTGATTACGAATATGTTGTTAGCACTTTAGCCACTATCATCACTTCCTATGAATAATAAACAGGTACAGAATTCACGAAGTGTTTCAATAAAGAAACTCGACTTGTCTGAAATAATGGAGGATATATTTTTGGTTTTAAGCCAAAAAGAAAAAGACGTAATTGTTAAACGTTTCAGTTTGGACAACAAACCAAAGATGACTTTGGAAAGAATCGGACAGGAATTTTCTGTAACAAGAGAAAGAATTAGACAGATTGAAAAAATTGCCCTTGGAAAACTTAGAAGAACTGTTAAAAGTACAAAACTTAGCGAAATTAGCGCGGTTGCAAAAGAAATTATGGACAATAAAGGTGGAGTAAGTACGGAAAAGGCGCTTGTTAGTGAGATTTTAAACGTAATAGGAAGCAGCGAGAACGTTGACGCAAACATTATAAGACTTTCTCTAAATATTACTCCGGAACTTGAAAAGACTGATAAAAGTAATCTTTACAACCCATTCTGGAGATTCGAGAGCATTAGCGAATCAACCGTAAAGCAAATAGTAACGGCCGGAGTTTCATTCCTTAATAAAAAAGGGGATACGGTTGATAACGATACAATAGCCGATCATGTTCAAAAGGCTCTTGCCTCAAAGGAAGTAACTGTTGAAAAGGAAACGGTTGTATCAGCTTTGGAAGTTGATAAGAGACTTAAGAAGATAAGCGGAGGATACGGACTTATGAGCTGGAGACATATAAATCCTAGAAGCATAAGAGACAAGGCATATATCATACTTAAAGAAATTCAGAAGCCACTTCACTTTATTGAAATAGCTAACAAGATTTCAGAAGCCGGTTTTGATAAAAAGGTTGTAACTACACAAGCCGTTCACAACGAGCTTATAAGATACGACCAGTTTGTACTTGTAGGAAGAGGACTTTATGCTCTTAAAGAATGGGGATTTAGAAAAGGAACCGTGGCTGATGTAATTGAAGAATTGCTTGATAAAAAAAGCCCTTTAAGTAAACAGGATATTATTCTGGGAGTTCTTAAACAAAGACAGGTAAAGAAGGGAACAATTTCCCTTAACCTTCAAAAGAACGCACATTTCGTGAGAGTTGGTAGAGCAATGTATTCGCTCGACAAATCTCTTAAAAAGTAAATCCAGTAAACGGTATGCAAGATTGCCTGTTCTGCAAAATTTTGAATAAGGAAATTAATTCCGAGATAGTTCACGAAGATGACACTTGCGTGGCTTTTAAGGATATCAATCCAAAAGCGCGTGTTCATCTTTTGATCGTTCCAAAAAAACATATCGATTCAATCGCGCACATGGAAGAAGGGGACGAAAAGATAATGGGCCATTTGATAAATGTTGCAAAAAAACTTGCTGAACAAAATGATTGTAAAGGTTACCAACTTCTGTTTAATGTCGGACGAGAGGCAGGGCAAATAATCTTCCACGTTCATTTGCATTTAATGGGGAAGTAAAATTTTTCTTTAAAGATTTTTTAGGAGACTCCGATTTCAAGTGATAAGTCGATCGGCTGAATTTTTTGTGTGAGCGATCCCATGGAAACAACATCCACTCCGCATTTTGCATACGCTTTTATTGTTTCTTCATTTATTCCTCCGGAAGCCTCAAATATAAAATGATCGTAAAGATCTTCTTTTTTAAAGGTCCCAACGATTTTTTCTATTTCAGTCGGTTTCATGTTGTCGAACATAATTACGGCCGGGTCCGGTATCGCACTGTTTTTTTGCAGATCGCGAATCAAAGTTGCAGCTTCAATGGCCATGTCTCTATTTTCAACTTCAATTTCAAAAAAAGTATAAGGGGATGTTGGAGGATGATAATTCAAAAGAGCATCTTTTACTGAATTGCCGTAAAGAGCCAAGTGATTGTCTTTTATTAAAACCGCATCGGAAAGGTCAAGTCGATGAGTTCCACCACCACCGAGAGTTACGGCTTTTTTATCAAGAAGCCCCCAAGTTGTTTTTCTGGTTGGAACAACAAGAATCTCCGGATTTGCACTTTTGGCTTTATCAACAATTTCTTTTGTGCGGGTTGCTATGCCGGACATGTGCTGCAGAAGATTCAAAGTAACGCGTTCAACTTTTAAAATGTCGTGGGCCTCGCCGGTTAATTCAAAAAGTAAATCGTCTTTTGCAAACTGGGTGCCGTCTTTTGAGTCTTTGGTTATCTGAATCTGTTTTATTCCGGGTTTAAAAACCGGACTGCTCGCGGCAAGAAAATAATTTATCTCACTTGAGCCGGCAAGTATTCCCGGTTGGTTTGCGTATATACGGGCTGTAACTTGCTTTTTACTATTTAGTAGTCCGTCGGTTGTAATATCTCCATGTTCGCCGAGATCTTTTTCAAGTTCCAAAAACGTATATCTAAAAACCCACTGCTTATATGTTGGATCGGCAATAGTCAGCCTTTCCCGCTGGTTGAAAAATTTTTTTACTGTTTGAGCGCGTGTTTTGTTCATGATATAGTTCAAGTCCGCTAATATTATATCATGCTTCCTGAAAAATATAAGGCGTTATCAGACCAGCAAGCCGCGGTGAGAATCGCAAAAGCTAAAGAAAAACTGGGTGAAAAAGTAATGATTCTAGGTCATCACTACCAGAGGGATGAGGTTATTGAGTTTGCGGACAGAATAGGAGATTCGCTTTATCTATCCAAGGAAGCGGCAAAATCCAGCGCCGAGTATATAGTTTTTTGCGGTGTTTATTTTATGGCGGAGACTGCTGACATTGTTACGGGAGATGATCAGGTTGTTATTCTGCCTGATATTTCCGCCGGTTGTCCGATGGCGGATATGGCTCCGATTGATGAAGTTAAAAATGCCTGGAAAGATTTGGAGTCTCTTGGGCTTACCGAGAATCTTATTCCGGTAACTTACGTAAACAGTTCTGCGGAGGTTAAGGCCTTTTGCGGAGAGCATGACGGATACGTTTGCACTTCGGCGAATGCTGAAGGGATTCTGAAATACATTATAGGGGAGGGTAAACGCATCTTTTTTTTCCCGGACAGATATTTAAGTACCAATACTGCGCGCAAGTTGGGAGTTAAAGAAATCGCGCTTTGGGAAAGGGAAAAGGTAAGTGGGGGACTGAGTGAAGACGAAATACGTGATGCAAAAATATTGGCATGGAACGGTTATTGTCCGGTACACGCCAGATTTTCATGTAAGGATATTGATGATCTTCGCGCAAGATATCCTGAAATAAAAATAATTGTCCATCCGGAAGTTCCAGAGCAGGTAGCGCAAAAAGCCGACCTTATGGGTTCAACAAGTTTTATAGTAAAGCAGATTGAAGACTCACCAAATGGTAGTGTTTGGGGAATTGGGACAGAAATTCATCTTGTTGGAAGGCTAGCAAAACAGCATCCTGATAAAAAGATTTTCCTTATAGGCACGCCTATTTGCATGTGTTCCATGATGGACAGAATTTCTCCGCAGTATTTACTTTGGGTGTTGGAATCGCTTGTTGAAGGGAAGGTTGTAAATCAGGTGAAGGTGCCTGAAAAAGTTAAGGGGGCAGCCTTAAAAGCGCTCAACAGAATGTACGGGCTTTCGTAAGTTCTTATTTCACATACCTGTGCCACAAATCTTTTATGGCATCTACCGTAGCGTAAGCAAGAGAAGCTAAGGCTTCTTTAAGCTGTCTTAATCTTGATACAAGTGAGTTTAAATGTGCCGCGTCCAAGTTTTTTCCTTTTCTCATAACCGCGCTTATTTTTTTCTGAAGATCTTTTATTTCTTTTTTTAATTCATTTTCAACCTGTGCGGCCATTTTATTTATGGAAGGATATTCGGGTTCTTTGGTTCCTGCAAGCTGGCTTGTATTTGCTCCTGTAGATCCACCCGAATAAGATTCTTTTTGTCTTTTTTCCGATTCACTTACTTCTTCATTTGAGACTTCAGAGCCTTCAATAATTTCACCGGCTTCTATGCCGACTGACGTTTTTGCTTCATGAACCTCCTTTGTGTCAGGCTTTTGTTCGACACGACCGGGTTCTAAAGTATCAACTTTATTTTCGGTTTCGACGCCAAATTGTCTTTTATCATCGGCCATTAAAGTTCAATTAATCTTTATATTATACAACTAAATGTTAATTTTATCAATTTGCGATTTTTATTCTTCTTTAAGCGTTTGTTTTGTGATATAAAAGTTGTGGGCAAAAAATCGTCGCTAATTATAACCAATAGCAATCGTGAAAGAAATAGAAAAGGCATACGAAGCAAAAAAATACGAAGACGATATTTATGAGAAATGGGAGAACTCAGGTGTTTTTACGCCAAAGATAGATGAAAAAAAAGAGTCGTTTACGGTTTCAATGCCGCCTCCAAATGCAACGGGGACTCTTCATTTGGGACACGCTACAATGCTCGCGATTGAAGATATAATGGTTCGTTATAAAAGAATGCAGGGTCTTTCTGCCTTGTGGCTGCCGGGAACGGATCATGCCGGAATTGCCACTCAGAATCGTGTAGAAAAAAACTTACTTGAAAAGGGGATTACCCGTCATGATCTTGGGCGTGAGAAATTTTTGGATGAAGTTTATAAGTTTGTTGAGGGGTCAAGAAACACAATCAGAAAACAGATTAGAAAAATGGGAGCCAGTTGTGACTGGACGCGCGAAAGATACACTCTTGATGAAGGGCTTTCCAAAGCTGTTAGAGAAATTTTCGTAAGAATGTATAACGATGATCTTATTTACAGAGGGAACAGAATTGTAAACTGGTGTCCACGTTGCAGTTCCACTTTGGCCGACGATGAAGTTGATTATAAAGATAAGATAGAAAAACTTTACTGGATTAAGTACGGACCTTTTAGTGTGGCGACAACAAGGCCGGAAACAATCCTCGGAGATACTGCTGTTGCGGTTAATCCAAAGGATAAAAGATACAAAGAAATGATAGGGAAAAAATATATGATTCCGGGTGTTCTTGGTGATTTTGAAATTCAGGTTGTGGCTGATGAAGCTGTTGATATTGAGTTTGGAACAGGAGCAATTAAAGTTACTCCGGCTCACAGTTTTGCGGATTTTGAAATTGCGCAAAGAAATAATTTGCCAATGAAATCGGTTATCGACGAATCCGGAAAGATGAAGGAAAATTGCGGTAAATATGCTGGCATGACAACGCTTGAATGCAGAGAAGAGATTGTAAAAGATATGGAAAAAATGGGGTTTTTGGAAAAGGTGGAAGATTTTAATCACAACCTTTCCGTTTGCTACAGATGTAAAACTACTGTTGAACCGCTTGTTTCAAGACAGTGGTTTATTGCTGTTGATAAGCCTGCTATTGAAGAGAACGGCAAGAAAAAATCATTAAAGGAAAAGGCGATTGAAGTCGTAAAAAATGGTGATATAGAAATTGTTCCCGAAAAATTTAACAAAACATATTTCCACTGGATGGAAAATTTGCACGACTGGTGTATTTCCCGTCAGATTTGGTTTGGTCATCAGATTCCGGTTTGGTACTGCATGGATTGTGAAGAGTTAAATGTTGCCACGGAGACTCCGGAAAAATGTAAATGTGGAAGCCATAATTTAAAGCAGGATGAAGATACTTTGGACACATGGTTTTCTTCCGGGCTTTGGACTTTTTCAACTTTAGGGTGGCCGGAAAAAACAAAAGATCTAGAATATTTTCACCCTACCGGAGTTCTTGAAACCGGTTATGACATACTTTTCTTTTGGATCGCAAGAATGATTATTATGACGACTTACGCGATGCATGAAGTTCCTTTTAAAAACGTTTATCTTCATGGATTAATAAGAACAAGAGACGGCAAAAAGATGTCCAAGTCTTCTCCGGAAACATGTATAGATCCTTTGGACATGATTGAGCAGTACGGAACTGATGCTTTACGTTTGAGCTTTGTTATAGGTGGTACGCCCGGTAATGATTTACGTCTTTATGAAGAGAAAATTGCAGGGTATAGGAATTTTGTAAATAAGATTTGGAATGCATCAAGATTTTCATTAATGAATGTAAGTGATGAAGATTTGGCGACGGAATTCGATCCAAAAAAACATATTATTTCGCGCGCGGATAAATGGATTCTCACGAAGCTTCAGTATCTTATTAAGGATGTTACGGATGACATGGAAAACTTTAGATACTCCGAGGCCGGAATGAAAAATTACAACTTTACATGGTGTGAGCTTTGCGATTGGTATGTTGAAATCAGCAAAGGGAAGCATTTAAATCCTGTTGTTCTTATTTATGTACTTAAAAACATATTAAAGCTTCTTCATCCTTTTGTGCCTTTTGTTACCGAAGTTTTGTGGAGCAATCTAAATGAAAAGAAGATGCTTATAGAAGAATCATGGCCAAAGTTTAACAAAGATCTTCTTTTTGACAAGGAAGTTGAAGAGATGGAAATTTTGCATCAGATAATTTCCGATATAAGAAGCGTAAGGGCGCAATACAGCGTTGAACCAGCCAAAAAAATAATGGCTGTAATTTATGCCGGTAAGTACACAAAGTTTTTGGAAGAAAAAATTGAGCCGTTAAAGCGAATGGCCAGAATTGAAAATATCGACATAATGGAAAAAGGTGAAAAAATTGAAAAGGCTGTTTGTATATTTGTTTCGGATATAGAAATTTATCTTCCTTTAAACGAGCTTGTTGATACCGAAAAAGAAAAGAGTCGCCTTAACAAAGAGAAAGAAAATTTGGAGAATTTTAAAAAATCCCTGTCTGCAAAACTTGATAACAAGAGCTTTGTTGGAAATGCACCAAAAGAACTTATCGAGAATGAGAAAAAACGACTTGCCGAGACCGAAAAATCCCTAGAACAGATTAATTCCCAGTTGGCGGATTTGTAGCAAATAATGAAATAGATACGTGTTAAGAAAAATTCTAATAACAACATTCTGCATAGGTTTAATGCTTATGCTAACAAGTTGTGCGCAACAAAATCACGAGATTGTAGATGGAAAAACAATCTCTAATGAATGGGAGCTATTTATTATAATACCATCGGAATTTGTAACAACAGATCTTGGTTATCATCCAACTCTTGAAGAATGTAAAGAAGAAGCCCAAGAGTATATAACAATCGAAGAACTGGATGAACAAAATACAAAATATATTTGCGGAACAAAATGTATTGTAAAGTGGGATGACAGATATCCTTCTGATTGCTCTATCCAAGAAGAATGTCAGCAAGATCAGTGCACGCGATTAATGAGTTTAAAGTGAATTTGATAAGCGTTTAAATACGTTTATTTCCAGCCAAAAAAATGGTATAATTGTATGAAAACAAAATTATATAATTATGGCTGACGAAAAAAAAGAAGGTATATTGCAGGTTGAAGCACTTATTAATGAAGGTAATCTTAAAGAAGCCTACAGCGTTTGTAATAAGCTACTTTTGAATTTTCCGGAAAACGGGAAAATAAGAAGTTTACAAAAGAAAATTGAAAAAACAGTATATGAGCAAAATCTGAAGATTGTAAAAAGCGAACTTGATACTTTAAAACCACTTTGGAAGGAAAAAAGATATAAGGAAATTGTGGAAAAACTGGAAAGCTTAAAGAGTTATGTGCCGGGGTATGGGCCAATAGAAAAAGATCTTTTTAAAGCTAAAAAACTTTATCGCGACCAGCTTATAGAGGGGCAGAAATTGGCTGTGGACGACTATGTGAAGAATATAGAAAAACTTATTGCTGAAAATAAATTCCAGGAGGCCATTGTTGAATCAAAAAAATTTCTTGCTAAAATACCTGGACATGAAAAAGTTGCTTTGCTTGAGAAAAAGGCAAAAGATCTCTTTGTTGTTCAAAAATTAAAAGAAAACGAGTTTCTTTTAAAGAGTGATAAGTTCGACGAAATAGAGGCTTTATTAAAGGAATTGATAGCCGTGAATCCGGAGTCCGGGAAGCTTAAACTTCTTTTGGAAAAGGCTTCCAAAAGACAAACGGTCGCTTTGAGTTACGAGAAAAAAGATTTTGTTTTTCAGTCTTTTGAACATATAAAAATTCTTGCGCAAAAGAAAAAATGGGAAAAGACAATTGATGCTCTTATTGAGCTTTTAAAAGTGGACCCGGGAAATATGAATGCTTTGGAGCTGCTTGATAAAGCCAGAAGAAAATTCGACAGACAACTAACCGGCGAAGTAATTGAAAAAATATTTGAACTTCAAAAGAAGTTCAAGGCTCAAAAACTAAAGAATCCTCAAAGCTTTATTAAGCTTTAAGTTTATATTGCTCTCGTCCAACACGTTCGAACTGTGGCTTGTTCTTAAGATTAAGAATAATTGTGATTTTCTTAACCTGTCTTTGTTTAAGAACTTCTTTAATAATGTTTTCCTGAGATTTTGGTTTTCCGTCTTTCAAGATGTCCTGAATAATGTCGGAAACGGTTCCTTCTCTGTATCCCCATTCTTTAAGAGCATATATTCCTCGTCCGATTAGAACGAATTGGTCGTGTCTTATAAGTTCATTATGAACAGCTTGAAGATTAATTCTTTTGCTGTCGAAATTAAGCTCGGTTATTTTGTTAACTATTTCAACAAAGTGAAGAGGCTTCTTGCTCCTTGAAAGAATATAATGAATTTTATCTCTTAATGTGCGTGGATTTATGTGTCTCCATGAAGCAAGCCCAATCCCGTTTTCAGTAGGTTTAAGCCTTTTATCCAAAGAGAAAATTGATATTATCTGAATAAGTTGGCTAGGTTGAACGTCTTTAAAATGTTTCTTTATTTCATCAAAAATTTTGCTGTGAGATACGATGTCTGATTTCTTTGAAAGAAGACTGGTTGTTTTTGTTGTAACAGCTTTTATGAAGTTTTGATCAACACTCGAGAATTTTACGTGAGGATGATAGTTTATTGTATTTGGTATTCTTCTTAGTTCTTTATCAAGTGATAACGAAAGGTTTAATGCGTTTCTGTTTACATCAACATCGTTCTTTTTTAATATTGTAACGAGCGCTGCAAAAAGATTATCTTCCGTCATTACGCCTCCGTTTTCTCTTAAAATTTCTTTAATAAAGTCATTAACAAGTCTAAGTTCCGTGTTACCAACATTTCTTTGAAGTTTTGTAAGAGCATTCTTTTCGATCTGTCTGATTCTCTCTCTTGTAACGTTAAATTGCTTCCCGATTTCTTCCAATGTCGCTTTGTAGGTGTTATCTAAATTGAATCGTCTTTTGATTACATGCTTTTCTTTTTGAGATAGCAATATTAAAAGATCCTGAACTATATCTTGTGCATTTTGAAAGGTTTGAACAGGCGTCTTAGACGAATCCATGGGCGCTGAAATTAAAAAATATAATTGATTTATATCAAATTTTTGAAATCCATTTCATTATATTCTCGACATGAATTCAGGAGAAGTAAATGGGGTTTACTTATGGCGGATTTTATTTCTAATTCTATCCAAACGGTTCCGAATGCATAATGTAGCCATTGCAATGAATGGTTTCTATAAGCCTAAAACTATCTTTGTAATCAAGTTTGCGACGCAATCTGTTTATATGAACATCTATTGTGTTTGTGAACATATTTGCATTTCTGTCCCAAACTTGTTCTAAAATTTTTTGTCTACTAAAAATCATGTCTGTGTTGCGCATTAAGAATTCAAGAAGATGAAATTCCTTGTTTCTTAAATTGAATTTATCATCGAACCTAAATGCAATTCTGTTTTCAAGATTTAGTAAAAGATCCGCCACCTTGATTATGTTTTCTTTGTTTTTCATTATTGAACCGTTTATTCTTTTTTTCATGTCATATGCTATTTGTCTTATGGAAGTGCTGTTATTTGTAACTATGACATTTTTATTGTCTGTAGATATATCTATGTTGTACGGCTTTATAAGATAAAGCGGCTTTTCGGGAAAAAAGTCCATTATGTTTAGTATTGGATCTATTTTTTCTTCGGTTTTGGAATCGACTTTTACAATGGCACAATCAAATTCCTTAATATTTAACGATTTTGGGTCAAAGTTGTGAAATGAAAGCGGGACTGACTGAATGTTTTCATATTTTAGTCCTCGGCTTAAAAACGATGAAGTAAAAATGTTGTCTGATAAGACCAGTGCATACATATAAAAGTGGTTAAGAGAGGTTGTTTACAATTAGAATAGTAGCGATGTGTTTTCCCGCAAGGGCGGATATGGGAATTTCCCTTTAAAAAAACAAAAAAACGGGTAAAATTGTGTTGTATTGTAATCATCAACACTAATGATTTTATGAGATTTCTAGGGGATGTAAGATCGAGGCTTGAGAAAAACGGAATTCCTTCATACAGGGCCAACCAGGTGTTTAAGGATCTTTTTGAAAAAGGCATTGGCAGCTATGATGACATGAAAACGCTTCCGTCAAACGTTAAGGACTTCTTAAAGAATAATGTTCCGATATTTTCAATAGTCCCAAAAAAGGAAAGTACTTCTAAAGACGGTTCAACAAAAAAAATCCTTTTTGAACTTAATGATGGTGAGCTGATTGAGGCGGTTTTAATGAAATTTGATGACGGGAGAAATACGGTGTGTGTTTCAAGTCAGGTCGGATGCATGATGAATTGTAAATTTTGTGCAACAGGCCAGCTCTCTTTTAAGAGAAATCTGACTTATGAAGAAATCGCGGATCAGGTTCTATATTTTGCCACTTTATTAAAGAAAACAAAGGAATATGTTACCCATGTTGTTTATATGGGCATGGGAGAGCCGTTTCTTAACTACACAGAGGTAGCAAAATCAATCGATATGTTAAGAGATGATGCCGCACTTAATATGGGGTCAAGAAGTATAACGGTATCAACATGTGGAATTGTTCCGGAAATAAAAAGGTTCGCAGAGCAGTTTAAACAGGTTAATCTTGCTGTAAGTTTACACGCTCCATCCGATGAAGTGCGTAACGAAATTATGCCAATATCAACAAAATATCCTTTGGAGGAGTTAATTGAGGCTTGCAAGACTTATACTGAAATTACTCACAGAAGGATAACTTTTGAATATGTTATGCTTGATGGTGTAAATGACAAAGAGAGGCATGCATATCAGCTTGCGGTTCTTCTTAGGGGGTTACTTTGTCTTGTTAACATAATTCCTTATAATGAAACCTCAATTAAAGGTATAAAGGGATCCCAGAAAAGTAAAATCGATAAATTCAGAAGCATATTGGATTCAAATCATATACAGGTTACAGTAAGAGTGAGCCTTGGAAAGGATATAGATGCCGCATGTGGACAATTGGCACGTAAAAATAAATTATCAATTAACTCAAATAATCATGGAGGAAGAAAGCAAAAAGATTCAGGTAAAGTTTGATCAGGCTCAGGAGATAGGCGTTTATAGCAACGCTGTTTCCGTGCATGTTAATAAGAATGAAATGGTTTTTGATTTTGGTTATATACTTCCAAATATAAAGCCTACGACCATTAAAGTTGCAAGCAGAGTTAACTTAAGTCATGAAACAGCTGAGAGTTTTTTAAAAATTCTTTCAAATGCAGTGCTTGATTTGAAAAATAAGAAAAAACTTTCTAACGAAGAGAAGTAGATGAAAGTATTAATTCGCAGATTTGGAGTGATGATGGACGTTGAATTGATCAACGACGGGCCGGGGACCTTTATGATTGAATCTTAGTTGGAATCTGATAATATGCCTTTGATATTTATTTTTAAATTTGTCTAATTACTAAATTAGATTATGAGTCATAAAGATGTAGTAGAAGATTTATTTGATATTGCAGGGATAAAATTGAATGGTAAAAATCCATGGGATGTTCAAGTGAAAAATTCCAAACTTTATAAGAGATTGATCAGTCAGGGATCCTTGGGATTTGGAGAGGCATACATGGATGGTTGGTGGGATGTAAAAAGTGTTGATCAGCTATGTTTTAGGATTTTGAGATCAAATACGGAGAAAAACAAGAAAGTGATAATGAATCTTAAAAATTTTGTTTATATCTTGCATGCGAATTTGATGAATATGCAAACTAAAACAAGATCACTTAAGGTTGGAAAAATTCATTACGACGTTGGGAATAAACTTTATAAACTTATGCTTGGGAAACATATGGCTTATTCCTGTGGGTATTGGAAAAATGCAAAGAATCTAGATGAGGCTCAGGAGGCTAAATTAGATTTAATTTGTAAAAAATTAAAATTGAAACCTGGTATGAAAGTTTTAGATATTGGATGTGGTTGGGGAACTTTTGCTAAGTTTGCAGCAGAAAGATATAAGGTTGAAGTTGTTGGTATAACTATATCAAAAGAACAATTAAAATATGCGAAGGAACACTGTAAAGGTTTGCCTGTTGAAATAAAATTACAAGATTATCGTAATGTTAAGGGTCAATTTGATCGCATATTAAGCATTGGAATGTTTGAGCATATTGGTAATAAAAATTATAGAGTGTATATGGAGATTGTGCATAAACATTTAAAAGAGGATGGGATTTCTTTGTTACATACAATTGGTGCTAATATTTCCAGTAAGACTATTGATCCATGGCTAAATAAATATATTTTCCCAAATGCAGTGATGCCTTCTATGAAACAAATTTCAACTGCTGCAGAAGGATTGTTTGTTATGGAAGATTGGCATAATTTTGGGCTTGATTATGATAAAACATTAATGGCTTGGTTTAAGAATTTTGATAAAAATTGGGATAAGCTTAAAAATGATTACGATGAAAGATTTTATAGGATTTGGAAGTACTATTTGCTAAGCTGTGCTGCCGGATTCAGGGCACGTACTATTAATCTCTGGCAAATTGTTCTTACAAAAAGAGGGTTGTTGGAAGGCTATGAATCTGTACGTTAAATTTTAAATAATAATTTAAAACTATGGATGAAAAAAATGATTTAATGGAGAAGGTGGTTTCACTTTGCAAGAGAAGGGGATTTGTGTTTCAAGGGTCGGAAATTTATGGAGGATTGGCTAATACTTGGGATTTAGGGCCGCTTGGCGCGGAGCTTAAAAACAACGTTTTGCGCGCTTGGTGGAAATTTTTCGTGCACTCAAGAAGAGATGTCGTTGGAATTGACGCGGCCATTTTTATGAACCCTAAAGTATGGGAAGCTTCCGGTCACGTTGCTAACTTTAATGATGCACAGGTCGATTGTAAGGATTGCAAAAAAAGACATAGAGCCGATCATCTAATTGAAGATTCTCTTAAAGATATTAAAGTTGAGGGCCTTACTCCGGCTGATTTAACGAAAATTATCGTAGAAAATGGGATAAAGTGCCCGAATTGCGGTTCGAAAAACTTTACAGAGGTAAGAACATTTAATCTTTTGTTTCAAACTCATATAGGTCCAACTGCAAACGATAATGAGCCTGTTTACCTTAGAGGAGAAATAGCTCAGGGAATGTTTGTAAACTTTAAAAATGTACTAAATACAACACGTAAAAAAATTCCTTTTGGAATTGCTTCGGCCGGGAAAGCTTTTAGAAACGAGATTACTCCGGGGAATTTTATATTCAGAACTCTTGAATTCGATTTGATGGAATTTGAGTATTTTATTAAAGAAGAAATGTGGGAAGAAAAGTTCGAATATTGGCTTGATGAAATGCATAAGTGGCTCGACCTTGTTGGTATCCGAAAAGAAAATACTCGCGTTAGGGAGCACACTAAAGATGAACTTTCTCACTATTCAAAGCGAACAGTCGATATTGAATACAACACACCGTTTGGGTGGAAAGAGCTTTACGGACTTGCATATAGAACGAATTTTGATCTTACAAGGCATTCGGAAAGTAGCGGACAGGACTTAAATTACTTTGATCAGGAAACAGGTGAAAAGTTCATTCCACATGTTCTTGAGCCGACTTTTGGTTTAAGCAGAACACTTCTTATGATTCTTTTGGATTCATATAACGAAGAAGAGATTGAAGATTCAAACGGCAATAAGGAAACAAGGATTGTCCTTAAATTAAAACCAAGTATTGCTCCGTTTAAGGCCGCAATATTGCCATTAATGAAAAAACAGGAGTTGTTGGATAAATCCGATCAGATATTTGATCTTCTTAAGAACGATCTTGCTTTGGATTTTGATGTAACCGGAAGTATAGGAAAGAGATACAGAAGGCAGGATGAAATAGGTACTCCTTTTGCAATTACCGTTGATTATGATTCACTTGAGGATAACGCGGTTACAGTTAGGGACAGAGATACCGCAAAACAGGAAAGAGTTAAGATTGACGAACTATTGTCTTATTTAAGGGAAAAAACGAGATAGGAATTATAAAATCGAATCTAAATCAATCAACAGTTGATAAGTTGTAAGTTTGGCTTATTTGTGCTAAAATATATAGAAAATAAAAAATAAATACAAAAACAACATATGTGGGACGTATCTTTAAATAACGCTTTGTGGTGGACAGTGATTGCTTTGGTCCTGTTTTTTGGCTTTAGATACCTGGTGCAGACTTTTCGTTATCTTGTGGCGCTTAGACAGACAAAGCATCTTGTTTATATGAAGATAACTCTTCCAAGAAACGATACCCAGAAGGATAAAGATAAAGATACGGAAAAAGATTTTAAAGAGAAGATAGGTATAATGGATCAGTTTTACAGAAACATCCATGAGATACGCGAACTTACTTTAAGTAACAGGATAATAAATTTTATATTCAACCTTGATGTTGTTTCGTTTGAATTGGTTGCGCAGAATAAGCAAATAGATTTCTATGTTGTTACTTATCGTCGTTATGAAAGTCTTATAGAAAAGCAGATCACTTCTTATTATCCTGATGCTGACGTAGAGTACGTTAAAGGTTATGAGGCGTTTCCAAAAGGATATAAACTTAGGGCTCATTACGCGTACTTGTTGAAGGATAATGCCTATCCTATTAAAACGTACAAGAAGATTGAAAATGATCCGTTGAATGATCTTACGAATGTACTTTCAAAGTTGGAGGAAGACGATAGAGCGATATTTCAGTTTGTTATAAGTCCGATATCCGACAAATGGAGGAAGAGGGCGGAAAAAGTTGGTACCGCTTTATTCTTGGGTAAAAGTTCAAAAGGCGGGTTTGCAAAAATCCCTATTCTTGGTTGGATTTTTACAGCTTTCCAAGCTCTTTTGTTTGGATACGACAGGGTTCAAAAAGAAATGAACACCGGGGCTCCGGAAGGTAGTCAGTATGTAAGAATGCTTCAAACAACGGAAGAAACTGCAAAGCAAATAGGTGAGAAATCCGATCAGGTTGGTTTTGACGTAGTTGTAAGAATTATTGCGACATCAAAAACGGAAACTCAGGCATATAAAATAGCAACTAATATGATTCTTGCGCTAAACCTCTTTAAAGATGCTTCTTCGAACTGGTTTCAGACAAGAAGGATGATATTTTTTGATTCGTTAAACGACAAACTTCTTTTTCATGCATTTAAAAACAGATTGCAGGCGTTTAAGTTAATCCCGTTTATACGTGAGAGAAGTTCAATTATGGTTCCGGAAGAGCTTGCGGGAATGTATCATTTCCCAAACAGTAGATATAACTATACTCCTGTAATTAGATGGCTTCAGTATAAAGTTTTACCTGCTCCGGTGGATCTTCCGGAGGAAGGTATTTATCTTGGAGACAATGTTTACAGAGGAGTTAAAAGAAAAGTTCGCATGTTAAAAGATGACAGAACAAGACATCAATATATCATTGGAAAGTCCGGTTCCGGTAAATCCGCGTTCATAAGCTTTATGGCAAGACAGGATATTGCCAGTGGGGCCGGTGTTTGTGTTGTAGATCCACATGGAGATCTTATTGAGGACGTACTGGCTCATGTGCCAAAAGAAAGAGCAAAAGATGTAATTTTATTTAATCCGTCAGATCAGGAAAGACCGATGGGACTTAATATCCTTGAAGTTAAAACACCTGAAGAACAGGATCTTGCCTCGAGTCAGGCTACCGAAATTTTTATTAAGCTGTTTGGTGATGAAATCTTCGGGCCTCGTATCCAGCACTACTTTAGGAATGCATGTTTAACTCTTATGGAAGATGAAGAAGAGGGAGCAACATTGATTGATGTTCCAAGAATTTTCGTTGATGACGACTTTATGAAATATAAGGTGGCAAAAGTACGTAATCCGGTTGTTCGTTCGTTTTGGGAGCATGAATATGCGCATACTGGAGAAAGGGAAAGACAAGAAATGATCCCGTATTTCTCCTCCAAATTTGGGCCGTTTATTACAAACTCAATAATGCGTAATACAATAGGTCAAACCAAATCAGCGTTCAATTTTAGGGAGGTTATGGATAACCAAAAGATCCTACTTATAAACCTTTCAAAAGGTAAAATAGGGGATTTGAATACACAGCTTCTTGGACTTATAGTTGTTGCCAGAATACAGATGGCGGCAATGAGTAGGGCGGATATGCCTGAAGATCAGCGAAAAGATTTCTATCTGTACGTGGATGAGTTTCAGAACTTTGCTACGGACAGTTTTTGCTCCATTCTTTCCGAAGCCAGAAAATACAGATTGGCGCTTATTATGGCTCACCAATATATAAAGCAGCTTGAAAAGAAGCAGGATACTTCAATAAGAGATGCGGTTTTTGGTAACGTTGGTACTATGATGTCGTTTAAAGTTGGCGCAGATGATGCCGAATATATGGCAAGGGAATACGCTCCGGTATTAACCGAATCGGATGTTTTGGGTATAGCAAACTTCAAAGCTTATATTAAATTAAATATAAAAAATACTACATCAAGACCATTTTCTCTTGAAACAATTTGGGATCAGTCAGGCAGAAATCAAAAAGTCGCTGAAATTGTAAGAGAATATTCAAGAATGAAATATGGTCGAAAAAGGGAGTTTGTGGATCAGGAAATAGCCGCACGTATAGGTATTGATTTAACCTCAGATGAACCAACTGCAAAATAAATATGACGGGAACGTGAAAGATGGTAATCGCATACTTTTGTTTGGCGTAATTGCTGCAATGTTAATAGGTATGTTTGGTATTGGTATTGGGATTAAAGGGATAAAGGAGGATATTCTTAAGAAAGATATTCAAATCAATTCAATGGCGGAGGAAATTGGTGAGCTTAAAGAAGAAAACCAGTATCTTTATCAGAATGTTCTTTTGAATATTCAAGGTTCGTTGTATGAGGCCGCCAATAATGATGCACCAGATAATGAAGAGCCAGATAACGAAGAGCCAGATAACGAAGAGCCAGATAACGAAGAGCCAAAACCTGAGCCGGTTGTTGTTATTGAGCCGGAGGAAGAAAAACCAATAACAGTTAATTATTCGTCCGATATTTTCACGATTCTTATTTTGGGAACAAATGAAAATCTTACGGATACAATTATATTGGCCGCAATAAATCCATCAAAAGAAACAATAACTCTGATAAGTTTTCCGCGTGATCTTTATGTTAACGGTAGAAAAATTAACAGTATTTACAGTGCTTACGGTATAGAAAAAATAAAGCAGGATTTAAATACGTTGTCCGGACTTGAAATTGATAAATATGTTGTTTTTGATTTTTCAGCGTTTAAAGAAGTTGTTGATATATTGGGTGGAATTGATGTCTATGTGAAAGAGGAAATTAACGATCCATACTTCCCGACCGCTAACAACGGATATACAAAGTACAGTATAGACGAAGGATCACATCATATGGATGGAGAACAGGCTTTGATGTATGCAAGGAGTAGGAAAACGACAAGTGATTTTGACAGAAGTAAACGTCAACAGCAGGTTATTCAGGCAATAAGAGTTAAGGTTAAGATGCTTGATTTGTTGTCGGATATCGATAAAGCGGTAAATATCTACGGCGTTGTAATAAAAAACATAAAAACCGATATTGGCGTATTTGAAGTGCTTGGTTATCTTGAAAGTTATAAAAATTATGCGATAGAAAGCGGGAATGTTATAAGTGATGCGAATTTTCTATATTCATCCAAAACAGTTAACGGCCAGTACATTCTTCTTCCAAAGGCAGGAGATTACACTGATATTAAAAAGGCAATCTCTATATTGATAAATGAGTAATTTTGGGGCATAATAGTACCCGAAAATATTAATCAACTTATTTATATGAGAAAAATACTATCTTCTTTGGCAGTATTTGTTTTTATATTTTCCGGTTGCTCTAACGATGACGGTTCAAATATAACAGTTGCTCCTGAAACAGACGTAACTTATTCAAAAGGCAACGCAAATGCAAAAGTTGTTATAACGGTATACAGTGACTATGAGTGCCAATTTTGTGCCATGTTTGCAATGCAGACACTTCCTCAATTGCAAAACGATTATATTGAAACCGGCAAAGTAAGACTTGTGTTCAAGGACTATCCTATTCAAAATCATGAGTTTGCACAGAAGGCTAGTGAAGCAACTTATTGTGCCGGGGAACAAAAAGAGGATCTTTTTTGGCAGATGCACGTAGATTTGTTTGCCGATCAAAAAAACATTTCCCGTGAAAATTTAACAGAGTTGGCAAAAAAATATGAAATGAATGTGCAGGCTTTTGATACATGCCTGGATTCAAATAAGTATAGAAATTTGGTTTTAAGAAATAAAGGTGAAGGAAAGGGCAGGGGAGTTACATCCACTCCAACCATATTTATAAACGATACAAAATTTTCGGGCGTTCAGCCTTATGAAAACATGAAAAAGGCAATTGAAGCGGAGCTCACAAAGTAATTACCACCAAACTTTTTTTATCCCAAGTAAGTAAGCCAGTAGGTTTGCCAATGCCGAAAGCATCATTGATAAGATGATGATTATTATTATGTGTGAGGCGGAAGGTATGAATATTATTGAAACGAATAATAAGGCCCCAAGAGGATAATCTATTTGATCAGCTATTGGCCATGATTGTCCGGATTTTTTCCCTATGCGTCTTTTTATAAAGCTTTCGAGAAGGTCCCCAATTAGGGCTCCGGTTCCAAGTAAAAATCCTATTAAAATAGAATTAAAAAGACTGTAATCAGTTAGATATATTGAGTGATTTGTTGTGCCGATATAAATAAAATGTTGTATGACTGCCATTATAACGGCACTTGAGATTCCCACAAAGAAACCTCTGGAGGTTTTTGATTCTCCGAACAATGATTCACCGTTAAGTTTTTTATTCCTGTCTATAGGAAAAGCTAAAGATTTAAAGACGTTTAATCTTGCGGCTATAATGGGAGAGGCATTTGATACGTATGCCGGAAGCATAAAATATAATGCCTGAACAACAATTAACAATGAAAATTCCATAGTTGAAGGATTTTGGTGGCGGGGGTGGGAATTGAACCCACGACCTCGGGCTTATGAGTCCCGCGCTCTAACCAACTGAGCTACCCAGCCACGTGCGACGTTTATATTAACGGACTTGAAATATGTAGCGCAAGAGAATTTAAGAAAGCGGGCGGCAAGATTTTTTAGATCCTGCCGCCCCTTGGTGGCGAACGGCCGGCTCCCCTTAGAGCAGGGGCGGACCGTTACTGCCCTTTTTTTGATGTCGTTGTCGTTGTTTGAGGGTTTTCCTGATCCTGCGATTTTTTCTCATTTTGGCTAGGCGGTCTCTAAACTGACTCGCTTTTGCCTTTAACATGCTGAAGTTTTGGACGAGGAGGATTGCAAAAATGACGTTGGCTGCGATGATGGAGGCTAAAGTGCTGACTTCAAGAAGTCCTATGATAGCCAACGTAAGTACCAGTCCCATTAACAGGTACAAAGCGAAGCTGTACAAGAACTTTTTAACGTCAGTTCTGTTTTCTGACCTGGCTTTATCCACTTCGTGCTTGAAGGCTTTCCCATAATCCCAGAGTGTATACAGCGTTATCCACACCATCGAGTACGCAATGGAGCGGGGCGGATACGCTGCGGCAATAACAAAAGTTATAACCGCTCCGAGCTTGTCAATAAACCGTGGGAAGATCTTAAGCATGAACTTACCGGGGAATTCGACCATGTTGGTTATCGTGAGTAGCATGAGCACGATTAACATCGTATGCACAAGCCCTCCTTTAAGCTCAACAAAGAAGATGTAGTCACCCCAGTAGTGCAGTATATACAGAATTGCCCCTCCAAATCCGATGATATTCGTTCGTAACTTCCCCATTTTACTTGTCTTGAACTCGAAGTGGTACTTCAAGCTCGCAAGTCTAATGGTACTAAGCACAATATCTCGAAAGAGGATTATAGCCAAAGCCCAGATCGGAAAAATATCAAGCATTTGGAAGTATGCCAACATACTGTAGGCCACAATCTTATCGCCCGCCGGATCGAATATTTCGCCAAACGGCGACTGCCATTTAAATGTTCTTGCGACCCAGCCATCCAACCCATCCAGAGCATAGATGATCCCCCCAAGAATGCAGAACGTGAGGTGCAACACCTCGTTCGTCCTGTAGGTGAGCCAGAGGCTCAGAAGCGTCAACATGAACAGAACTATCCTACCTCCTGTGATATAGTTAGGGGTACTCTCCTTTTTGAAAGCGAAGGGGTTCATTTAAATCCAACCTTTCTGACGACGACATCTGCTTAGGAACAACAAAACTTGCCAATTGTTCCCAAATAAAAATCGTCGTCGGATTTTTTAAAAAGTTTTCAAAGAGCGAACCGAAACTATAGAAAGTTCGGAGCAAACTTACACCAACTATTGCGAATTAAGCAACCCCTAGAAGAGTTTGGTGCTAAGGGAAAATACAATCCTGCCTGCAATTACAAGATCTTTACTGTCCGCAGGCATTTTATCGAGATGCGGGGGGCTATGGAGTGGTTCAAAATAATATTTTTTCCCATCCTTGTAGATTCTTTTTATACATATATCTCCCTTGTATATTACTCCAAAAAGTTTACCGCTTTCTTCGCCTATGTCGTTATTAAAAACAGGCTCATATACAGTTATATCTCCAAGATATATTCCGAATTCCGGATAGTCACGTATAAAAATCCTAAGACCCATAAGGTTTTCAAGCGATTTGGTATATTTATAGTATTTTCTTAAATTCTGTTTTGATAGATATATAAAGTCTTTTAGATTATGTCTTTGCTCAAATATTTCATGAACGGTTTTGTTTCTAAGATTGACATGCTCAAGCATTGGGATAGCTACAACATCATCTGAAAGATCTTTTCGGATATCAGTTTCTATTAAGTTTACAAGTTTATCCCATTTCTTTGCCTTTTCAACATAATGCATTAATCCGGGCTTATCCTCGCCTAAAAAATATCCTATGGGTTTGTTAACGTATTCAGCTATTTTTACAAGTTCGGAAATCTTAGGGATGTATCTTCCTTTAACTATATTTGAAACATACGCCCTTGATTTTTCAATCATTTGTGCAAGCTCGGTTTGAGAGACATTGGCTTCCTTGAGCGCATTTTTTATTCTGCCTGATATGATTTTATTGAAATTTTGATCCATTTTTATATATTTTACATTGTGTTAACAAAATATTAACATGGTCTTAAATATTGTAAAGTTAAAAGCAAAAACTTTACATAAACTGAATCGTTTGTTAAATTTCAAATTGGTTTTAGAGAATCTCGAAAGAGAAGAGAGAGGCTTCACAAAAAGTGCCCGCACTCCATTTTGGAACAGGTGCTTTTTGTACTATAATGATATTGGTTTAATTAATATCATTATTTCAATATGACAATCCCGAATATTATAACTTTAATAAGAATTTTTCTTGTCCCATTTGCAATTTTGTCTCTTTTTATTGATTTCCCGTATCATCTTCACATAGCACTTGTAATATATTTAGTTGCATCTTCAAGCGATTTTCTTGATGGGTTTATGGCAAGAAAACTTAAACAAGAGACCAATGTTGGAATTCTGCTCGATCCCATGGCGGACAAGCTTCTTCATATTTTATTGCTTGTAAGCCTTGTTGTATTGAATGTTTTTCCATTATGGATAGTCATGCTGCTTATAGCTCGAGAATTGGTGGTTGATACTTTCTTAAATTTCGCGTCATCCCATGGAGGACTTACTAAATCTATTTTTGCAACAAAATTCAAATCTTTTTTTATTGATGTTGCCGTCATTTTGGGAGAACTTGGGTTGATTGTTAATGAAGGTTATTATGTTTTTGGAATTACATATAACTCGTTTAAGACTATTGCATATATTCTTTTGATAATAGCATTTTTTCTTGGGGTTGTAGGTGGAAAAACATATTTTACAGTGATAAAAAAGGATTTCTAAAAACGAGCCTCACTAACGTTCGGCTATATTGGTTGCGGGGGTAGGATTCGAACCTACGACCTCCGGGTTATGAGCCCGACGAGCTGCCACTGCTCTACCCCGCGTCAAAAAGTCCTTTTCAAAAAAATGAGTCTCACTAACGTTCGACTCTGGCATAATACGCTATGAAACCTTGATGTCAAGAATTTATCTTAGCGGATTGTCTTCAAAAATAAACATTCTCCACTTGTTTACATTTGATACATTCTCCAGATTTCTATTTGAAAGTTGATAAGCGTCAATATCTGTTTCTTCGCCAAGTAACGGGGTTGAGGCTATCACAACAACATCTTCTCCGGGATTAATGAGCCCCTTGTTTTGCTTTAAAATTTTATCTATATACGCATCGGAGGTAACATAGTCAAACTCCTCGATAAGTTTTTTGTTTTCCTCGGCAATCCGTTCATTTTCTTTTTCAAAATCCTGTATATAAATATCTATTTGGTGACTTTTATAAAAGGCTAAAGTCAGCGAATACAATAAATATGTACTCAAAATAATGAGCCCTATAATAACAAAATTTATAACATTTGATGGTTGATCGTTTTTTCCCTCCATGGTATGAATCTACTGACGAAAGCTAAGAAATACTAGCATAGACTTTTTAAAGCCGCAATGATGAACAAGAACGAGAAAATACATTGTATTGGTATTGGAGGCATAGGTTTAAGTGGCTTTGCTCAAATTCTTCATGAAAAAGGAACTGTTGTTTCCGGTTCGGATATGCACGAATCTCAAATAACGGATTCACTGAAGAAAAAAGGGATAAAAATATACATAGGACATGATGAATCAAACTTAAAAAGAACTGTAAATAAAGTGATTTATTCTTCCGCAATTCCGGAATCAAATCCGGAGCTTATAAAGGCAAGAAGACTAAATATTCCAACAGTTAATTTGTCCGAGGCAATAGGTGAGTTTACAAAAAAAATGTTTACGATAGCAATTTGCGGTACGCATGGAAAAACAACGGTAACTTCAATGTCTACGCTTGCCATGATTGCGGGAGATAAAGATCCAACAGTTATGGTTGGTTCGAATTTAAAAGAACTGGGAAATTCGAATCACAGGCTTGGCAAGGGAGATTATTTCGTTGTTGAAGCATGTGAGTATAAAAGAAATTTTCTCAATTATTCTCCAAAAATCATAGTTATTACCAATATTGAGGCTGATCATCTTGATTACTACAAAGATTTGGAGGATTACAAAAATGCGTTTAAAGAATTCGTTGGTAAATTGCCTGAAGATGGTTATTTAATAGCCAATATTGATGACGAGAATGTTGGTGATATTCTTAAAGGTTATTCGGGGAACTTGATAACTTTTGGTTCCGGTAAAGGCAACGCAGACTGGGTTTTAAGAGGAAACAAAATTGAAAAAGCCGGAGAATTTGTTGGAGAATTAAATTTATCAATTCCTGGAACTTTTAATATGATGAACGCTCTTGCGGCTATGGCTCTTGGTCAGATACTGCATATTGAAAGAGAAAAAACAATTGAGGCGCTTAATAATTTTAAAGGTGCATGGAGGAGATTTGAGCTTATAGGCAAGTTCAACAATATAACGCTTATAAGTGATTACGCCCATCATCCAACCGAAATAAAAAGTACGGTTGGGGCGGCAAGAGAAAGGTATAAAGGGGAAAAAATCTGCTGTGTTTTTCAGCCACATCAATATAACAGAACAAAAAATCTGCTTTCCGGATTTTCCGCTGCATTCAAAGATGCCGATATAGTTATTATTCCAAATATTTACAAAGTTCGTGATACGCAAAAAGATACCCGATCAATTTCCGCAAACGATCTTGTGGAACTTATTAAAGAGCATGGTGTTAAAGCTTACAATCTTAAAACTTACAAACAGATAAAAGATTATCTATCAAAAAACCCTGATAATATTGAAGTGGTAATTATAATGGGAGCGGGGGATATATGGGAACTTGGCGACTATTTGCTTAATTCTTAACCGGCTTTCTTCCAGATTGTACCCTTTGGAGTATCTTCAACCAATATTCCTTTTTCTTTTAGTTTGTCGCGAAGTTCATCGGATTTTCCCCAGTCTTTTTTTGTGCGTGCTTCTTCACGCTCTTTAATTAAATCTAAAATTTCTCCGGACAAATTTTCTTCCTTCTCGGTAAAAATAATAGCGAAAACATTATCCACTTTTTTCATGAAGCCAAGAACTTTATTTCTGTCATTAATTGTTAATTGAACTCTTTCCTGTAACTTATTCACTTCCTTAATAAATTCAAAAATTGCGGCTAAGGCTTCAGGAGTTTCAAAGTCGTCATCCATACTTTTTTCAAATTTCACGCGCAATTTTTCCATAGCTTCAACAAGTTCTTTTGTCTCATCTCCTTCAGTATCAATTTGTTCAATTTTTCTTATAAAATCATTTATGCGTTCAAGCGTATTTATCGACTGCGTTATTAAATCTTCGGAAAAATTTATAGGAGATCGGTAATGAGTTTGAAGATATAAAAATCTGATAACATTTCCGGGATATTTATCCAAAAGGTTTTCCAAGGTAATAAAGTTGCCCAAAGATTTGGACATTTTTTCTTTATTTATATTTATGAAACCGTTATGCATCCAATAGTTTGCGAATTGTTTACTCGTGGCACATTCGCTTTGCGCAACTTCACATTCATGGTGGGGGAAAACCAAATCAGCTCCGCCTGCATGGACATCAAATGTTTCTCCAAGAAGATCCATACTCATAGCACTGCACTCTATATGCCATCCGGGGCGGCCTTTCCCCCATGGACTGTTCCACGAAGGTTCTCCTGGTTTTTCTTTTTTCCATAAAGCAAAATCCTGTGGATTTTTCTTGTTTTCATTAACCTGAACGCGTGATCCCATTTGAAGATCTTCCATATTTTGTTTCGACAATTTTCCATAGTCCGGAAAAACGGAAATATTAAAATAGATCCCGTCTTCAAGTTCGTAAGTTGCTCCTTTTTCTTCAAGAATTTTTATCAAAGCTATTATCTGATCAACGTAATTGGTTGCTCTTGGATGAGTTGTTGCCGGCATAACATTTAATCTTCCATAGTCCCGCTCATACAAAGGAATAATCATTTCAGAAAGTTCTTTTACGCTTATATTCTTTTCTTTGGCACGATTTATCATTTTATCGTCTATATCCGTATAATTTGAAACAAAATTCACATCAAAGTTTTTGTATAGGAAGTACCTTCGTATTACGTCAAAAGCAACCGCGCTGCGGCCATGTCCCAAATGAGCGCTGTCATAAACTGTTGGCCCGCAAAGATATATTCCAACTTTACCTTCAATAATTGATTTGAATTCTTCTTTTTTCCTGGTTAGCGTATTGTAGATGGAAATCATAATCTTTATATAAGAAAACTAAGCAGCAGTGAACGTATAAGCTCTATTGTAAACAAAGCAATAATTGGAGACAGATCAAACATTCCCATTCTTGGAATTATTTTTCTGAAAAATGACAACAACGGTTCTGTGATTTCAAATATGAATGTACTGAGCATTTCTTTACTTCCCATGGGTCTTATCCACGACATAATAACTCTGACCAAAACTGCCAGAATAATTATTTCAGCGAGGATATCAATAAAAAGCGCAAGGTATGCTTTCATCTTTAAGGTTAGTTTATAATTTAACCATTAAGCACCAAACTGGATTCTAGCACACTTTTTTCTTAAATTTAAAGTAAAGCTGAGCTAAAACGATGGAAAGTATAACGAACCATAATTCTTCCGGCCCTGTTGCCTGCATTGTTGGCGCAACCGGACGATAAATAATTTCCTCTTTTTGCTCTTCTTCCGGAGGGAAGAATATAGGGGCTGAACTAAACGGAATAGAGCTTATAATGCTACTCATGTTTTCACTCTCAAGACCTTCTTCATCCAAAGCTACTACAGAAAAGAAATACTCGTTTCCGTTTGTAAGGTTTGGAACGTACCAGGTTGTTTTATTATCAAATGTTTCTGTTGTCTGGGTAAGGTTTGCAGGAGCAAGTCCGTAATAAATTTTATAATTTGTAACTTTTGAATCATCCGTTGAAGCTTGCCAAGATAGCGTTACTTTTGCATCTGCAGAAACGGCTTTAACTCCAAATACGTCGGATGGAGCCTTATTCCCTTCTTCAACAACAGGCTCTTCTTCATTTCCATTGCCGGAAATAACAGTATCTCCGTTTGCGCTAATTTCCAAAGTTGCTACGTCTTCATAAGCGCCTTCATTTCCCAATTCATCCACAAGGATAACATCAACCGGATAACTTCCAGCTTCACTTGGGGCCTGTATTGAAGCCACATATTTTGTAGGATCCGTTGGGTCCTGTTCAAGTTCTGCGATATCAACGTTAAACACAACAGCGCCTTGGAATACGTTTTCCTCAGAAGTTATTATTATATCTATAACATCACCTGTTTTTATTCCTGATGATGGTGAGAATTTAACTCCCAGTACTTCAGGTGCTTTTGTATCAATTGCAATTGTAACTTCGTCGGAAGTATCTAAAATAGTACCGTTGTCGTCTTGCATCACAACAAAAAACTTATGAGTGCCATCAACTATAAACGACGGCTTATAAGAAAATGTATTGTCGGATTTAACTTCAACAGAACCAGTGTTACTATCGTTGTCGAATATTTGTATTGTAGAACCAACCAAAGGTGCAACTCCATTAATAACAAGTTCGCTACTGCTATATGTGCCTGACGTAGGACTCGTAATTTTTAACTTATCCGTTGATGTGCTCGTTGAACCTGTAGTGTTTGTGGAACCCTGTGTTGAAGAAGCACCAACAGTGATGCTTGTCTCTCCTCTTATTGTGAAATCATTCAAATCTGTGGCTACAATTTTATATGTTCCTTCCTGCGCAAAATTAATAGCTTGTACTCCGCTAAAAGTATGACTGCCCGCATCTATATCAACATCAAAAGTATAATCATTTGGTAGAGACGCATATACGCTGTTTGTTCCCTCGGATGAAAGATGAACCGTTCCCGAATAATTTGGAACCGGTGCCCCTTCGGAATCAATAGCCTTTAATGTAAATTTTACATCTGAATTTGCAGCTATTGAAGATGGCAAATCGGTAAATATAAATTTGGATACTTCTCCCGCAGCCGCGTAAGCAGTAGGTATAAATCCTCCTACATTTGCCGGCATTGTGTAAGCAACTTCAAGTCTTTTCTGTAAAACAGTGTTTGAGGTTGTATCCAGAAAAGAATAAATGGAAATTCCTTCTTCTGATGATGAAGTCGAAAAGAATATTTCTCCGCTTTCATTTGTAAATTGATCTTTTGAAACCAACTGAACTTTGTCCGTGGCTCTGCTTGAAACAATTTCAACTTCGTGTCCTTTTATTGCGTTACCGTTCTTGTCTTTTAGCTTAACTGTAATATAAATTTTATCTATTCCGTTTGAAGTTCCAAGTAGTTTTGATGGCTGTATTTCCGAAACAAGTTCAGATACTTCATCCGGGAATACATAAAAACTGCTAATTTTGCCGTCAGTTCTGTTTTCAAGATTGGCGGAAATAAAATAAGTCCCTGCCTGTTTTGTGTGGTAATCGTAAAGATCAAATTCGGCTATTCCGTTATCATCCGATTCAATTGGGATGTTAAGAGTACTTCCGTTTGGTTTTTTAACCGTAAATTCAACCACTTTGTTTGGAAGTGTCTTTGAAGAGTATATTTGTGCTGTATAACCCGCAATTGTATCCGTTCCAAAAGCTTCAATTGCAAAAGGATTGCTATCAAGTGCAAGAGCTACGCTACTTTGCGATAATATAAACGCAAAGGCTGTAGCTATGGAGAGAATATTTTTTATTGATTTTTTCATTTTCGTTTTTTGTAAAGACCGGTGCTTCTAAAATCTCAATATTATACCAAAAATATCACCGAATTGCAAAGATATAAAGCTGTTTATTGAGTTTTTCAAGGACTTTTGGTAAGATTCCCCGGTCAGCACCAAGTAAATTATCAATATATGTTTAAAATTAGCAGAAAAATAGCTGCGACATTGGCATTTTTTGTGTACATAACTCCTTTTACGGTTTTAACAACTTTTGCGCAGGATGAAGCCTTAATAGCAGATGTAATTCCGGAAGAAGTAACATTCAAGGCCGCAATAAAGGCCGGAGACTCAATACAGCTTGATAAAAACATAATTTTTGACGCATCGGGCACCACTCATCCAAATGCCGATGCAAATATAACTTATACCTGGGATTTCGGGGACGGGAACAAGAAAGAAGGGCGAGAAGTTGTTAATACCTACACGACTCTTGGTAAAAAAACCGTTACTCTTACGGCAAATGATGGAAATGAAACTCAAACGGTATCAAAAGACATCTTTGTTTATAAGAAAATAATAATCTTTATTACAGACAAAGCTGCAATTAAGGACAGAATCGAGGGATTTAAGAATTATGCGCGTGACAGAGATGCGGATATAGTTGTTTATGAGAGTTATGACAGCGCAACAGAGTTTATTACAGAGGAAATTCTTGAGCGTAAGCTTAGAGAATCCACTGAAAATTTAAAGAAAATCGACGAGATAATAGTCTGGACGGAAGGAAATTCCGGACTCAGTGCTCTTTCCCGCATTAAACAAAACCAATCCGGACAGGAAGAGTTGTTAACATTTGATAATAAAACAATTCTTGTAGTTAGTGATGACGACCAGGGGACTACACAATTGCAACGTCAGTATGAGCTTTTAAAACCAAAGAATATCGTCTCTGCAAAGGAGGCCGCCATATATGCTTTTATAGAAAGTTCAACGCCCGACGAATTTATAGGCAGAATGGAAAAGGATGGATATGATTATCAGCTTACAAATGCGCAAACCGGACAATTGCAGATTTGGAACTTCATGTCTTATTTTGTTAATTATCTTATAGACAGCGGAATTCCGGCAAATACGGTTATGCTTATACTCATGCTGCCCGTGATAGCTACCGTTGTATCAATAATGAAGCAGGTGGTTGGTTTAACTACATTTGGAGTTTATACGCCAACAATTATTACTCTGACTTTTTGGATTCTTGGAATCAAGCTGGGATTACTTACACTTTTGATTGTTTTTATTGTTGGAACAGGTGCACGCGCGGTATTAAAGAGGTACAGGTTACTTTACGTTCCAAAAATGGCTATTGTGCTGAGTTCCGTGGCAATAGCAATCTTATTCATGCTTATAGTTTCCATTAGATTCAACTTGTTTGACGCGCAATTTTATTCACTTTCCGTTTTCCCGATGTTGATTTTAAGTACTTTAACGGAAAAATTTGTTGACGCACAAGGAAGCAAGGGCTTTAAACAGGCTATGATTTTAACACTGCAAACTGTTTTGGTTGCCGTGATAGCATATATAGTAATTGGTGGAGAAGTTGATCTTTATCTGTTTAAACTGAAATTTATAGCCCTTCAGGGGTTCATGCTGTCTTATCCCGAAGTTATTATATTGATAATATTCTTCAATATATTTCTTGGTAGATGGACTGGCTTGAGATTGCTTGAATATGTAAGGTTCAGAGAGGTTCTTCGTCACGTTGAGGAAGAGTAATATTTTACTTTTAAGTGCATGATTTTTAACGACAAAGGAATTCTGGGTTTAAATGCAAGGAACCTGCAATATATTCGTCCTTATAATACAAAAAAGACGATAAAACTTGCCGATGATAAATTAAAAACAAAGAAGTTTTTATCTGCACGCGGTATCCCTGTTCCAAAACTTTATGCTGTAATAAAATCCAAGGAAGAGCTTGAAAAGTTTGATTTTGGATCACTTCCCAATACGTCTATAGTAAAGCCAAATCACGGATTTGGAGGAGAGGGGATTATCCCTATAATAGGTAAGCGAGAGAACTTGCTTGTTACGTCTTCAGGGAAAAAAATAACAAAAGAATTCCTTCGCGATCACATATCTGACATTTTGGACGGAAGATATTCGATTTCAAATGTGGGGGATAGTGCTTTTTTTGAACAACTTATAATTTCTCATGATACGTTGGCAAATTATTCATACAGAGGGTTGCCTGACATTCGAGTTGTAGTGCACAATTTGATACCTGTTATGGCCATGTTGAGGCTTCCAACAAAGGAGTCTGAAGGCAAGGCTAATCTGCATTTGGGTGCAGTTGGCGTTGGTATTGATATAGCAAAAGGTGAAACGACTCATATATCTTACAAGAACAGAATAATCGAAGAAATTCCGGGAATAGGTCCCATAAAAGGTCTAAAAATTCCTTATTGGGATGACATATTAATGATTGCATCAAAATGTCAGTTAATTACGAATCTTGGTTATATGGCGGCTGACATCTCTATAGATAAGACTTCCGGCCCGGTTTTGCTTGAAATAAATGCACGAGCCGGACTTGGGGTTCAAATTGCAAATCTTGCGCCGCTAAAGAGACGTTTGCAAAGAATAGAAGGAATAAAAGTTACCAATCCAACAAAAGGTGTGAGGGTTGCAAAAGACTTGTTTGGCAATATTGTGGAGAAAAATATTCATCAGATTTCAGGTAAGAATGTAGTTGGTATTGAAGAAATTGTTGGAGTTTACCTTAAAGACGGAACCAGAAGAGTTACTGCAAGAATGGATTCGGGGAAAGAAAGGACAATTGTAGACGAACAATTTGCAATTGAAGCGGGTCTTTTACAGGATGAATATGAGTACGATGATGAGAAATCAACTGTTAAACTAAAGCTTTCAATTGCCGGAGAAAGAATTCAGACTGTTGCCGACATAGAGAAAATTACTGAAAAAGATTATGACCTTGTTGTTGGTCGAAGAGATTTAAAAAACTTTCTAATCGATCCTTCAAAAAAAGTAAAAAAGAAGATTCTTCCAACGGAAAAAACAACGGAAGATGATAAATTAAATAAATCTATAAAAAAAACTCCTGAAAGAAAACAGATTAATTACAACGAAATAGATCAGCAGCTTATTAAGATTGATGAGAAATTAAAGCTTCTTTATCACTTAAGACCGGTTAATCTTGAAGAGGAAAGAATCAAGTTTTTTAAAGATTTTAAAACAAATCCACAGTTTGTTTATCCGGAACTAAAGTTTGATTTGTATAGCCTTAAGAAGGAATTGATTCAAGTGGGAACCGATTCTACAAATCTTGGAAAACTTTTTGAAAAGAAAAAAAATGAAATTTTAAAGAAAATAACACTACTTGAATTCAGAGGATTTGCGGATGAATTTACGGAAGCATCAATAGATCTTTATGGTAGCCCGGATGAAGACATGTTAAAGGATGTTGATACTTGGCTTAAAAATACTTCTGTGGTTTATTCACAGGAGAATGGGAATATAACAGCGTCTGAAGCAAAGTTAATGATGGATAGGGTGTTTTTAAAATATGGTCTTAAAAATTGGGAGGCCAAAATTAAAGATGAGATGGTTTCAGATGCAATTGCCGGCAAAAACAACAGACTCTTTCTTAGAAAGGGATCCGTGTTTACGGAAGCCAGAATTGAAAACTTGATTATACATGAAATAGAGACACATATACTTACCGCAGAGAATGGCAAAGTTCAGGAATATGAATTGTTTAATCGCGGACTTGCAAATTATTTGGAAACTCAAGAAGGCCTTGCAATGTACAACATCATAAAACAAAAAGGGGACGAAGAAAAAAACCTATATCTTTCAATTTCTCTTGTTCTGGCCGTAGATCTGGCTTTAAAACACTCCTTTGTTGAGGTTTTTGAGAAGATGCTTGATTATAAAATCCCTCCTGAAAGGGCTTGGCGTAATGCCCTTAAAGTTAAAAGGGGATTGGAGGACACTTCTGAACATGGAGGCTTCACCAAAGACCTTCTTTACTACAAAGGGTATAATCAAATTAAACGTTTTATTGCCGCCGGCGGAGAAATAAAAGATCTTTACAGAGGGAAATTCAACAGTGATGATATTGAATTGGTACTTGAAATCCCCGGTATCAAAGAGGCAAAATATATGCCTGACTGGATTTAAAGAATCATCATTGCATCTCCAAAGCTATAAAATCTGTAATTGTTTTTTATGGCTTCATGATAGGCTTTAAAAACGAACTCCTTTTCGGCAAAAGCGCTTACCAGCATTATTAGCGTACTTTCCGGAAGATGGAAATTGGTGACAATCCCATCCACAGCTTTGTAAGTATATCCGGGGTATATAAAAATGTCCGTTTCATCGGTTTTGGCATGGAACAGTCCGTCTTTGAAATTCGACTCAAGTGTTCGAACAGAGGTTGTTCCAACAGCAATAATTTTTTTATTTTTCTTCTTGGCTAAATTTAACATTTTTGCGTTTTCATCTGTGATTTCATACCATTCACTGTGCATTGTATGATCTTCTATATTATCGGTTTTAACCGGCAAAAATGTGCCTCTTCCAACATGAAGGGTTACCATAATTATTTCTATATTTCTCTTCGCCAACTCGTTAAATACTTCCTCCGTAAAATGTAATCCGGCTGTTGGAGCGGCAATGCTTCCTGTTTCTTTTGCATAAGTTGTTTGATAATCAACAAAAGATGCCTGAGTATTTTTAATATAAGGAGGAAATGGTGGGTAGCCGTTTTCCTCTATCCAGTCTGACAAATTCTTATCAAGGCTGAATTTAACTTCTCTTGTACCGTCATTATTTATTTTCTTAATAATTGCGATTATATCTTCTTTCTTGCCTTTAACCGTAAATTTTTTATCGATAACAAATTTTTTACCGGGCTTAACCATGCAATCCCAAACATTTTCAGTCTTTTCTTTAAGCACCAAAAGTTCTCCTTCTTTATTGTCGATTTCAACATAAAGTCTTGCCGGATAAACCTTTGTATTGTTTACCACAAGCACACAATCCTTGGGGAGTAATTTTGGGAGTTCATAAAAAAAATGATGTTTTATGGTTTTATTTTCCTTATCTAAAACCATAAGTTTGGAAGTATCCCGGGGATAAACGGGATTTTGCGCTATAAGATTTTCGGGCAGATCAAAATAAAAATCGCTTTTTTTAATCAAAGTTATTTCCAGTTAGTACTTTTATCGATTGTTGCTTCTTTTTGCTCGGTGTATCGAAGAACCATTAATGTTATATCATCGGCCTGTTCCGTGTCTCCAACGTACTGTGAGAAGTCCAAAGATGTATGATTTGAAACTCCTTCAGGCCCATACTGAGTGGCGTATTTTTTTACTGTTTCCTTTAATCTTTCAAGGCCGAACATTTCACCCGCATCATTTTTTGCCTCTGTAATACCATCCGTGTAAACAACAATCATATCTCCGTCCGCCAAAGGTATTTCTTGTTCTTTTGCAATTTTACTGTTGTCCGGAACCATTCCAAGAGCTATGCCACCTGTAGGACGAGCTTCCAATTCACCGGTACCATTTCTGTATATCAAAATATGTTCATGTCCGGCACCAACATACGTCATTTTTTTCTGTATATGATCCCATTTGAGCATTAGCATTGTCATGAACATTGCGGACTTTATTCTTGGCTTAAGAACTCTGTTTGTATTAACAACTATATCGTAAGCACTTGAATACATTTCCGAATACGTGTGCAGTAAGGTATTAACCATCATCATTATCAGCGCTGCCGGAACACCATGCCCGGTAACGTCACCAATATAAAAATATGTAGCATCCTTCCCCTGAATGAAATCAAAACTGTCGCCGCCAACTTCAACCGCAGGTCTTGATTTTGCAACAATTTCAAGATTTGGGACACTTGGACTTTGGCTTGGTAGTATCTTTTTTTGTATTGAACTTGCGACTTCAAGTTCGGAAGACATTCTTTGTCCTTCCTTTAATTTTCGTGAAATGTTCTCAAGATTTTCGGTTATTTCATTAAAGAATTGTGCAATTATTCCAACTTCATCAACTCTGTCGGTAGTTATTTTTTTGTATGATCTTCCGGTTAAAATAAGTTTCATTTGTTTTGTTAACATCTTTAAAGGATGTGTAACAAGATTATAGAAAATTATTATTGTTAGAAAAACAAAGCCACCTATTGCTGCAAACGAATAATATATCGGAAACGAAAGGGGAGAATTCCAAAAATAATAAGCTGCAAATGCGCATGCAATTGCAATTAGAAATAGTAATAATCCGATTCTTCTTGTGATACTTTTTCTAACCCAGACAAACATATCTTAAATTTAATTATTAAAATATTAAGCTTTACTGACTATTTCTTCCTCACTCGTGTAACACGGGATAATTTGGTTTATACCAACCAATTGGAATATATCCATTATCCTGGCTGATGCTTTTAATATAACTATATTCTTTCCGGATCCGCTCAATCTGTTGTAAACATCCGTTAAATAACCAATACCTTCACTGTTTATGAATGCAAGGTTTTCCATGTCCAGAACAAGCGTGTTTGCTTCAAGGGTTGTGATTATTTGCTCCATCCCGTCTCTAAGCTGAGCGATGGTGTCCCTATCGATTTCTCCTCTTACAATAACTTTTTGATAGTTTTTTTCCGTATTTGGAGATTGTTTTGTTACTTCTATTGTTGCCATATTAAGCTGGATTAAATTGTAAGTTTTTGTTTCGCTGGAGAACCGGAGTCCGCAATATCCTGTCGATATTTTCCACTTCTTCATGCTCATTTACAAGTTCATATGCATTCCGAAGCCTCATTAGAGCGTTTGTGTCAAGTTCTTCTAGGGCGGTTTTGTTACTTTCTGAAAGGATATGATTTATGTATGACGAAACTTTTCTGTTAAGTAAACTTAGTGTGTAATTTTTCATTTTTTTGTCCAAATCAAAATTTACCAAGTGTATTAATCTCTTTCTTGAAGATTCATCATGGATTATTCGCTTTGCAATAATAGAAACGCCATTTTGAATATCCATTTTGGCAAGAGCGATCGCGGCTGAAAGTTTTTCATCTTCATCGTCTGATTTTAAAACATCAAGAAGACGATTCTTTTCCTGAAGAGCATTTGTCTCGCCCAAAATATAATAGGCTTCTATCCTGTATCTTTTATCTTTACTAAAAAGCATATTTTTTGTTTCCTGAAGAAGCTTCATTTGATATTTTTTAAATTTCCAAAGAGCCACTATTGTTCTTGATTTTATTACCGGATCATCAGACTCAAGAAATGGGATTAAATAATGAACAAGTGAGATATCGTCGAAATTCCCGCATACCTGAATTGCATCTGCCTGTTGATGTTTTTCCGCTGACTTAAGTAATGAAAGAAGATAAGGAATTATTTTGTTACTGTTGTGTTTGGCCAAAATCCCTATCACCATGGACTTTATGTCGTAATCCTCTTCATCCAAAAACATTTTCTTAAGAATTTCATTTGTTCTGTGTTTGGAAAACGGATGTTTTTCATTTTTATCCGTGAAAGTATCAAATTTCTTAAGGGCGGCCAAAGAAGACTTTCTTATTTCAGGGTTTTCATGCTCAAGGCAGTCAATGATTTCAATTAACGACTGTGAGTCCTTCATGTGACCAAGAGTATCCAGAATTCTTATTCTAACTCTGCTGTCGATATCTTTTTCATTCAACATTCTTGTAAGTATTTCCGTGGCATTCTTATGTCCTTTCTGTCCCAATATCTCTACCGCGTTAAGTTGCACCAAAACGTCCTGTGAATGAAGTAAGTTGTTAATCGAAAGTTGAGTATATCTTCGGTCATTTTTAAGCAATGCAAAGAGCATTGTAATCATTATTACTACCATTAAGCCTGTAATACTTTTGTTAAACAGGTCTCCATGAAAGATTTGCTCCAGTAAAAGAAGCATTGCCATTCCTACTATTGTTCCAAACGGATGAGCAAATCCTTCAAGGAATTCCCTTGTTTGCTCGCGAATATTAGGTTCTATTGCGTAGTAAGAAGAATGATAAGCATTTTTATAAATTGTAAAAGTCATTTCATAATTCAATTTTGTAAGTATTGCGGAGGCAATTCCAAATCTAAAGAACAAGGTTCCAAGGCTAAGCAGAGTAACCACAGGATGCAGAAGTAACGAAGACACAATTCCAAGTGAAGAAATAATTCTGCTTGCCAAAAGTAATTGCATCAAAAGCGCGGCCGAATGAAATAAAATCTGCAGAGAACCAAGTTCATGCGTTAGTTCTTTTTCAATTCTGGCATTTTCCGGCAGATTCCCGAACAACGCTTCAATGAATTGAAACTCAAGCAAGTTGGCAAAAACCCATTGGCATATCACAACCAAAAGAAGAACTTTTAAAAACGGGATATTCTTAACATTGTCCAAACTGTCTTTCACCTCAAGTATATTGAATCTTTTCTTCTTACTTTTCTTTTTAAAATGTATGAACGGCAGTTTTTTTAATAATTGACGATGAAACAACATTATCGGCACGAACATAACAAGAATTATAACTAAGAAGTTCAGCAGATGCCCCGTAGATAATGCCCCTATCTGGCTTGTTATTAATAAGCCACCAACTATACCTCCGATGGTTTCCGCGGATTCTATTATCGGGAATGTTCTTTCGCTTTCAAGCGGCGAAAACAGATCCTCTATAAATCCGGAATTAAGGATGTAAAGCTGCTTAAATACAATTGCAAGCCCTGCTATAGCCAAGAATATGAACAAAGTTTCACTGTAGAATGATAAAAATCCGGCTGCAAGAAACAAGGATGCTCCGCTAAGCGCAGTGGCTATGATTATTTTATCTTTTGAGAACTTTTCAATAACAAAAGAATATCCAATTGCCCCAACAATGTTTAAAATTGCATATAAAATGAAGAAATATGGAAGGGCCATAATCCCAAAACGCGTTGCGAAAATGGATAAAAGCACTGTCCAGCCTATAATGAATCCCGCCCTGTAAAGGAACTGCAAACTCCACGAAATAGCAATACGGGGCCATTCATCATTCGTGATGTTCATTAGCCTGTTTAAGATTGTTCGTGACAGCCATGAATTACTTTTTTGTTTTTTTTGCAACTTTTGTATTGTTTGTATCGATTACAATCAATATTATTATACAATAAAAACCCTGCATTGTCTACAGCTCGGAAGCAAATTAAATGAAAATTAAAAGAACCATCCTTTTCTAACTTTTACGCTAAATTTATTCACAATATGAAAATTTTTCCTGTCCGGATCGGTTGAAGCGAATATTAGCACCTGATAAATGCCGATTTCCGAAAAGGGGACTATGAAATCAAAATTTTCTTCCACCCCTTTTATCAAATTTTCATAAAGCGGATCTTTGTCATCAATATGATTTTTTATCTGATAAATAATATCTTTTGTTTCTTTGAAGAAATATCCTTTTATTCTAAGCCCTTTTTTGATATTTACGATTTCTTTTATTTTTTTTGTGAAAACAAGCTCACGTTTGGCAAAATTTTGCGTAAAATAGAAAGATTGATTTTCACTTTTTATAATTCCTATTCCTACACAGTTGTAATCCGGTTTTAGTATATTCGCGCGATGTCCCGGACTCTCCATAAGACCTATTTGAGCCCTCTGTACAGGGATTTGATATCCTCTTATTTTTGCCAAATTTTCTCCGGCAACAACATCTGTAATACGAGCCTGCTCAAGTCTATCGAAAGGTGTTTGCCCAAGTGTATTGTTATGTTCAAAATAATCTTTACGCGCCATATCTTTACTATGCTCCCTTGCAACGATTCTTAAATCTTCCTGCATTCGAAGTTTTTTAAGCCCATTTTCTTTCCTGTCCTTATTAACAAGAGAAAGCATTTTCCACTCCATGGTGCGCAAAGACCTTGGAAGAAAAATTAAACGAATGCAATATTTAAAAAATTCCCAAAATGTCATAAATTTTTACACATCTTTAAGTATATGGCCCATCTTATTTTTTTTGGTTTCCATATAACGTTTATTGCTACTGTTAAGCCCAATTTCGATTGGAACTCTTTCGGTTATATCCAACCCATACCCCTTTAATCCGACTAATTTTCTTGGATTGTTTGTAAGTAATCTCATTTGTTTAACGCCAAAATCCGCAAGAATTTGAGCTCCTATTCCATATTCACGCAGGTCATCGTCAAAACCAAGTTTATTGTTTGCTTCAACGGTATCATATCCCTCATCTTGAAGATTATATGCTTTTATCTTGTTTGTAAGGCCAATCCCACGCCCCTCATCTCTAAGATACAGTAATATTCCGCGCTTTTCTTTTGCTATCTCTTTTAAAGCAAAATCAAGTTGTTTTTGACAATCACATTTAATCGAATGGAAAACATCTCCCGTCATGCATTCCGAGTGAACACGAACAAGTATTGGCTTGTCAGACTTAATATCTCCCATACTAAGAACAATATGCTCTTTGGCATTTGTTTTATCTTCATAAATTGTTATTTCAAATTCTCCGTATTCTGTTGGGAGTTTGGCGGCAACCTTCATTTCCACCAGTTTTTCTTTTTGTCGTCTATATTCGATTAAGTCCGCTATGCTTACAATTTTCAAATTGTGTTTCTTTGCGAATTTAACAAGATCATCAAATTTGGCCATATCACCATCGTCGTTGGCAATTTCACATATAACTCCGGCCTGACTCAAATTTGCCAATTTAAGAAGATCTACGCTTGCCTCGGTATGTCCGGCCCTAACAAGAACTCCGCCATTCTTTGCGACAAGAGGGAAAACATGTCCCGGCCGTACAAAGTCATATGCTTGAGAATATGATTCGCTAAGCAACTTTAATGTCCGACACCTGTCTTTTGCTGAAATCCCGGTGGTTATTCCTTCTTTTGCATCAATAGTGATTGTAAAATTACATTTTGTATATTCCTTGTTGTCGGTCACCATTGGGGGCAAATCAAGTTCTTTGGCTATATTCTCGCTGACCGGTGCACAAATAAGACCGCGTCCTTCCTTTGCCATAAAATTGACTTTTTCCGGAGTAATAAATTGTGCTGCGCAAACCAAATCTCCCTCGTTTTCACGATCTTCGCTATCAACAACAACGACCATTTCTCCATTCGATATGGCCGCTATTGCTTCCTCAATAGTATGAAGAGATGTCATACGGAGACGAACGTTAGTGAGCCTCTATTAAATATGATACCTCACAAATTTCTCCAATTTGATGTTTTCACCCATTTTGCTTGCCGCTTCACTGACAATTCCTCCGACAGTCATATCCGGATTCTTAACAAACGGTTGTGTAAGCAAAGCCATTTCTTCTCTAAACTTAGCTTCTTTTCCAACCATAATCTGATCCCAGATTTTCTCTGGTTTTCCTTCCGTTTTAAGTTGATCGGTCCAGATTTCTTTTTCTTTTTCAATCAATTCGGCAGGAACCTCGTCGGGAGAAAGATACATTGGAGAGGTTGCGGCAACATGCATTGCTATATCACGCGCAAGAGTTTGGAATTCATCATTTTTTGCAACGAAATCGGTTTCACAACCAAGATGAACAAGTACTCCTATTTTATTGTTTGAATGAATATATGAAGCAATCACCCCTTGCCCTGTGCTTCTTTCAGCTCTTTTTGCAGCTTTTGATTCACCTTTTTTTCTCAAAATTTCAATTGCCTTATCTTCATCTCCTCCGGATTCTTCAAGTGCAACTTTACACGCCATCATAGACGCTCCGGTATCGGCACGTAATTGTTTAATTTGTTCAACAGTAACTGTCATGATAATTAATTATTAATATTTAATACTAAGCTTGTGGTGTATTCACTGGAGGATTTTGACTTCCGTCAGAGCCACCTTGTTGACCTGCCTGTGTAGTTGTTTCAGGTATTTTCCCTGTAACGGAGCCAATTATTGAATCCGTAGGGATCAATTTAGCTACTGTGGAAAGTATAGGAAGTTCCAATTTATAGCTCTGAATAGCCTTTAGGATTCCAAGTACATCCACTGCAGTCAAAGCAAGAAGCATAAGTCCTCCTATTGCGCCTATAAATGAAGGCATGGCAAGTACAATCAAACTTACGAACCAAAGTATAAAAATTGCCAAACCATTGGCTGCATGATGTTTACAGAAGTCGCTTTTTGGCTTGATAGCAAGCGTAATTATACCCAAGAAAGCTATGTAAGCTATTATCGCCCACATTCTTTCTTCTTGAGTAGTTTGTTCCGGAGCCACCACCGGGGTAGCCACCGGTTTTGCTACCGGAGCCGCAGGCTGCGGTTGTACCTGTGGTTGAGCCTGTTGTTGCACGGCAGGTTGAGGTTGAGATTGAGGTTGTTGCTGAACCTGAGGTTCAACTTGAGGTTGGTTATCTTGAAACATATTATCTTGTTAATATACAAGTTTATTTATTACTCCGCCTTTCTTTTACTTCTTACATTCAAGATTGAATCTTCAACCTTGGAAAGGAAGTACTTTAAAGACTTTACAGCGTCATCATTACCGGGAATTGGGTAATCAACCTCATCCGGATCAGCATTTGAATCTGTAATACCAACTACCGGTATTTTCAACTTTTTAGCCTCTTTTATTGCTATATTGTCTCTTACGCAATCAACAACAAAGATCACATCCGGCTTCTTAGTCATATTTTTAAGACCTCCAAACGCAGTTTCAAGTTTCTCAAGATCTTTTTTTAGGATACTGGCCTCCTTTTTTGTAAATTTCTCAAACTCACCGGTCTCTTTTTTGTCAGTTAAATCAAGAAAATACTTGATTCTGTCTTTAACCGTAGAGAAATTAGTAAGAAGTCCGCCAATCCACTTGTAAGTTACGTATGGCATATTACATTTCTTCGCTACACCTTCTACAAGAGACGCAGCTTGCTGTTTTGTGCTCACAAAAAGTATTGTTTTTCCTTCTTCAACCGTTGTCTGAAGGAAAGTTAGCGCTTTCTGTTGCATATCAAACGTTTTCTGCAAATCAAAAATATGGATTCCGTCACGAACGCCGTACAAATAACGTTTCATTTTTGGATTCCACTTGTGGGTTTGGTGTCCGAAATGCACTGCTGCTGCAAGCATTTCTTTGAGTTCTGCCTGTGACATAATATCCTTGGGGTTATTATCCAGCTTCCTTTAGCTCATTACGTAGCCCTTATAGGGAGGATGTAATAATTTGAAAGTTGGACTAGAATTAAATGCATCGCAACTGTAATATAATGCAGATTCAATTGCAAGCGAAAAACCCCATATGTATGCTGGATAATTTAAGAAACAAGATAGATAAAATCGACAAGAAACTAACCGAGCTTTTGATAAAAAGACATGGTTTAGTTAAAAAAATAGCTTATTTGAAACATAAAAATGATATTCCGATTGAAGACAAGAAAAGAGAAAAATCCAGCATTAATACGCTTGTATCAAGCCCTGATTTAACCCTATCCGAAAGGAGATATATAAAAAACATACTTTCTTCAATTCATGACGCCTCCAAGAACATTCAGAAGTAAGCCTAAAATAACCATATTAAGTTTACATTCGGGCAAAAAGTTGGTAAAATAGTATAAAGCATTAATTTGCTAAAACAGTCATGAACGACATAGCAACAACAATAAAAAACAACAAAAAAGAGCCAATAAAAATCACTATTACTCTTCCTACTCACGCATATTTCATGTCGGGTATTCGGGATTTTACGCTCAGTTTAATAAGAAATACTTCGGATTTTTCTGAGCAATGGGCATACAGATTTCAATCGGTAGTGGATGAACTTTGTAATAACGCGATAGAACACGGATCAAGTGCCGGACAAGAAATTAAAATAACTTTCGTAAATAGTCCCGGAGAAAGCATAGAGATAATTGTTGAGGATTCCGGAACAGGCGAAGGGACAATGAAAGCTGAGGAAATTCAAAAAATAGTTGATGAAAGATCAAAAAAAGATGCGGAAATGCATGAGATAAGAGGAAGAGGTCTTGCCAAGATAGTAAAAGAATGGACAGATGAATTAAGCTTTACCGACAAACCCGATGGAGGGATAATGGTGAAAGTTAAAAAATATCTGGGTGACGTAAAATCACAAGAACTAACTCAAAGCCTGTCCTTTGCGGGCGATCAAACACATATAGTAATTTAATAATTAATAACTTTTATAACTATGGCAACTCCAGCTACTATAACAATCGAAGATGTTGAATCATCGTCTCCTGACATGACTGTAAAAATAGTTAAGTTTTCAGGTCAACTTGACGAAAGCAATGTTGATGAGAAAGCAAATATGGTTTACGAGCTAATTGAAAAAAACCCAAAGAATCTTAATTTGATTTTTGATTTTGCAGAACTTGAATACATGAACAGTAAATCAATCGGATATTTAACAGATTGGTACGGGAAAGTTTATGAAAACGGAGGAAAAATAGTTGTAGCACAAACAAGACCAAATATTTTGGACATACTTCAGGTTGTTGGGCTTACTCAGCTTATAAAAACATTCCCAACCATTGACGAGGCCAAGTTCGCGATTTCTCATTCCGCCTAGTAAATCAAATGAATACAGCATTGCTATGGATAATTAGCGGCTTACTCGCACTTATACCGGTAGCCATCTGGTTGTATATTCTTTTTGGTGACAAAAAAAATGACAAGAAAATGCTGTCCATAATATTTTCAGGAGGCATTTTGGCCGTTTTAACGGTTTTTGCAATTCAGTATATTTGGTTTTATGCTCCGGAGATAGATCCGTTTTTGTGGATAGAAAACAATATAACCGATCCAACATATTATTATGTGGGGATATTTATATTGGTTGGAATAATGGAGGAGCTTGTAAAACAAATGATGGTTCGTTACGTTGATACGAAAACGGTTCTTATTCAGACTATTAACGATTCAATAAGGTTTAGTTTGGTTGCGGCGCTTGGCTTCGCGTTCGCGGAAAACATAGTTTATTTTAAAACAGTGATGACCGTGGCGCCAATTCAAGAAGTAATAGTAACTTTCTTATTTAGATCTGTTTTTACAGCCTGCGCCCACATGATTTTCTCCGGAATATTCGGATATTTCTTTGGAATAGCCAAATTCACTATTGATATAACGAAGAATAAACATTGGGAAGGTAAAATTTACATTGGCGTTCATTTAATAAGCAAGATATTCCAAATACCGTACGCTCAGGCGTTTAAAGAATATAAAATTCTACAGGGGCTTGTAATAGCAATTTTGTTGCACACGGTATTTAATTATTTGCTTCAGATGAATCAGATTCTACCTGTTATAGCGCTTGTAGTGGCGGGTTACATGTATCTAAGATATCTTCTCGACAGAAAGGCCGGAAACCTAATATTGGTAACGGATATATCCGAGCAAAGAAAATCAACATTGGGTAAAAAAGACTCCGAAGTGGTACTTGAACTTGTTGGTATGTGGTTTGATCAGAAAAAGTATGTAGATGTTATGCACGTTTGTGAAAGACTTCTGGAAAGAGATCCCGACAACAACGTAGTTAAGCTATTTAAGGCCAAGGCAATGGACAAGCTTGATCCGGAAAATCCTTACAGAAAAATCCTATCAACAATTTTTTCTGACGAAAGGGGAGAGCTTGAAAGAAATACAATAGCCTATTACAGGAAGAAAAAGGAGATTGAAGGAAAAAATCTTCCTCAGAACAACAAAGAAAAACTTTTTAGATTTGTTGAAGAAAAGAAAAAACAGGAAAATGAAACTTTTAAAATAGATTTGTAAACGAGTATAGCTTTACTCGGAAGCAATTCCTTCTTATTATGGGAGGGATCGTTTTAAATATATTTATGGACGTAAAGAAGCTAAAAGTGGCGATTGTATGCGATTGGTTAACAAATTTCGCGGGTGCGGAACGCGTTATTCAGGTAATGCATAAAATGTTTCCGGGCGCACCAATATACACATCCATTTTCAATGCGGAAAAAATGAAGCCTTTTGAGAACGCAGTGGTACATACTTCTTTTATTCAACATTTTCCAAAAGCAAAAACAAAACATCAGTGGTATTTAAGCTTTTATCCTCTTGCATTTGAACAGTTTGATTTAAGCGGTTATGACGTTGTTTTATCAAGCTGCCACAGCGCTTCAAAGGGGATTATTACAAAGCCCGAAACGCTTCACATATGTTATTGCCACTCTCCAATGCGTTATGCATGGGATAACTCGCATGAATATATAAGGAGTTATAAAATGCCTTGGTTTATTAAGAGATTTATACCAAGGGCTATTCATAAAGTGAGAATGTGGGATAGACTAGCCGCGGATAGGGTTGATTACTTCCTGGCCAACTCCGATTTTGTTAAAAAGAGGATAAAGAAATATTACAGACGTGATGCCGACGTTATTCATCCGATGGTTAATGTTTCGGATTTTTACGTTTCAAAAGGTAAAAAAGACTATTATTTGGCGGTTGGAAGATTCACCCCTTATAAAAAGTTTGATTTGATCGTGGATGCTTTTAACGAGCTTCCTTACAAAATAAAGATTGTTGGAACTGGAGTTCAGGAAAAAGAGCTTAAAGCAAAGGCTAAATCGAATATAGAGTTCCTTGGTTTTGTTCCCGACGACCAGGTTAAAGATTTGTATTCTAACGCAAAAGCTCTTATTTTCCCTCAAGTTGAAGATTTCGGCATAACTCCTTTGGAGGCAATGTCCAGCGGAACACCGGTAGTGGCATTTAACCAGGGCGGAGCGCTGGAAACCGTTGTAGAAGGAGAAACAGGGATATTCTTTGAAGAACAAAATGTTCCACACTTAAAAGCGGCCATAGAAAAGTGTGAAGCCGCCAAATGGGATAGTACAAAAATAAGAAATCACGCTAAAAAGTTTGACGACAGCGTATTTGAAAAAAAGCTCTACGAATACATAGAAAAAAGGTATTCGGAGTGGAACAAAAAGCTTTCATAATAGGCATTTTTGTGGTATAATATAAAAGGTCAAAAAAGACTTTTAATATAAACAAAAAATAAATAACAAAAACACTATGAAGAAGAAACTTCTAATCGGCGGCGGTCTAGTCGCTTTGGTTGCGGTAATAGTCGCAATCGCAGTTTTCGGTAAAGGTGGGAACTTTTTTAAAGGATCACTTATCCCGGAGTTTGATATCCCAGAGATTGATATCCCGGAGATTGAAGTGCCAACATTTTCCGATGGACCTAATTTCTATGTTAATGCAACTCAAACTTGTGCTTCCGGAAAAGCCCTAGGGTCAAAAGAATGTCCATTTATAAACATTAAAAATGCTTTTGAGAGAATTAAAACATTGGATCCCGCAGGGAATTCAAGCGAAATATGGACAATAAATGTAGCCCAAGGAACTTATAGCGATCAAGTTAGTTTTGCAGCAAGCGGGGTTAGTGGGAAAATCTATACAATTAAACTTAAGGGAGAGAATGGGGCTGTATTAGATGGAGGATCTATAAATTATACAAATATTGCGGGTGAAATCTCTGGGTTTACATTCAAACCATCACAAAACGCAAGTTCAATTAATGTTGGAAATCCTAAAACTTCAAATAAAGTTCTTGATATATATAACAATAACTTTGTTGATAAATGGAAAAGCGGAGAAAGTGTCGTCTACCTTGAGGGTCCCGGAACAATAAATTTTAAAGATAATTATTTTAATTCCATTGGTTCTGAAAAATCAATATTAGAGGCAAAAGCAGGAGTTTTTGTTTATAATAACAATTTCTATAAATCCTTGGCTGATTCTGTTATAAATGCAAACAACTCAAGAGTATTTAACAACATTATTACAGAATCTTCTCAGCTTGGGACTGGAAATGTAATTCTAGCTTCAAATGAAGCTTTTATCGCAAATAATACGTTGGTGAACAATTATCCGACAACAAATTCGATAAAGAATGCGGCAACAGTAAAAGTTTATAATAATCTTATATTCGATAAACATGGAACTCCAATTGAAACAGGGGAGTTCTATTTGTATATAGAAGGGAACGGACTTGAAGCATCAAAATTATCAAATCTAAATGTAAATGTGAAAAATAAGAATTTTGCATGCGCTCCAGATTTCGCAAAAACCGGAGAAGTTACTTCAAAAGAATACTACAAGCTTAAGTCGGACAGCACATGTATAAATAAAGGAAAAACAATTACAGAAGTTACAAAAGATGCATTTGGAACAGATCGTCCGGGCGATGGTTACGATATTGGGTTTCACGAACTTTCTTCAACGTTTATATTTCAACAACCTTTGATTGATATAGTGCCTTACACCCCTGAGGAAGAAGAGACCGATACTACGGTTGCTCCAATCATCACAAACGCTTATGCATCGCCGGAAGAATTTTACCCTAGCGACTCGGAAGTTACAAAGATGTATTACACACTTAATACATGTGCTTATGTTACTGTAAAAGTTGATGAGACTTCGAATGACACGCTTGTTAAAACACTTGAAAATAACGTTTATCGATGTACAGGGACTTACAATGTGTCTTGGAACGGAAGCGATTCAGATAATGAGACTGTTGCTGACGCGGATTATACAATCAAAGTAAGCGCAACCAACAGCAATGGGTCCGATAGCAAACAAGATGACGTTACTGTAAATGAAGAAGAATCTATTCCAAGCACCCCACCTTCCGAAGTTGAATGTGGAGAGTGGTCAGATGTCTCTTCAAGCGATTCGGAATATTACATTTGGATGTCACTTTGCGAAAAAGGAATAGTGCAAGGAAATGAGGATGGCACATTAAAACCTGAAGCAAAGCTTAACAGGGCTGAATTACTTACTCTTGCGTTTAGAGCAAGCCAATATGAAAATATTTACAGTGTTAATAATAATGCCGAGAAATGTTTTCCCGACGTAAAAACACAGTGGTACGCAAAGTATTTCTGTACCGGAAAAAACAAAGGATTTATCCAGGGATATCAGGATGGTTATGCAAAACCTGAAAGAGGAGTAATCCTTGCGGAAGGTTTAAAGATGTTCCTTGGAGCTCTTGATGAACCTTTTGACATTTCCGATTCTGATTGTTGGTACTGCGACATGGTTGAAGAATCGGGAGATGATGATTATCTCCCATACTCATTTACCGATCCGAAGCAGGTTGGACCTATAGAACTTACAAGAAGAAAAGCGTTCAATATGCTTTACAGAATACTTTATTACAGATAGTTAAGTTTTAGAGAATCAACAAAAGGGGAGTGCTATGGCTAAAAACCATGGCCTCCTCTTTTTATATTGTAACCACATACTGAACTACATTCACAACCACCCAAGCCACAAGGACGAGAACAAGACCTATTAAAGCATTCTTGATTGTATTTTTGGCGCTATCTTTATCATCCGTTGCTCCTGCAATAACAAGCTGATAACCACCGATAACTATAAACAAAATTGCTACCAGGCCGGAAATTCCTATCATAAATTCAATAAAATACACAATAAAATAAGGAATCATCCAGAAGTGGATTTTGCCCGTTTTAATTGCGCAGGCTAGGACATCGTTTTTATATTTAGTAGGTTGTTCTGCAAACCATTTACCAATATCCTTGTTATTGGAATCGTTTTTTATTGAAAAATTTGAAGCATTTTCTATTTCACTTAAAGTATCTTTGCAATCTGTAACATCTGTCTGGGGCAACAAAGTTCCGCCTATAGATTCATTCTGTGCATAGGCAACGTTTAGCCCAAAAAGACCAATAATATTAAAGACAAAAATTGTTAAAATGATTTGTGATAAAGTTTTTCCCATAAAATTGTCTAATTTTTAAACCTTGGAGATTATAACATTTTACATTAGAATAGCCCAGCTTAACTTGAGTATATGAAACCAATCATCGCGATTGTTGGGAGACCAAATGTGGGTAAATCAACGCTCTTTAACCGTCTAATCGGCAAACGTCTTGCCGTTATTTCTTCTGAGGCCGGGACAACGCGCGACAGAATATACCAAAATACTCAGATGGGAGACTACGAAGTTACGGTTGTTGATACCGGAGGACTTGAATATGGGAAAAAAGAAAGTATAGAGGCGGACATGCAGGCACAAGCGGAACTCGCAATTCAGGAAGCAGACATAATTTATTTTGTACTTGACGCCAGCGAGCCGTTAACGGTTGATGACTACTCGGCAGCTGATATCCTTAGAAGGTCTGAAAAGGAATCCATTTTGGTTGCCAATAAATATGATAGCAAAGAGGCTTCTGAGAGAGTTGTCGAACTTTACAAACTGGGTTTTGGCAAGCCATTGGAGGTTTCCGCCATCCATAATTCCGGAATCGATGAACTTTTAAATAAAACCATAAAACTTATAAAAGAGCTTGGATTTCCTGAAATTTCAAAAGAAAAGAAGGAAGAAAAGTCTGATGAAATAAAAGTTTGCTTTTTAGGAAAACCGAATGTTGGCAAATCTTCGCTTGTTAATGCGTTGCTTGGCCAAAATCGAGTTATAGTTTCAAACATCCCGGGAACAACAAGGGACACGACAAACACTCATATCACATACGGAGACACTCACTTTTCGTTAATAGATACGGCAGGCCTTAAAAAAAGAGGCCAAATTGAACGTGGAATTGAAAAATTCAGCAGTTTAAGATGCTTTAACGCGCTGGATCAGAGCGATGTAGCCCTTTTAATAATCGATTTTGGAGAAAAGATATCAAAACAGGACATGCATATAGCGGAATTTATTTTGGATGCGAAAAAAGGCGTAATCCTTGTTATAAACAAGATTGATCTTGCCGAAAGCGAGGAAGAAAGAGACAAGTATATATCTATGGTTCAGAAAAAATTCATATTCTTGCCGTGGGCACCTCTTTTGATGGTTTCGGCGCTGGAAAGAAAGAATATAAAGAAAATTTTTGATCTTTCAAAAGATATTATGGAGCAAAGATCAAAGAGAATTTCAACCGGCAAGCTAAATTCGTTTATTAAGAAAATCACATATAAGCATGTGCCGTCAGGAATAAAACAAATTAAGCCAAAGATACTTTACGTAACTCAGTCCGGTATTAATCCACCTGAATTTGTTCTTTTTGTAAATGACGCACGATCGTTTCACTTTTCGTATCGTCGGTATGTCGAGAACGAACTCCGAAAGGAGTTTGGGTTCGGTGGTACTGCAGTAAAAATTGTTTATCGTAGTCGGAGAGAGGACTAGCTTGTACAAACTCCTCAAACTGACCAAATCTTCCTTCCCACAAAGAATGATATTTTGCCCGCATATCCTCGTTATGAAATTTGAGGATATTGTTTGAAATTATTATTCCGTCGCGATTCTCCAGTTTCTGGGCCTTTTTCAAGCTCCTGTTTATCTGCCATTTTCTTAGAACATATTCAATTCCGTCTCCGATTACGCCCTTGAACAAAAATTCCGTTATACGTTGTATTTTTTTAAGTCCCTTTGATTCCGGAAGTAGGTGTTTTTTATCGTCAATTTCATATTCAAAATACCTGTTTATCCATTTGTTTTCCGCAATAAGGTCTTTGTACACTTCATGGCCGATTAAAGGTCTCATCAACCTTAGCCAGAATACAAAATAAATGTCGTTTTCAAGTTTTATATGTTCAAGATTAAGCGCGTCTTCTGCAACAAAAAAGGTTAGGCAAAATCTTCCTCTGGTTTTGCGTCCATGCCTTCTTACGCCAAGTATCTGGGTGTATAACCAAACCATACTTCTGGCAAGAAACATCCTGTTTTTCTTGGCTACTATAAAAAGATCTATATCGCTTTCTCGTTCGGCGTTATAAAAAGAAAGATTGTTGCATAAAGCCACCATTCTAACAAAAGGAAGCATTTGCATGAATTTTACGTACTTTTTGGTCTTTTTTATAAGCTTTCTGGCATAGTGCTCTTTATCCTCCCTTACTTTTACGCTTAACGGACGACCTTTTAAATACACATGGCTGTGAGTTTCAACCAAAAAAAGCTCATGATTCGTAAATTCTTTAAGTTCGGCAAGAGTCCACTTCTTATAAAGCATGTAGTCACAGAGTTCCTCTCGCGTTAAAGCAAAATCAAAGATGTCAAAAAATATAATTGTCTGGAGAAGAGCCCTTTTCCTTTTTATTAATTCTGATTCTTCCATTAATAAGGCTTTATCGGAACTGAATTGTACACTATTTTACAAAATTTACCAGATAATTTGTAATATATCTGTGTTCCGGTCGTTATTAATTGATGCAGTGACAAAATTATAGAATTTCTATATAATCATATTTGTTTTTTAACCCCCCTCATGAATATGTCTAGAAAACTAATGACAATCTTCGTGGGAATAGTCATGTTTACTTCAATGGCTTTACCTGCAGGAGCGATTTTTGTCATCGAACCAATCATTCCTCTTATTATCCTCAACCCAATTTACGTTGATAACGCAAGTGGAGTTGATACAAATGCCGGTACAAAGGTTGCTCCGGTAAAAACAATTACAAAAGCTATACAAATAGCAAAAGCTGGTGCAGCTGCAAGTTACCAAATTTATGTAGCTGAAGGCGATTACAGAAGTGAAACTTTCCCACTAAACCTTTCTTCAAAAGGAATCTCTATTTATGGTGGATACTATAACAGTTTTGGCAGCAGAGATATTGCCAATCACCAAACAGAGATAATGGGCGGAGCAAATAACTCAATTGAAGTTGTAAATGTAAACTCAACAATATCCGGAATTAAAATTTACAATCAATCCGGAGGTGCCGGTTCGGTTATAACTGTTAATACCGACGATGCAAATGTTGCAACAAACTATTCCGTATCTATTTCAGAGGTTGAAATAGTTGATTGTACTACACTTGGAGGAGGAATAGCGGTATACGCGGAAAATGGAGATAACGTAAAAATCTTCAACAACTTTATCCACGATATGTCGGCTTTTGGCGGAGGAATTCTTATTGATGGAGAACCTACTACGGGAGAAATTCATCATAATTTCCTTTACAACAATATTGGTTTTTATAACATAGTTGCCGATAAAGCCACTATTTATAACAACATAATCACAAAAGGATCAGGAGTTGGAATTAATCTTCGAAAAAACGCAAAAGCGTATAACAATACTGTGGTTAACAACAATTCAGGTATATATGTAGCTTCCGGAGTTACCGGAGCTGAATTTAAAAACAATGTAATCGCCAGCAACACAACAAAGGCGGTTGATATCGTTGGTTCAGCAACTTATGACTACAACGTATATTATGGAAATGGAAGTTTAACAAACACTCTTGCAGCGCACGACTCATCTTGCAACCCTATGCTTACCAATGTGAATTCTCTAAACGAGAACGATTATGCTTTGGGAAGCACATCTTCTTGTATTGATAAAGGCACTGAAATTGCAATTGTAACTAATGATTATTTTGGAGAATCAAGGCCAAAAGATGGAAACGACGATGCTTTTTACAATACTGATCCGGGAGCAATAGAAGCAAGCGGAGATTTGGCTGCCGCGCCGGGAATTAGCAATGCTATGGCAAGTCCAAACATTTTCTCTCCTAATGGCGACGGAATTAACGATACAACAACGATTTCTTATATTTTAAATGTTACATCTGACATACTTGTTGAAATTTACGATGGAACAACGTTGATCAAAGAAGTTTTCGCCGGAGTTCAATCTTCAGGAACTCATACAGTAGTATGGAATGGTGAAAATACAGCCGGAGACAGTGTTATCGAAAAGATATATACATTTAAAATAAGTGCTACTAACTCAGAAAGTGGCATAAACTATACGGCAAGCATAACAGTTGATTACGCTGCAGACGAGGTAAACTGCGCAGGATTCCCTGATGTTTCTCTTAGTGACCCTCTATGCCCTGCAATTCAGTACGTAAAGGACGAAGGTATTTTCTCAGGCTATCCTGATGGAACCTTTAGACCGAACGACGTAATTAACAGAGCTGAAACAACAAAGGTAATTTTATTGGGATTCAATGTTCCACTATTACCGGATGATGGAACCAACCTTGGATTTACAGATGTAATTCTAAATGCTTGGTACATGATCTATCTTAGAACGGGACAAGAAGCGGGTATTGTTCAGGGATATCCGGATGGAACTTTTAAACCTTCTCAACAGGTAAACAAAGTTGAGATGCTTAAAATTTTCTTGGAAACGGCTGACGTTAATTTATCAGGAGTAGTTTCTCCGTCTTATCCTTATCCTGACACACCAAACAATGTTTGGTATTCCATATACGTACAATACTCAAAAGATCATGCGCTTGTAGATGCGGCTTCAAACGGAAACTTCTATCCTGCTGAAGGCATGCAACGCGGAGACGTAGCACAGTTGTTCTACAGATTCGACCAAGCAGGTCTTTAACAGATCTTTAAAAAGACAAACTAAAATCTCACTCGATCCTCACGTCGTAATATAGTAAACTTGCGATGTGAGGATCTTTTTTTATATGAAACCATCAGCCAAACTAAGTAAATTAATCGAGAACATCTCAAAGAGTCCCGGAGTCTATCGGTTTATCGATAAAGAGGGGACTGTCTTATATGTCGGGAAAGCCATAAATTTAAACAAGCGTGTAAAAAGTTACTATCAACAGTTTGATAGAAATTCTTTGCGTATACAAAAACTTGTAAGCCAAATAAATGACATAAGCACAACCGTGGTTGGTAGCGAACTGGAAGCTATTTTGCTTGAAACAAACCTTATTAAACAGCTTAGACCAAAATATAATATCTTGATGAAGGATGATAAAAACTTTGTTTATATAAAAATTACGAAGAATGAAGATTTTCCGCAAATAAGTATTGTTAGAAAAGTTGAAAACGACGGAGCGCTTTACTTTGGGCCAAAAACGGCGGCCGGGAAGGTTAGAAAAACTTTGGATGTTCTTAAGAAAATTTTCCCATACAGACATTGTAATTTATTTCTGGAACAAAAAGACGGGACTGTTAAGGTTTCTAAAGCGACAATGAAATATCCATGTCTGGATTATCATATTAAGCGCTGTATAGGGCCGTGCGTAGGCAATTGCACAAAAGAAGAATACGCCGAAATAATCGAACAGATAATAAGATTTTTCAAAGGAAATACAGAAGAAATAATAACGGGGCTGGCAACACAAATGCAGAAAGCCGCCGCGGACAAAAAATTCGAAAAAGCGGCCAAATTACGCGACAAATTACACGCCATTCAGGAGATAAGCGAAAGACAAATAGTAAGTGCGCCAAATCGCGAAGATATGGATGCGATACAGTTTATAAGTCAGCTTGGGAAGGTTTTCTTTACACTTTTTATGATACGTGACGGTAAACTTATAAATCAGGAAAACTTTGTTTTTAACGCTACGGACAGTGACGAGAAAAATTCCGATAATGATGAAATTTTAGAGGCATTTTTAACTCAGTATTACGAATGCGCAACCGATTTCCCAAAAGAAATATTAATTCCGGATTCAGAATGTGCCGAAATGATTGAAGATTGGATTTCTAAAAAGGCCGGCAAAAAAGTTTCGATAATATCCCCACAAAAAGGTGAAAAAAAGAAAATCCTTGATTTGGCTTTAAACAACGTTAAAAACTTCGTTAAACAAAATCAGGCCAGATGGCAGTCCGATGAAGCAAGGAAGAAAAAGGCCTTAAGCGAAATAAAAGAAGCATTAGGTCTTACAAAAGACCCAAAAAGAATCGAGTGTTTTGATATTTCTCATCTTGGAGGTACGGATCAGGTTGCGTCGATGGTTGTTTTTGAAAATGGCGCACCGGAGAAAAAACACTACAAAAGGTTTAAAATAAAAACCGTGGAAGAGGGAAAACCCGATGATTTTGCGGCAATGCTTGAGGTAATAAAAAGAAGATGTCTTTATTTGGTAAACTCAAAAACGGATATCTCAATAAAGCTTAAGAAGGGGATTGCAAGCGGGCTTATAGGTAAAAAACATGTTGGTACGGCGGAAATTTTAAATCTGGAAAGTTTGTCGGTTATAAAATCAATCAAATTTAAATCGAAAAATAAAGATGAGCAAAAGCAGTTTGTTCAGGCTTTGGGGATTAAGGCCAAAAAGAACAGAGTTTATATTGAGTGCAAAAAAGAAACATCCGATATGTGCGAAAAACTTGGCTTTCAGCAAATAAAAAAACTTCCCGAAGAAATAAAGCAAAAGAAGGGGTGTGAATATCTTTTGTTGAATAAATCCAAATATAAAGAAGATAAAGGTTTCTCCATTGAACCAAATTTAATATTGATAGATGGAGGAAAAGGGCAGCTTTCTCAGGGAATAAAGGTACTTAAAGAACTTGGGCTGAATATTCCGCTTGTTGCAATCGCAAAGAAGTTTGAAAACCTTTTTGTGCCGGGCAAACAAGATCCGATTGTTTTACAGAAAGACTCTGAAGGCATTTATTTGTTACAACAAATAAGAGACGAATCGCATAGATTCGCCATTGAGTACAATAGAAACCTAAGGTCGAAAAGCATGTTTAAATAAAAAAGAGCTTCACCCTTTGGGCTACGCTCTACTGGTGCCGAAGGAGGGAATCGAACCCTCACTCCTTGCGGAACACGATTTTGAGTCGTGCGCGTCTACCAATTCCGCCACTTCGGCACGTTATACCCAGCAATTACCAATTGCCAATTAACGATTACTAATATATCTGGATTCTGCTAGAATGCAAGAAGCACAGATTAATTTTTTATATGTTTTGCGATCAAACAACAGTCACATTTATTGCCGGCAACGGGGGAAACGGTTGCATTAGTTTTTGGCGGGAAAAATTTGTAGCCAAAGGAGGACCCGACGGCGGAGATGGGGGAAACGGAGGGAGTATATTGCTTATTGCCGATGAAAACGTCGATACGCTTTCCGATTTCAGAACTCAAAAAAGATACAAAGCCGACGACGGTGAAACCGGAAGAGGAAAAAATCAGCACGGGAAAGCTGCTGAAGATATGATATTAAAAGTCCCGGTTGGAACAATGATATACGACCTTGAAAGTAAAAGACTTTTTGAAGATCTAAAAAAAGCAGGCCAGACATATGTTATGGTTCAGGGAGGAAGAGGTGGAAAAGGAAATGCAAGATTTGCAAGCAGCACTCTACAGGCCCCAAAATTCGCCGAAATAGGAGAACCGGGTGAGAGAAGAGAAATCACTTTGGAGCTTAAATTAATAGCCGATGTTGGGCTTATAGGCCTTCCTTCCGCAGGTAAATCCACACTTATTGCGGCAATATCAAATGCTAAACCAAAAATTGCCGATTACCCTTTTACAACTTTAATTCCAAACTTGGGACTTGTTGAAGTTGGGAAAATAACAGGCAAAAAGATCAAGAGTTCGTTTCTGGCTGCGGATATTCCCGGATTAATCGAGGGTGCTCATCAAGGAAAAGGCCTTGGAGATGAGTTTCTTAAGCATGTAACAAGGACCAAAGTATTAATCCACGTTATAGATGTTAATGAAAAAGATGTAGCTAAAAGTTATGAAACAATAAATGCGGAATTAAAAAATTACAATAAAGAATTAACCAAGAAACCTCAGATTATAGCCCTTAATAAGTCAGACACTGTAGATGAGGAAACAATGGAAATGATAACCAAAGAACTTAAAAAAGTGGCAAAAAAAGTAAAGATATTCCAAATATCGGCCGTAAGCGGAAAAGGTATAAAAGACTTGATGCTTGAAACATACAAAGTTCTCCAGGCTACCAAGAAAAAACAAGCTAAAGAACCGGAAGAAAAGATTGAATCATACAAAGTACACAGACCTCACTTAAAAATGAGCGGCAAAAGATTCGAAGTGGTTTTGGTAAAACTTGGAAGTAACCAAAGTGGAACAAAGTTGTTCAATATAAGAGGAAAATCCATCGAAAGAATGGTGCAAATGACAAACATGAATAACGAACAGGCTCTGGAAAGAGTTTATTTGTATATTGAGAAATCCGGAATAGCAAAGGAATTAAAAGAAAAAGGAGCCCAGGAAGGGGATCAGATGCAAATAGTAAATAAAATTTTAAGCTTTAGGGAATGAAACTTATTGTAGGACTTGGAAATCCAGGTAAGGAATATGAAAGCACAAGGCATAATGTTGGATTTTGCGCCATAGACTCGCTGGCGAACTTTCTTAAATGCGATGAATTTCAGGAAAAGAAAAAGTTTAAAGCCATGGTAACGGAAACCAATATCGGAGAGGAAAAGATAATTCTCTCAAAACCGCTTACTTATATGAATTTGTCCGGAGAGGCAATTGTAAGCATGATGAATTTTTATAAGCTAAAACCTGAAGATTTATGGGTGATTTGTGATGACTTGGATTTTCCGTTTGGAGTTTTCAAAATAAGACTAAAAGGCGGTCCGGGATCACATAATGGATTAAAATCAATATCCACACTTTTGGGCTCAAACGATTATCCACGCTTTAGGATAGGGATTGAATCAAGGGGCGAAGCCGAAACTCCGAGGGAGGCAAAAGATTTTGTTTTAGGCAGATTTTCCAGAAAAGAGGAAAAGACTCTTGCCAAAACAATATCAAATGTTACCGAATCATTAGTCTTTGCACTCGAAAAATCACTTGGAGATGCAATGAATAAATACAATTAAACTTGATTTTTTAAAGGGTTTTAATTAAAGTAACTGGGCAATTTAACGAAAACATCATGTACGCAATTGTAGAAATAGCTGGAAAGCAATATAAGGTGGCTAAAAACGACAAACTTGAAGTCGATAAACTTAGCACTGAAAAAGGAAAAATTACGTTTGATACTGTTTTACTTTACGCTAAGGACGAAAAGAGTATTGAAATCGGAAATCCTTATGTTTCGGGAGTAAGTGTTGAAGCTGAAATTCTCGGTCAGACACAAGGAGAGAAGATCCGTGTCTTTAAGATGAAGGCAAAAAAGAGATACAGAAAGACAATAGGACACAGAACCGACTTCACAATGATCGAAATTAAAGACATAAGCACCGGCGGTGCAAAAAAAGAGGTGAAAGAAGTAAAAGAAGCACCTGTAAAGGAAGAAAAGCCAGCACCTGCAAAGAAGCCTGCCGCTAAAAAACCGGCTGTAAAAAAGGTAGCCAAGAAAAAAGAATAATTTAGATCTTATTTAAAACTTCCATAACTGCCTTCAAATCAGAGGGCAGTTTATTTTTTATATCAATAATTTTTCCATCCGGCAGTTTAAATACAAGGCTTTCCGCATGAAGAAATTGTCTTTTTAATCCAAGTCTTCTGGCTTCATCATTCACTCTTTTATCACCATAGATATCATCTCCTACGACAGGATGTCCGATTGAAGCAAAATGCACACGTATCTGGTGGGTTCGGCCTGTTAAAATGGTAGCTTCCACCAAAGTGTAAGAGTCATAAAAATCAATAACTTTATATTCTGTAATTGCCTCTCTGCCTTCATTTTCCATTGCAAGACCAATCTTCTTCCTGTCTCTTCTTGCCCTCGTAAGAGGAGCCTCTATTCTTCCGGATTCATGCTCAAGCTTCCCACGCACAAGGGTAAGATATTTCTTTGCTATGTCCCTTTTTTTCATCAGCCCAATCAAATACCTGTGAATTTCGTTGTTCTTTGCAATAATAAGTAGTCCGGAAGTATCCTTGTCTATTCTGTGAACAATCCCGGGCCTCAACATTCCGCCAATATTACTAAGATTTTTTGATCCAAAATGATGAAGAAGCGCATTTACCAATGTCCCGGAAAAATGTTTACCTTCCTCTGTTGGATGTGTAACCATGCCGGAAGGTTTTTCAACAATCGCAATATCATCGTTCTCAAAAACAATATTGAGTTTTATATCTTCAGGTTTTGGAAAATGTATCTGATTATCCTGTAAAAAGATATCCAGAACATCGCCTTCCTTTAGGTCGTAATGAGCTTTTGCAGGTTCATTATTTACAGTTATTTTCCCATCTTTAATGGATTTTTGAATTGAAGATCTTGAATGATCGGGAAAAAAATCTGACAAAAACCTATCAAGTCTTTGTCCTTTATTTAGAAAATCTATTTTTATTGAGTCCTTTTTCATATGTTAATCTTTTAAGCCAGCCTTCCATGCCATTTGAAACATAGCTTTATGAAGCTTTGCAATTTCGTGACTTTCTATTACTACCCCAAGCAGCTCATTTTTAGCAAGAGATACAATCGAAACTTTATCGTCATAAATATTGGTTTCATTATGAAAAATCGGAACATCCTTTGGCACCCATCTTATTTCCATAAGAGGATCTTTTTTTGCAAGTATTGGGGGATATTGCTCAAGCAAATATTTTCGAACATCAGGTGTATCCGGCACAATTACTTTTATTGGTATTTTGTACTTTTCTACACGCAGTTTCGCATAATCTTTAATATATTTAGACAAAGTCGGACCTGCTTTAAGCCATGAATCAAAAGCACTCCATGAACAAAGAGGTTCAGTGGAATTAAGTGTGTCATTCATAGCTCTTTTAACACCTTCTTCTCCCTCATAAAAACGAATTTTTGGCTTGATACTAAGCGGATTTGTAAGTGCATAAAAATCCGGAAGCAAAGTTACAAAATCTTTTCTGTTTTCATTTATACTGTGCTCCTGTTGTTCAAGGTTCTGAACAATAACTTGCGGATCGGCTGCCGCAAAATATTTAACATCTGCGCGAACATGTTCATTTACATATCCTTTTGAAATAAGACTATCAAGAATAAGGTAAGTCGTAGACCTGTTGATGCTGGCTTTTTTGCCTATAACACTGGCAGGCTGGGATCCAAGTTCAAGAAGAGAAAGATAAACATGTGCCTCTTTTGCATTTAAACCGATTTTTTTAAGAATTCCTTCAAGCATATAAGATAAATTATGTTGTTTGCGATCACCAACAGGTGCATTATTGCATTAACACAACAATAAATCAAGAGATTGTTGCGAGGTGTCACAAAACATTGATAATAATATTGAAATACCTTACTATGTAGATGCAGCTAGTTAGTTGGAGCCACGGAGCCTCTCCGAACTAGCTACACCAAAAGAGTAGAAGCGGAGCGCGCTTCTGCTTTTTTGGTTATATCGGAGCCGAGCCTTAGCGAGGCTCTTTGGAAATATTGTTTACAATACTGATGAAAACCCATATCATTGGCCTGAAGCAATATTTTTAAATAAGCAAATTATGATAGATAAGTCGAAAGAGAAGATTGAGGCGGTCCTTTCTCGCGGAGTTGTTGATGTAATTCAGAAAGACGAACTTAAAAAGAAGTTAGCTTCCGGAAAAGAGCTAAGAATAAAGCTTGGGATAGATCCTTCCGGGTCAGATCTTCATATAGGACATATGGTCGTTATTAAAAAACTCAAGGAATTCCAGGAAATGGGACATAAAGTAGTTCTTGTCTTCGGAAACTTCACAGGGCAAATAGGCGATCCAACAGGCAAAATGGAGTCAAGAAAAGCCAAAACAAAGGAGGAGCTGGAAAAAAATGCAAAAAAATATATCGATCAGGTAAGCATTCTTTTGGATACAAGTAAGATTGAAGTTCGTTGGAACGCAGATTGGCTAGAGAAACTTTCTTTTGCCGATGTAGTTCAGCTTGCATCCTGTTTTACAGTGGCACAAATGATGGAACGGGATATGTTTCAGGACAGAGTAAGTAAAAATCTTCCAATATCAATGCATGAGTTTTTGTATCCTTTAATGCAAGGATACGACTCAGTAGCATTAAAAGCCGATCTTGAGCTTGGAGGAACAGACCAAACTTTCAACCTTCTTGCAGGAAGAACAATTCAAAAAGCTTATGGCCAAATTCCTCAGGACATTCTAACCGTTCCAATTCTTGAAGGAATGGATGGAGTTAAAAAAATGGGCAAATCGGAAAACAACTATATAGCCGTAGATGACTTACCAAATGAAATGTTTGGAAAAGTAATGAGTATTCCCGATAATCTAATTACAAAATATTTTGAGCTTGCAACGAATGTTCCGCTTTCGGAAATCAATGAAATGAAAAAAGCGATTGAAGCAGGAGAAAACCCAATGACATTCAAAAAAAGGCTTGGTAGAGAACTTGTTACTATTTATCATTCCGCAGAAGAAGGAGAAAAGGCCGAACAGGAATTTACAAATGTATTTAGTCAGCGTCAATTGCCGGAAGATATTGAAATTGTAAAAATAAGCGAAGCTGAAATAAATATTGTAAACTTTATGGCGGAAAACAAGCTTGTTGCATCAAAAAGTGAAGCAAGAAGACTTTTGGAACAGGGAGCCGTAAAAATAAATGATGAAAAACTAACTCAGGAAGTTTTAAATATTTCAAAAACGAATGAAACAATAATACAGGTTGGAAAAAGAAGATTTATCAAGGTTATATATGTTGGAAACTCGGCTTAAAGACGTACTTAGAACAACAACCAGACATTTAAATAAACTGGAAAGTCTTGGCATAAAAACTGCCGGTGATCTTTTGATAAATTTTCCGCGAACGTACAACGACCGCAGCGATGTTACTTCCATAGCGAATCTCTCGCTTACTGAAGTTAATACCGTAAGAGGAATAATTACTCATATTTTTAGCAAGAAAACAAGAAATGGGAAGTTAATGACAATGGCAAAATTAACGGATGAAACCGGGACGGCCGGCATTATCTGGTTTAATCAGCCATATATAAAAAGAATGCTTTTTAACGGAACGGAGGTCGTAATGATGGGAAAAGCAAAGATGTCTTTTGGGAATATCACTTTGCAAAGTCCCACTTTTGAACTTCAAAAAGAAGAACAAATCCACAGTGAAAGAATTGTCCCTGTTTATCATGAAACGGAAGGCATTAATTCAAAATGGATTCGTGAAAAAATAAAACCGTTAATAGATGAATGGACAAAATACTTTAAAGATTATCTTCCGACGGAAATAGTTGAAAAAAACAAATTTTTAACTCTTGGTGAGGCCATAAAGAATATTCATTTTCCGGAAAATGAAGAGCTTTTAAATAAGGCCCGGGAACGCCTTGGATTCGATGAACTTTTTATTCTGCAACTTCGTGCGCTTCAAAAAAAATGGCAGTGGCAACAAGTAACAAGCGCAGATAATATTTCAATACCTCAAAACATAGAATTGATAAAAGAATTTTTGAGCAAACTTCCTTTTGAGCTTACGGGAGCGCAAAAAAAGACTCTCTATGAAATTTTATTGGACATGGAAAAACCATATCCAATGAGCAGGCTTGTTCAGGGAGATGTTGGGTCAGGAAAAACAATTGTAGCTGTGGCGGCAATTTTAAATACCGTTAAGGCCGGATTTCAAATAGCGTTAATGGCCCCAACCGAAATTCTTGCAAAGCAGCATTATTCAAGTATTTACAAATTTCTTCTGCCATATGGTTTTAATATTCAATTTATTTCCGGCAGTACAACTGAAAGTCAGAAAAAAGAAATTGTAGGACAAATGAAAAAAGGAACCGTAGATATAGTAATAGGAACTCACGCTTTAATTCAGGAAAATATAGGCTTTAAAAAACTCGGACTTGCGATTGTTGATGAGCAACATCGTTTTGGAGTTAAACAAAGAAGCGTACTTAAAAGTTTTGGCAGCCCGCACCTTTTAAGTCTCTCTGCGACTCCCATTCCAAGAACACTTGCAATGACTCTTTATGGAGATCAGGATCTTTCCGTTATCGACGAAATGCCCAAAGGAAGACAGGAAATCATCACGCGATTAATCCCGGAAAACAAAAGAATAGACGCATACAGATGGATAGAAGATCAAGTAAAAAAAGGCAGGCAGGTTTTTGTAATTTGTCCTTTAATAGACGAGTCGGACACACTTGGAGTTAAATCCGTAACACAGGAATATGCCCATCTTAAAGAGAATATTTTCCCTCACCATGAAATAGGACTTTTGCATGGAAAACTAAAATCAAATGAAAAAAGCAAAATAATGGAAGACTTTTCGGCAAATAAAATAAGTATTCTTGTCTCAACTTCGGTTGTTGAAGTGGGAATTGACGTTCCAAATGCAACAATAATGCTTATTGAAGGCGCGGAAAGATTCGGACTTTCGCAACTTCATCAATTTAGAGGAAGAGTTGGAAGGGGAGAGCATCAATCATATTGTTTTTTGTTTACTGGAAGCCAGTCTCAAGAGGCTAATCAGAGACTAGCTTCGATGGTTAAGTATTCTTCCGGATTCAAACTTGCGGAAATAGACTTGGCATTAAGAGGTCCGGGAGAAATTTACGGCGTTAAACAAAGTGGAATTCCGGATTTAAAACTGGCTTCATTAACGGATTCAATAAGTATAGAAAAAGCCCGCATGGAGGCCAACGCAATAATAGAAGTTGATCCTGAACTTGAAAATTATCCACGCTTAAAAGAAAAAATAAATCAGCTTGAGGACGTTTACGTTAAAGACTAGCAAATATACTGCCCGCCTTAAACATTGTTTCCTCATATTCTTTTTCCGGAATTGAATCATACACAACCGCTCCGCCAACATTAAAGTAAAGATTGTTTTTATGCGCGACAATTGTTCTTATAACGATATTCGAATCAAATCGCGCATCGTTTGCAACAAAGATTGTTCCCGTATAAAGATGCCTGGTGTCTTTTTCGAGCTCATCAATAATTTCCATACTTCGAATTTTTGGACAGCCCGTTATAGACCCCCCGGGGAAACATGCTTTTAAAAGATCACCGTACTTTACGCCTTTCTTAAGCCTGCTTTCGATAATAGAAATAAGATGCCAAACATTATTAAAAGCCTCAATTCTTCTGTGATCTTTAACTGCAACGCTTCCAAATTCACTCACTTTCCCAAGATCATTTCTTAAAAGGTCAACAATCATAGCCAGCTCCGCGGAATCTTTTTCGGAAGTTAAAAGTTCTATTCTATTTTCATCATCTTCTTTTGGGGTTTTCCCGCGTGGAGAGGTTCCTTTTATAGGACGAGTCTCAACTTTATCACCTTTAGCAAACAAAAATCTTTCAGGAGAATTACAAATTACAGAGTAATCACCAAAAGCCAAATAAGCGGAAAACGGAGATGAATTTATACCGTAAAGCTTTTGAAATATGGCGTAAGGCTCACCTTTAAACATGGTTGTGCATTGATGAGACAAGCTTACTTCGTAAACGTCCCCCTTCTTTATGTAATCAATTATTCTCTCAACGTTTTTACAATATTCTTCTTTAGTCATGCATTTAATGTTTTTGTCGGCGGAAAAGGAATATTTTTTATTCTTTGTCTCAAAAATTTCTCTATGGTCAGTAAGCAAATCACCTTCAAGGAGAGCCTGAATAAGATAATTTTTTTTATCCTGATGATCAAACACTATAAAATCCTTATAGAAAACAACGGCAGCCTTCGGCGGCGAATAAGAATCTACAGTTGTCTTTGGAAGTTCTTCAACAAAATGCGCGCTGTCGTAAGATATAAACCCTATCGAGCTCCACAAATTCAAAGGATACCCATATTTTTTTACCGAATAATAATCCAAAAGTTCGTTAATATCGGCAAACGGATCATCATTTGAAATATGTATATAAAAAGGATTAATACCGATAAAAGAATACCGGCTGTTATCATCCATTCCTTTGCCGGTTAAAAGTGCACTATAAGGTTGATTGGCAAAAGGCGCGTAAAATTCTTCCGGAGTTTTATAAGTTTCAAACTCAGTTAATTTAAGATCAACTAATTTTGGTTTTGGTTTACTCATAATATTTTTATAAAATTTTCCATAAGCTTGTCTCCATGGTGGGTCATAAAAGACTCAGGATGGAACTGGACACCGAAAACCGGATATTTCTTATGCTCAATAGCCATCGGGATATCATCTTTTGTCCGTGCCGTAACAATAAGTTCATCCGAAATTTCGGCTATAATAAGCGAATGATAGCGCGCGACCTCCATATTTTGAGACACATTTTTAAATAGACCTTTCCCGTTATGGATGATAGTCGATTTTTTCCCGTGAACGGGCAGGGGAGAGGCGATAGTGACTCCCCCGAAGACCTCATTAATGCACTGCATGCCCAGACAGACGCCAAAAATCGGCAGTTTAGTGTGGAAGTTTTTGATGATTAAATTGGAAATTCCGGCATCTTTGGGAGCCTTTGGTCCAGGCGAAATCACAACTCCATCATATTCCGATTCGATGTCAAGTTTCCTGAAATTTTCAAAATCATGACGTTTAACGTCGACGCAAACTTTTTTCTGTTTATTAATTTGTTGATACAAGTTGTAAGTAAAAGAATCGTAATTATCAACAAGTAAAATTTTTTTCATCACAGAGACGAGTATTAACTAATTTTCAGAATTTAAGTGAGAACACACTATAACAAAAAATAAATCTTTATTCCAAAGTACTTTGGGTCATCTTTTTTACAAAAACGCCTTAAAACGAAAGTTTTGAGTATTGGGCTCATACAAGCCATTAAATCAGTACAGTGGAGTAGGCGACTCAAGCAAATTACACCTTTGAAGATAAAAACACCGTTCCAGAGAGGCCAATTTAGCATATCCATACCCGAATCACCTATTTGTTTGCACAAGATATATTGTGCAAAATACTATAGCGGTAGAAATATAGGGCTTGACTATTCCCCACTTCATATTATATAAAATTACGGACTACAATTAATTCCAATAAACAAATGACTGATCGTTTTGCAAATTTTTCAGAACAGAACAAAAGAGATCTTAAATTCCATCTTTCCCTTTTAGACGACCAAGCTGCCAAATTTGGAACAATTGAAAAAGGTGACTCCCAAGAAGGCTCGTGTATAGAGGAAATAGTGAGTCTCGCAAAAGCATTGACCGAAAATTTTAGAATTGAGTATAATCGTGTTTTGAATTACGCAGTACACATGGCTCCGGCAAAAAAAGATGCGCTAAGAGAAGCCCTATCAAAAACCGAGGCACCTGTTGAAAAAAAACCTTAAACAGCTTTTTTGCTCATATAACTCCCCTTCAGCTTAAAGCCTAGTTTTTTGTAGTATTCGCGCACGCCAATTCCGCTTATTACAGCCAAATTTTTAATGCCATGCTTTTTTGTTATTTCTTCTGCTTTTTCGAGAAGTCTTTTCCCATATCCTTTATGTTGTGAAGCACTCCCCTTTCTTTCAAGTATCGCAAGATGTGCGCCGTAAGTATGAAGTTCCCTTATTAAAGCGCTGTTCTGAAGTTCTTTAATGAAATGTTTTTCACCGGTAAAAATCTGGGAAGGGAAACGAAGCCTTAAAAATGAGAGCAGTTTGTCATTTTTGACATCCTCGAAACTAAGAAAAAACTCCTTTCCGCCCGAAGAATTATACTCGCGAACAACCAACTCTATATCCCCTTCTTTTGAAATATAATCTTTTACTTCCCTGCATCTTATACATTTACATCTATCCCCTTCTTCAGCCATTTTTTTCTGAACAATCTGACGCAAGTTGGAAAGTTTTGATCCCCCCAAAATATTTTCAGCCGGGATATCCCTGTACAGACGAGCTATTCGCGTATATTCCGGAACAATTTTCTTTAAAACTATAATAAGATCAATTAACTCTTCATCCGTGTAAGGTTTGTATTCACCGCTTCTAAAAAGCTTTTCCAATTGCGAATAAGGCGTTACAACACATGGATAAATCTTTAACCAGTCAGGCTTAAAATCATCATCTTCAAACAACTTTTTAAATGCATCTTTATCCTTTTGGATATTACTTTTATATAAATTAGGCATCATATGAGCATTTATTTTAAACCCGGCGTCTTTTAAAAGTTTCATAGCTTTTCTTACGGCATCAACACCGTGCCCTCGTTTATTTGCAGCCAAAATTTCATCATCAAGAGATTGAATGCCGATCTCGACTTTTGTAGCTCCAAGCATCCTCATCCGCTTAATTTCTTCAATTGTTATCCAGTCCGGACGGGTTTCAAGAGAAAGACCTACACACCTGTGCTCAGCCTTTTCGTTGTAATCCTGGGCAGCTTTTAATGATCTAAATTTCTTTTCATTAAGCGCATTAAAAATGTTTCTAACAAAATAAGTTTGATAAGCTTTTGGATAATAAGAAAAAGTTCCGCCGGCAACAATTATCTCTACTTTTTCCGTTGTATGACCGGTTCTTTCAAGCCCTTTAAGTCTGTTCTTTACTTGCCGATATGAATCAAAATCGTTCAGAATAGCCCGCATCATGGCCGGCTCGGTGGAAAGATAGCTCTTTGGCATATCAGGCTCACTTGGGCAGAAAATGCATGTACCGGGACATTTATAACCCTTTGTAAGCACGGTTATATTTGCTATTCCGGACTGTGATCTTACTTTTCTTTTCTTCAGCATATCAAAAAAGACTGGATTTGCTTTAATTGAGCCGTTTTCCAAAAGAAATCTATAAGTTTTTATAAGAGAAACGTTGGTAGGAGAACCTATTTTATACTTAAAACTATATCTGTTTTTTAAAGACTGCAAATCTCTTTGCGACAAAACCTTTAGCTTTACAGCCTCCTTTATTAACTCCTCAAGGATCTCTGCCTGCTTGCGGTTCATAAATCTTTTTAGTAAGGTGATTGCTGTGAGGATCTTCATTCTAAAGCATGAAACAGAACACTGCAAAAAAATTACTTAAAAAAGTTCACGACGACTATTTAACAATCGCCGACGACTTTTCACAGACAAGAACGTGGCTTTGGCCGGAATTTTCTTTTTTCAAAAAATACATAAAAGAAGGTGACAAAATACTGGATCTTGGATGTGGGAATGGAAGATTTTATCCATTCGTGAAAAATATAAAAAAGATTTCTTACACAGGAATTGATAATAATGAGGCACTAATCTCTCATGCACAAAATATTTATTCGAGTACTAATTTTGTAGTCGGAGATTTACTACACATCCCCTTTCACGATAAGGCGGATATCCTATTTTCAATAGCCAGTTTTCATCACATCCCCTCTTCCCTACTGCGCAATAAAAGTATTCAAGAATTAAACCGAGTGCTCAAAGAAAACGGATACGTGATAATTACTGTATGGAATCTGTTCCAAAAGCGCTACATAAAACATATAATCAAATCTTTGTTCAACTTTATTGTTCGTTTTGGAAAATATGACTGGAATGATACCTTTATCCCATGGAGCAGTACCGGAGTTAACAGATATTATCACGCATTTACGCCAAATGAGCTTAAAAACTTATTTCAAAAAAACGGTTTTGATATAATTGAAATGTTCTATACTAAAAAAGGAGAAAAGACATCCTTCTTTAAAAGCCATAACATCTGCCTGGTATGCAAAAAACGATAAAAATATTCGACATACCGTTTGCAAATACAACTTTGGAGGAAGCTTCATCCTTTATTGTCGAATTGGTTAAGAAGGGCGAAGAAGGATACATTTGTACGCCAAATCCTGAAATACTTCTTGAATCGCAAAAGAATCCGGAATTTAAAAAAGTTCTGCAGTGCTCGACAATGAATATCCCGGACGGAATAGGGATACTTTGGGCGGCAACTCATATTTACAATAAGAGCAGTAAGTTAAAAGCATTTTTAACCCTACCTTTAATAGCAATATATCCGCGGTATTTTAAGAAAGTGCTTCGCGAAAGAGTAACCGGAGCTGATCTTGTTCAGAAGATTTGTGAAAAAGTGTCCAAGGAAAACATAAATTGCTTCTTTTTGGGCGCATCCCCAGGTATCGCAAAAAAGGCCGCAGAAATACTTGAAGAAAAATACCCGGGCCTTTCTGTAAACGGAACGTATGCCGGCTCTCCAAGAGAGGAAGAACTGAACGATATAATAGAAAGAATAAATAAATCCGATGCAGATATTCTTTTTGTTGCATATGGCGCACCTGCGCAGGAACTTTGGATTGCAAAGGCCATGAAAAAATTAAAAACCGTTAACGTAGCTATAGGTATAGGCGGAACATTTGATTTTATTTCCGGTACAAAAAAACGTTCACCAAAATGGATGCAGAAACTGGGGCTGGAATGGCTTTACAGATTAATTCAGGAGCCATCACGCTGGAAAAGAATTTACAACGCGACAATCAAATTTCCAATGAAGGTTATTTTTTCGAAAACCAACCTTTAACTTTGCTTACCGCCTTGCTAAAGAATCCCTGTTTTGGGGTGACAACTTCCGGTGCAGCTTCAACTTTGTATTCGGCGTAAAAATCATCTTCGTCCTCTTCTGTTTCCGTGCGCTCTTCAACTTTATATTCCGCGTACAAATCTTTTTCATCCTCTTCAACATTGTATTCGGCGTACAAATCTTTTTCATCCAAAATCTTACTTCCATTATCAACTGCAAACGCACCCGTTTGAGCCAAAATTTTAGTATCTTTGTCATTTGAGTCGGGCCAATTTTCGGCATCTATAACAATTTTTTCAGCTCTTTCAGGTTCAGCCGCCTTAGCAACTTCAAATCTTTCCCACGGGAACATGTTGTCAAAACTATCTTCCGCCGCCACAGCTTTTTGTGCCCCAAACATAACATCCTCAAGATCGCCAACAGCCTGATAAGCATTTAAATCCGCCTCACGTACAGGAGGAAGATCAACATCCAAATCTATAACACCGGACACAACCTGCTGTTGTTGTACGGACTGCTGTGATTTTGGCTTAGAAACTTCAACCGGAATATTAACAGAGTTTTGCGCGACAACAAGAGGTTCCGGAACTGGAAGCTTCATTCTTTTACTTGTATCCAATAAATATTCAAGTACGTGCCCGTTATCATCGGCAACCCTAACCTGCTGCCAATTTTGCACATCGTTAACACTGGCAACTTTGGGATTAAGTTCTCTTAATCCTTCCATTAATGAAGTTCCGAGATCCAAATATTCCTGATATCTTTTAAATTCCCAAGAATTTTTTTTGTCCTTCGCAAGCCTTCTGTACTTACCCGCAAGCCATTTTGCATCATTGTACAGAGCAATCTTCTTAGGATCTTTCTTAAGACCTTCCTTAAGATCTTTCTCGGGCTTGTAATTTTTAATCCAATAGTCATAATCCGCCCTGTCTCTTTCAGTTACTGTCTCCCCTTTTGCATCTTGAGCCTCAACCATAAGTTCAAGCTGACGCATATAAATGAGCCAACCTTTTTTGGTCCTTCTAAGATTTGTTCTGTAGGATTCTTTCTGATCTTTCGTTTTGGCTTGCGCCATTAAATGCCTTGCTATAAGGGCTGTAATTGACTTATCAGGAACTTCATTAACATAAAATCCAACCCCCTGATACATTTTTTTATAATCGCCTTCAGGTAACTTATCCAAAGATTTCGTATCAATCTTAACAAGCCCGACATTTTTGGCATCAACGTTCTCTATTTTAACTTCCGTTTTAACCTGAGTTTTAACCGGCTCATCGAAAGGCTGACTAACGATTGGCTGAGGATTAGGAGTAACAATTATACTCGGCTCTTTCATGTCAGCAGGCAAAGGCAAAACTTCAATTTCACCTGAAGCAGTATTTGAATCTTTACTGTTTTTAATAAAACTATCTTTCAAAGAAGTCCAATCAAGATTGCCCTCATCACTTCCTTGCGGAAATAATTTTTCATACCCTTTGTAACCGGCATATCCTAAACCGGCAACCGTAGCAGCGATAACAAAATTTCTTGCGCGATACGAAATTTGCGCAGGAGTTGTAGTTGTCTGGGGAGCTTCGGGGGTATGTTTGAAATCAAGTACTTGTAGGTTTTTAGGAACCTGAAATTGTGGGTCATGTGGAATTTGAGGAGCCTGTTGTACCTGAGGAGTCTCACGTACCTTTTGAATCTGAGGAATCTCAACGGGCATTTTTTTTAATCCTGATTTCTCTTCAATTTCGGAATCGTCTATTACTATAATTTCCTCAGGCTCTCGCGCATCTAAAGGCGAAGCAACGGGCCACTGCATTGTAGGTCTCTTTACTGTTCCGGATTCTTCTGCCGAGCGTTTTTTTGGTACAGACATTGGAGAATTCGGAGCCTCTTGTGCCACCGGCACAGGAACAGCATTGTGAACCTCCGTCCTACCCCTATATGGACCAATAGGTTTTTTTGGTATAATAGGCTCAGAATCAAAATCATCCTCCGGTCCCATTGTATATTTAGGCATATTTTTTAAAATAAAAAAACAAGTAGGGCTTATTGTACGCTACTTGTTTGATTTGTCAAGGCCTAGGAAGGTCTAAGTGGCAAGCCTTACTTCCTTCGAGACTTTTTCTTTTTTGCTTTATCTGCCATTTCCTCTCCTTTTTCCCTTAACGAATCAATAATCGGAAGTATTTTATCCATTACCGAATGAGCAATTAAAAGAGGTTTATAAACAAAATCATTAACCTTCTGGGCTGTATCTTTTATAAAGTAAGTAGCCTTGCTGGCATCTCTTAGAATAAAAATCAAATACAGAATAGCGATTGCGAGCAAAATTCCAACAAGCAAAATAACTGCCGCAAGAACGATGTAAAGAATGTCCAGAGAGGTATTGATCATATTTTTTGAAGGTAAAGGTACTTATTTATATTAGATTGCATTGATATACTTGGCAATATTAAATGAGTTTTTTCAATATCTCATTTACAAGTTTAGGGTTTGCCTGACCTTTTGTTTCTTTCATAACAAGACCCACAAGAAATCCAAAAGCTCTTTCCTTCCCCATTTTTAAATCTTCAAGAGTATCCGGATTGTTTTCTAAAATTTTCTTGCACGCTTTTTCTATAGCGCCTTCATCGCTGACAACTTTTAATCCTTTCTCTTTAACAACATCTTCCGCGGTCTTTCCATACTCATACATGGCATTAAAAACTTCATCTTTTGCCTGATTGTTAGATATCTCTCCATTCTCTACAAGGACAATTAATTTGGCAAGATCCCCGGCATTCACAGGACTTTCTTCAAGCGCAATTTGATCCTCCTTGAGTCGTTTTAACAAGATTGTATTCATAAACGAAACAGCTTTCTTGGGATCTTTTACGATCGAAACAATTTCTTCAAAATACTGCGCGGTGTAAATATCGGACGTTAAAATTCTCGCATCATCAGGGAGAAGTCCAAGATCTTTCTCGTACCTTTTTCTTTTTTGAGCAGGCATTTCCGGCACCGTTGCGGCAATTTTTTCAAGCTGGTCTTTTGTAACAATTAACGGAGGAAGATCGGGTTCCGGAAAATATCTGTAATCATCCGACCCCTCTTTATCACGTAAAAAATAAGTTTTTCCGCTATCATCGGCCCAACCCATTGTTATATCTTTCTTCAAAGGCTGATCCTCATTCCAAAGAGCTATCTGTCTTTCAACTTCATATTTTATTGCCGCCCCAAGACTTTTAAAAGAATTTAAATTTTTAATTTCAGCCCTGTGATTCAATTTAGTTTCACCTTTTGGTCTGATTGAAACGCTCGCGTCAAAACGCATCATACCTTTTTCCATATCGGCATCCGAAGCTCCGCAGAAACGAAGAATATTCTGTATTTCTTTAGCGTAAGCCATAGCTTCTTCAGGAGTTCTAATATCCGGATCAGAAACTATTTCCATTAAAGGAGAACCCGAACGATTGTAATCAACAAGAGTTCCACCCGGGATGTGAGTTAATTTGCCGGCATCATCTTCCAAATGAAGACGCGTTATATTTATTTTTTTAATATTTCCTTCAACTTCAATTTCAATCCATCCTTTTTCCGACAAAGGTTTATCGTACTGTGAAATTTGAAATCCTTTAGGAAGATCAGGATAAAAATAATTTTTCCTGTCGAACTTGCTGTATTCGGGAACCGTACAGTTAAGAGCAAGAGCGGCCTTAATCCCCTTTTGAACAGCTTCACTGTTAATTACAGGCAGCTGACCGGGAAAGCCCATGCAAACCTCACAAACATTGCTATTTGGCTCTTTATCGAAAGAATCATTATCGCATCTGCAAAACATTTTTGTTTTTGTAGCTATCTGCGCATGAATTTCTATACCTATAACACTTTCAAACTCTGTCATGAAATTTTATTTATAAACAGGTAGATTTTACTAGACTTATGACATTTTTGGAATAAGTCTTTGAACAATACTATTAATTTTTTTCTCCAAATCATTAATACTGCCGTTATTTTCAATAATAATATCAATTTTTTCAGGCTTTTCCTGTAAATTTAAAATATTTTTATATTCATCAATTGAAATTTTCTTGCCTTTGGAAAATCGCTTGTAAGCATTATCAAGTGAAGAATCTATCCATATTACTTTATCAGGCAAAAGTCCTGATTTCTTTCCGCTAAATCTAATTGCCTCAATTGCTATTTTTTTTGAATCAGAATGCTGAATCTTTTTTCTAATTTCGTTAAAAACAAGCGGATGAATTATCTTTTCCAAAATTCTCAACTTTGGAGCGTTATTAAAAACCACCTTTCCCAATTTTACCCGATTAACCCTCCCCTCCCCTTTTGTCAAAAATTCTTCTCCAAAGAAATCCTTTATTTTCCGCCAACCATCATTTCCGGGCTCATATAAATCGTGAACTATTTTGTCCGAATCTATACAGTAAAACCCATGCTTTTCAAAGAATGAAAGAGCGGTGCTTTTTCCGGACCCAAGATGACCGGTTATTCCAACTATATATAAATCTGTGCTCATAACTAAAATTTTGCGCCCAAATCTGCAAGCGCTTTTTTAAAATTACTTAATGCTTTATCGGCCTCTTGTTTGCTAATTTTAAAACCGACTTCGTGAGCAATTCTGTTTCTGAACTTATGTGCATTCCAAACACTGTCAATTGAACCAAAAAGTCCGGCACCCTTTTTTAACTGATCACCAACGGAACCCGTATATCCACGAAGCTCAAGTACATACCCAAGCAATTTATCGGCATCAAGTATGGCTGTATGAGGATTATGGAAATTCTCCTCAGTTATATTCTGCCACTGTTTTTTTATGAATTGCTGATGAGATGAATTAAGTTTCTTTGATCCCGCTTTTATAAAGACGTAAAAAGCCAGAAAAAAAGCGACCAGCACAATTCCCGCTATAACAAATGGTGTAACTGTTTCCATGCAAAGAATTATTTAGATACGTTCTGAGTTTTGCTTTCTTTTTTAACGACTTCGGGCAAACCATGTTTTTTAACATGATCTATAACAAGATCGGAAAGGAGTTGTTTTAAAACTTCCTGATCGGTAAAGCTTTTATTTGTTACAAATTTCTCCTGAGCAGACACAAGGTTCTTCTCGATTCTCTTTGGCCTATATGCATCTTGCAATGTAACCGTAGTTGGACCTCCAAGTTTGGCAAGAGTTATATCACCATAACCAAAAATAGTCTGCATAACACCCTTTATTGTACAACTAATACCCTCTATAGACTGAAACTCAACGCGCGAAGAAGTTCTTTCAAAATACCCGGTCCACTCAACACCAACAACCCCCATATTTGTTATAAGCCAGCAGTCGTAATACCAGTCCTGAATTACAAGAAGAAGTCTAACAACCCCTATAGCTCCCCAGATTGTATAAATCCCCATAAGCTGAGGGAATAAATACCAAAAACAAACAGGGATAACGGCATGAAAAATTAAAATTCGCAAAAAATCAGGTATAAAAGCAAAAAAATGACGATGAGCAATGAAGAGAATTTTTTCGTCCTCTTCAAGGTAATCCAAAAATAAATAATCTTTAAAAACTGACATAATTAACATTTATTATCCGGTGACAATACTACCACAGTTTGTTTGCTAAGAAAAAGTCAATAAAGTACAATTCGCATGTAAATTAAATCTATACTATGAAAGTTGTATTTTTTGGCACCCCACAATTCGCAGTTCCTTTTGTACGGCATTTAAATGCAGACAGAGAAATAAAACTTGAAGCCGTTGTAACCCAGCCCGATAAGCCTGTCGGAAGGAAAAGAGAAATGACCCCTCCTCCGGTTAAGGAATTTGCGCAAAAAATGGGAATACCGGTTTTTCAACCAGAGAAAGTAAAGAATAATAAGGAATTTATTCAAACAATTAAAGATCTTAAACCGGAATTTATTGTTGTTGTTGCGTATGGAGCAATCCTCCCAAAAGAAATACTGGAAATACCAAAGTGTGATTGCATAAATGTTCACGCATCGCTTTTACCAAGATACAGAGGAGCATCTCCAATTCAATCAGCACTACTTAAAGGAGATAAAGAAACAGGCGTGAGTTTTATGAGCATGGATGAAAAACTTGATGCCGGCGATATATATCTGCTAAAAAAAGTAACAATAGCGGACGATGATAATCAGGAAAGTTTATTCGAGAAATTGTCTGACATTGGGGCCACGCTTCTTCCTTCCGTTTTAAGAGACATCAAAGATCAAATTCTAACTTCCATACCACAATACGAAAGTCTTGTTACATATTGCAAAAAAATCTCTAAAGATGACGCGCAAATTTATCCGGAAAAAGAAACTGCCATAAACATAGAAAACAAACTTAGAGCCTTTACTCCATGGCCCGGAATCTACATGATTTTTAAGGGCAAAAGATTGAAATTAATAGATGTTAAAGAATTAGAAACTGAAGAAAAACTAAAAGCCGGCGAGTTCTCTCCTATAAAAAACAAACTGCTTCTTGGAACAAAAAGCGGAATTCTTGAAATAAAAAAAATCCAACCCGAAGGGAAAAAACCAATGTCCGCAAAGGAATTTATTAACGGATTTTTGTCATAAGGTATCCTCCGGAAAGACCAAGAACCAAAAACAAAAGTAATTGCCCCTGGTATAGAGATACCAGGTAATGATCGAACAAACCAATAACGCCCAACGCGACAAGTGCCGCTAATATAAATACACCGGCATCAGGTTTTTCCGATTTAAATTTATTTTGATGTGCAAACAGATAGATAACCATTAAAACAAGAAGTGCTGCGAAAATACCAAATCCAATAACACCTATTTCGTTTATCAGAAGCATATAAATATTGTGCACCGGCTGAAAATCCCACGGAGCCAATTTAACTGCCGTAAAATCCGGCATTGCGAGTGTGAAATTTCCAAGACCAACACCAAACGGCTGCAAATAAATCATTTTTTTCGCTATCGAAAAATAGAACACTCGTTCATCAAAAGACCCAGTATCGGTAAAGAGTAATCTGCTAAAAATCGTTCCCTCCAAATTAAATATAACCACAAAAAATACAAACAAACTTAACGCCAGAAAAACATACTTAAAAGACACTTTCATATCCTTGATGGATATAAAAACAAGGCTCGCTACAACAAGCGCAAGCATTGCGCTTCTACTGAAAGTTAAAACAAGTGCGGCCAGCAAAAGAATCATTATCGGATAAGCCAAATGTTCTTTTTGTCTTACTCTGTAAAACGTAAGGAAAATTCCAGTCAAAAGATATCCGGCCAAAATATTGGAATGCTGAAAAGTCCCGTATGATCTAATAATGTTGGTCCCCTCGATATCCATTTTTGCTATGCCCGGCGTTCCCGGTGTAATCACCGGCTCACCCAAAAAATGTAAACCAACAGAGCCTTGATTTATATATTGCATCATTGCAATTGCCGCCTGGAAACTTACAGAGGCTATAAAAACATTAATTATTGTATCAAGCTTTACAATGTCATTTACCATGTACAGGTAAACTATCAAAAGTTCCAAGAACCTAACTGAAAGCATTAATGAAAGCCAACTATCTTCCGCGAAAACAACGGATATTTGGCATGACAAAACAAATAAAAGCAAAAGCAGGAATATAAACCATCTTCCATAAGTAAGTTTTTGCTTAAATTCACCGCTAAGGATTGCTATTCCCCACGAGATCAAAGAAAGAAGAAAAACTATGTCCGCAAGGTAATAAAAAATAGAAGTGTATGGATTAAAATTCCCACCTTCATAAACAGGCGAAGTGTAAACAACCACATCTATCTGGAAAGGAATAAGGAAAACAAATGCGCAAAATAAAAAACGACTTACCTTTAAAAAGGTTAGCCTTGTAACACTTTGTTTTATTTTTTTAAGAACTTGTAGCTTTCTTAGTTTCATCGTCAGCCTTTACTTGCGGGATTAATCCCTCGCTAGGTAGAATAGCATTTATTTCGTCCTGTGCAATCTTCATTGCGTCAGCAGGACTTTTTGTGGCAAGTACAGACTCAATGGCCTTAACGAAAATTTCTTCGTAAACTTTGTCATCATATATAGGGAAACTTTCGGCAATACCAATTTGATCGGCGAACACACCGTAAATAGGATCCGTCTTTTGGGTATCAATCATATCTCTTCTACTTGTAGGTTTGTGTGTTTTCTCGTTGTAATGTTGTAAGGATTCTTTTGAAGATATGAACATTAAAAAATCCCATGACCAGTCAGGATGCTCGGAAGTTCTGGCGACTGTTTCCGCAAAATAATGCGCATAAGCAACACGCTTTTCCGTTGACTGAGAAGGATCTTTTTTCTGAGGAATCATGGCTATTCTTATAACATCCGGATTTATTGTTGAAAGTCCTTTGGCCTGAAGAGCCTTAACCTCATTTACAATTTGATCGTACATATAGGAATAACCGATAATCATTGAAACTTTTCCTCGAGCAAAAGTTGTAATTTCTTTTGTATCCGAGTTTCCATCGGAAAGATAGGAATTCCACGAGTAGTTCTTATTCTTTGGATCGGCAAAACTTGTATATAGTTCAAGTGCGTTTGGCCCCGGTTTTATAATTGAGCCATCACTATCAACCCCTTGTTGCTGAGCAAAAATCGACTTGGAATAATTTTTATCATATATACTTCCACCATCCTGAATCATAAGTAAATAAAGTATATCAACGGCTCTTGAGACATTGCTTGAAAATCCCATCGCGATTCCGGAAACTTCAAAACGCTCAAAACTATTATCTTTTTTTGTAAGTTTAAATACATCTTCTTTAAGTCCTTCCCAAGTTGAAGACGGTTTTCCCTGTGCGGGCAAAGCATCGTCAAACTGATCTTTGTTGTAGTATAAGGCAAGCGTATCAACAGTCATTGGTATTCCATAAACAAGAAGCTCCCCTGTCTCCGGGTTTTGTTTAACCAAGTCATCCATAGTTACGGAAACAAATGTCTCTTCAAATGTTTGATACGGAAGCATATTGGCCGGAGCCGGATAAACTTTTTTATAGTTCTTTGCGAACCATGTATTTGGCACCGAAAAAATATCCGGACCTTCCCCTTCGGCAAGTTCATTTAAAATTGTATCGTAATATTCCTGAGTGTCGGTAAATTGACGATAATTTATCCTAACTGTCGGATGAAGAGCTCTGTATTCCTGAATTAACGGATCCATAACCTCTGAATCATCAAAAAGCTTATAGTAAGTAATCTCTATTGTTTCGGTAGTTTGAGTAGGTTTATATTCCTTTGTCCTAAAACAACCGGCACTAAAGGCGATAAGCCCTATAAAGGCTATCGCAAGCGCCGCCCCCCCGAAAATGATTAAGTTTCTTTTATTCATAAGCTAATTATAGCATTTTTTTTTGATCGAAACAATGCCCAAAGCCTTAAATAAGCCATTTGTTGACAAATTAACGATTTGATTTATTTATATTTCCGTAGTATAATTATACGATATCAATAAAAAATATATATGGGACTAGAAAACAGACAAGAAAACAATACGTACCAACCAGTTCAAGATCTGCTTGACCAAGGGTATAAAAGACAGATGCTTTTTACTGACCTTGACGAAGCCGAACAAGTAAGCGAACAAATGGCTAGAATTAAGCACGAAATAGGGCAAGAAGCTGAAGGAAATTTTTCAATACTTGTGTTGCCGGAAGAAAAGTCAGCCTCTGAGAACATGTTGGCAAATACAGGCCCAATGACAATTAGGGAAGAAACCAGTGGAAGAGTTAACGAAGTAATGGGAGAAGACGCAAATTCTTCAGGCGCTACCGGAACTAACGGCCGTCCTTAATCCCTTTTAGATAGTATCTTTTTGAAAGCGCGTAAAAGTATAGATTTTCAGGATCTATTCTTTTTAGAATTGCAAGCGCAGGACGGCTTGAAATAACCGCAAAAACAAATTGTTTCCATTTTGGCGGAACCTTCCCAAGTTCGGGATATTTTTTATGAAAAAGATGCGCAGACTTTCCTATTTGATACATTCTTTTCTCAAGCCCGGACTCATCCAGTTGATGAAAATGGTACGCTATAGCCATTGGGTTGTAATAAAGAATCAGGTTTTCTTTTTTGGTTAGCCTGTAACCAAGCTCTATATCTTCCCATCCGTAAGAGCTGAACCTTGAATCAAAAGGATGTTTTTTTAACAGAGACTTCTTAAGCGAAATGTTTGATGTATAGAAAAAATTGTAATCAGCCGTTTTTTTGCCTTCAAGTTTCTCAAAAGCAAACTGATGACCCCCAAATCTTCCAAAAACAGATGATCCGTTTGTTAGCCACTCCATAAAAGGAGTTACTTCAAGCCGCGGATCCCATGCTATAAAGCCCAAAACCGCTTCATTTTCATTCTTATATTTGCGATGGAAATTCAAGTGCTGTTTAACAAAATCGGGCAAAACAAAAATATCATCGCCTATAAAAGCGATTATTTTCCCTTTTGCGTACCTAAGAGCATAATTGCGGGCTATTCCCTGCCCCTGATTCTTTTGATACAGATAGTTTATTTCGATTGAAAGTTTTTTCTGCGCGTTTTCAACAACTTTTTTGGTACTATCGGTACTTCCATCGTCAATAACAATTACTTCAAACTCGTTTTTCATAAAATCCTGCTCATTGAGCTTCTTTAAGCACTCCTTTAGAGCTGCTGACCTGTTGTATGTTGGAATTATTATTGAAAGCTGCATCATTCGGTCTTAATGGTCTATCTTTAAAATGATCGAGACAAGTTTAGCAAAATTTCAAACAATTGATAATGCGGATAATTTATGTTTCAATAGAATGAGTTAATATTTAACACAAAAAACATGAAAAAGCTTTTTGCTTTTCTGGCTGTGTGTTCAATTGTGATGACTCCTGCGAGCGTAAGCGCGGAAACAATGCGCGACGTAATTCAGGACACATACATGCAGTTCACAGACACTTTCCCGGATGTATCATCGGTTCATCCAAATTTTGCAGCGGTTGCAATGCTTGTTGAAGATGAAGTTATAGGTGGCTACCCTGACGGAACTTTTAAACCGGATGGGAACATAAATCGCGCCGAACTTATGAAGATGGTTGTTGAAATGTATTATCCTAAATCCGAAGAAACAGCTTTGAGCTCGTATGAAAGCTGTTTTACCGATGTTACCAACGAATGGTTTGCATACTATGTATGTAAAGGGAAATCTCTTGGATGGGTTGATGGCTATCCGGATGGAAGTTTTAAACCTGGAAACAACGTTAACAGAGTTGAAGCAATTAAAATTATTTTAAACTCAATGATTGAGGATGAACTTTGGCCTTCTCCTACGGATGCAGAGCTTGCTCTTACAATGCCTGCCGATTCCGAAGCGGGAGCTTGGTACATGGGTTATCTTCAGTTCTCGGTTGCAAAAGAACTTTTGGACGGACAACACGTAACCGGAGATGAACAGACATACTTTTACAAACCTGGCGACTACATGACAAGAAAAGAAGTTGCTGAAATGATATACAGAACATACGTTTATATGGTTGAGCGTCTTGAATATGTTGATTTAATAGCAACAACATCATGCTTTCAAACAGACCATTTGGATATGACTGAAGACGATGCTTATGCTTTATGGATAGACGAAGTATTAACTCCGTTCGGATATACCGAAGAAGATGCCGATTGGCTATCTGACACATATACAACCGATGACGTTTTGACATTATTCAAATTGGATGCGGTTGAATATTTATGCGGGGACAAAGAAAGCGTTGATATGACAAAATGGGAAGGATTTCAAAAATTCGCCAGATAACATGAGATAATTTTGAACTTATAATAAGAGGAGGCCCTTTGTTTAAGAGCCTCCTCTTTTGTTTTACTCCTAAGATATTTTACTCTTCGGATTCCTCTTCTTTATTTAAAGGCTGAACATCAGCGTCAACAGCGCCTTTTTCTCCTTTTTTCCACGTGAGAATGTTTACGTCTTTTGCAATTATTTCGGTTGTGAAGCGCTTTTCTCCGGCATCAGTATCGTAACTTCTGTTTCTTAACTGCCCCTCAACATAAACGCTCGAACCTTTTTTTAGATATTCTCCGCAAAGCTGGCCAAGCTTTCTCCAGGCCACAACACGGTGAAAATCCGTTTCACCCTTAACCTCACCGCTTGCATTTTTCCACTTACGGTTTGTTGCAATTGCAAAATTGGCCACACTGTTGCCATTTTGCGTTGACCTTACTTCCGGATCCGCAACAAGATGTCCGAGAAGTGATACCCGATTGAGACTTTTCATCTTCATTAGGGTTAAATAATAAGTACCCTAAGCCTACAAAAGATATGTGAAGAAATATTAAAATATTCTTAAAATTTTTTTGCTTGTCGTAGCGCCCAACATAAAGAATAATAGTGGCTGAATAACAATCTTTTATGTTTACGGGCATAATCAAATCGGTGGGGACAATTACGGAAGTAATTAAAAAGAATGAACTTCTTGAAATTACAATTACAAGCAACCTTGAATCCAATCATTTAAACATCGGAGATTCCGTTAGTGTTGAGGGAATTTGCTCAACAATTGTTTCGCACAAAAACAAAGAGCTTACCTTCCAATACATGCCGGAAACCATAAGTAAAACCTCCGTTTCTTCATGGGAAAAAGGCACAAAAGTTAATCTGGAACCTTCTTTATCAATGGAAGATGCGGTAAGCGGACATTTTGTATCCGGCCACATAGACGCGACAGGAACAATAAAATCAATTAAAACCTCTGAAAGTACAAAAGAAATTGAAATCGCCTACCCAAAAGAACTTAGAAAATTTATAGCACTAAAAGGATCCGTGAGTATAGATGGCATAAGCCTTACGGTCTCCATGCTTGAACCAAGCACATTTTCCGTTTCGCTTATTCCGCACACAACTGAGCACACAACACTGGGAGCCAAAAAAGAGGGTGATCTTGTTAACATTGAAATTGACATGCTCTCACGCTATTTAAAACAGCTTTTTGATGCGCGTGACGAAGAAACAAGTTATGAATACCTTAAAGAACGCGGATTTATTTAATTATGAGCAAGCACCAAATAAAAAAAGGCATTGGTATGGATGGATCAAAGGCAAAAATCGCGATAATTTTGTCGGAGTTTAATATTCACATAGGAGAAGAACTTCTAAAAAATACTGTCGAAGAATTAAAGAGATGCGGGACAAAAAAGATTGAAATAATCCGTGTACCCGGAGCCTTGGAAATCCCTTTAACCGCACAAAAAATAATAGAGAAGAAATCGCCGGACGCAGTTATTGCGCTTGGCGTTATAATTAAAGGCCAAACCAGTCACTACGAGCACGTTTCGCGGGAAAGCATAAACGGATTAATGACAGTTTCACTTTTAACCGGAACGCCAATAATTCAGGGAATTCTCACCGTGTTAAACGAAAAACAGGCAAAGAAAAGGATTGTTCTTGGGAAGGAATACGCACAAACTGCACTTTCAATTATAAAAACTTTTTCATCACTTTAATTCACTTTAATTTCCAAAATTATGAAACTAAGGACAATAAAAGATGTTGATTTAAAAGGAAAAACCACGATAGTAAGAGTGGATTATAACGTCCCTATGGAAGGGTCAATAATTACGGATGACACAAGAATCCGTGAATCAATCCCTACAATTAATTATCTCTTGGGTAACGGCGCAAAGGTAATTCTTATGTCACATCTCGGAAGGCCAAAAAACGGACCGGAAGATGATTTAAGATTAAACCCGGTCGCGGATAAACTTTCACAAATAATCGGGAAGCCTGTTATAAAAGTTGACGACTGCGTTGGGCCGGAAGTTGAACATGCTGTAAAAGCTCTTCAATCAGGGCAAATTTTAATGCTGGAAAATACAAGATTTCACAAAGAAGAAGAGGCCAATGATCCGGAATTTGCAAAAAAACTGGCAAGCTACGCCGATATCTTTGTGAGTGATGGATTTGGAACCGTTCACAGGGCGCACGCTTCAACGGAAGGAATTGCTCACCACATTCCGGCATACGCGGGGCTTCTTGTTGAAAAAGAAATCAACGCGCTGTCCCCTCTTTTGGGCACAGTTGAACACCCTTTTGTTGTTCTTCTTGGAGGCGCAAAAATCGATACAAAAATAGGCGTTATAAAGACTTACATCAAAAAAGCCAACACAATTCTGCTTGGAGGCGGACTTGCGAATACGTTTGTTTACGCGCGCGGATTTGATGTAGGTGAATCTTTGTGCGAAAAAGACAAAATGGAACTTGCGCAGGAACTTATGATAGAGGCGCAGGAAAACAACTGCAAGCTTGTTACTCCGGGAGGCGCAATTGTGGCCGATGAAATTGGCGACGACGTTATAACCGCGGACATGGAAATAACAGGGGTTGAAGGCAATATGCAAATGCTTGATATAGGTGAAAAATCAACTGACAAATACATAGAAATACTTAAAGGGGCCAAAACAATAATCTGGAATGGTCCTGTTGGACTTTATGAAAAAGAACCGTTTGAAAAAGGAACAAAGAGAATTGCTCAGGCGCTGGCAAAAGTTGAAGGAAAAACATACCTCGGAGGCGGCGATACTCTGGACGCACTAAAGAAATTCAACATAGATCCGAAGTCTTTTACGCATGTATCAACCGGCGGAGGCGCAATGCTTGAATTCCTTGAAGGAATAGCCCTTCCGGGCATAAAAGTGCTTGAGGCTTAAAAATTCAACGAATGAGTATGACTCCTTTGACGCCAAATACAGATAATATCAACCAAGACATCAGTCGTGAAGGTTTAACAAAGGAGAAGCTCCTACAACCACTTTATTTGTTAAAGCCAAGCAATAACTACGCAGTCGCAAAAGTTCAAAAATTCGTTCATATGCGAATTGAGGATCTTAATGAACTGCTCGGCAAAGAATATGAAGGAATTATTTTAGATGTTGATGAATGCGTAGCCCCTCATCATGGAGAAATTTTGCCCGAAAATGTTGAACATATTGCATCTATGGTCCAACAAGGAATTCGCGTAGTAATATTTTCGAATATGAAAGCCAGTGATAGATATCAATCTGTTATCGACAAGACAAATGGCAAAGTTAAGGTACATATGAGCAAACACGCAAAGCCCGATAGTCGAGGATTTACTGAATGTTGTGAAAAAATGGAACTACCACCGGAAAAAGTAATGATGGTTGGTGACAATTTTATTACCGACGGAGGAGCAATACGTGCAGGCATCGATTTTGTTAAAGTAGAGCCAATTAAAACCGAAAACGAACCTATCGGAAAGAAACTAAAAAGATTACCACAGTTAGCAACAAGATGGTTTTATGAAAAACTCTCAAATTTATACGATAAGATTTTGAAGAGAAAGGTTATAAGGACCTGATGTTCTTTAGTCTTACGGCTGGAACATTTCCTCGTTTGCAAATTCAACCTTTGTTATTTCAGGAAACTGCAAAAGTGTTTTTTGAATCTGTGAGGCCAAAAGTCCCGTGCGGCAGCTTCCTCCGGAAGTAAATCCTTTGTCGTCCAAAAACTCAACGGTTGCAACCCCATCTTTAATTGTCAGACTTTTTAGTTCCAATTTGCCTGGAGCAAATTCGGTCTGGAAGCCGTCAACAGCTTCCGGAATGTTTATTTGCCCTTTTAAAAGTTCATTTAACGTATATTCCGGAACATTTTCCACAACAGGTATTTCTCTTTCCACAGGCAAAACGGCGTCACCACTACAAGGGATATATTCGGCGATTTCTTTGTCGGCCTCAAGATTGTAATAATAAAGATTAACAGTCATGGTTTCAGGCTCAACAACTTCGCCAACAACCGCTTCGTCGTCAATAACAACTTCTTCTTCATCTGCAATTTGTTCATCAATAAAAGGAACATCACAGGCGGAAAGCCCAAAAGACATCAAAACCACGAACATAAACAATGATAACTTTTTCATACCATTAATTTGTTAAAAATAACCGAACTGAATTATACCAGTTGTTTAGTTCTTTTCAACAACTACCTCTTCTTCCACTCCGGTTTGCCACCGGATCTTCCTTCCGGCAATCTTTTCCCGCCACCGTCAGGCAGCCTACCGCCTCCCTCGGGCAATTCTTTCTCATCATCGTTACTGCTCCATCTCTTAATTTTATCCTCAACCACTTCCCTGCTCTGGGTATATCTTTCACGCACAACCTTTATGATTTTATCTTTTCGCCCTTCATCATCCGTAATATCCGGCGGAGGAAGAGTATTTAATGAAAATGTTTTTGACGGCATACCATCAATAAGAAGTTTTGAATAAGCCGTATATTTGGAAAGACTAACAAGGTCCGCAGGCAAAGCCTCCTCGCCGAATTGGGAACTTAAATACTCCGCGTCATCAAACCCAACCTGGAATGAAACAATTGAACCGACGTTACCAAACACGGCATCTCTAACCTCTTCCGGCATCTGCGCAATATACTGATTGGCCATTGTTAAATTTAGCTTATACTTTCTGGCCTCGGAAAGAATTGTGGCAAACGAATCCGTGGCAAAGTTTTGGAACTCATCCACGTACAGGTAGAAATCTTTACGGTCTTTTTCCGGGATATCGGCGCGACTCATGGCGTCGATCTGAAACTTTGTAATAAGCATGGCACCAAGAAGCTGAGAGTTATCCTCACCAAGTTTTCCTTTGGAAAGATTAACTATGACGATTTTTCCTCTATCCATGGCAAATCTTAAATCAACCGTACTTTTTGGCTGACCGACTATGTTTCTTATTATAGGACTGGCCAAAAACTGTCCGACTTTATTTAAAATCGGAGAAACAGCTTCCACCATCATTCTGTCCTGCATAACCTCGAATTCCTTTTCCCAAAACGCCTTAACAACCGGATCTTCAATCTTCCTTACAACTTTTCTTCTAAAGTCCCTGTCCTGCAATATTCGCGTAATGCCAAGCATGGTGGTGTTTGGATAATACAGAAGGGAAAGAATGGTATTTCTTAAAATATGTTCAAGACGAGGCCCCCAACTGTTGGCGTAAATCTTCTTAAAAATGCCAACAAGGCCCGAAGCAATAATTGTGTTTAGAGACGGATCTTTGCTTTCAAGCATGTTAAACGCAATAGGGAAATCCCTGTCCGACGGATCAAAAATAATCACATCGTTGGTTCTGCTTGCCGGAACAAAGCTAAGCACGTTTTCCGCCAAATCGCCGTGCGGATCAATAACTCCAACTCCTTTTCCCGCCATTATGTCGGAATAAATCATATTTTCAAGAAGTGTCGTCTTACCCATACCGGTTTTTCCGATGATGTACATATGACGTCTTCTATCGACAGTTTTAATTCCAAATGTTTTATCAATACCTCTAAAGTTTGTTCTTCCAAGCATGGTAAGGTCATTGGCCAATTCCCCGCGCGGAACCGGAATATCCGTTGGTGGTTCAAGTTTGCGTGACTTAACCCAATATATATTTGGAGTGGCAACGCTTTTATTTGGAAGGTGATAAACGGTAGCCAATTCTTCCACATTCATAACAAACGGATCGTCCATAAATCTATGCGTATAACGATCCAAAACTTCTTCACCATTCACATACGAACCCACCTGGAATCCGTTAATTTGAGGGATATTAAACTGTTTAAAAGACCCCGCTATTTCCTGAAGCTTAACCTGTGCAACTTCCTTGTTTCTCTGCCTCTGTAAATACACAATTCTGATATTTGCTTCGTAAAGAAGCTTAACCACCTTATCCATGGCAGCAGTGTTTCCCGTTTCTTTATCATGACTTTTTGAAGTTGCGTCATCAATTTCATCCCCTCCTCCTTCACTTGAAGCAAAAGACATCTTTGTACCGGCCTTAAGTCCATGTATCCAGAAAATAAAATATAGCGGGAAGAAAATAACTCTTTTTAATCTGTTACGGGTAGTAAAAGCCCTTATATAAGTTTTTTGCAAAGTTTCTATGTTCGCCCAAATCCCCTTATTAACTATTTTGATACACTTGGTAAACAAAATTCTCCACTTGTCGCTCATCGGCCTGACGATTATTTGTATCCAGGCTTGTTCGTCATGATCGTTTAGCTTCGCAAGTGTAGCAGTAACTCCGGCAATTGGATCAACGGCCAATTTGGCCATTTTATCCTCAAACTGGGCGTATCTTTTAATCGGATATATGGTTGGATCCGTAAAAGTAAGTTCGGCTCCGAAAACATTTTTTCCAAAATCAAAACGAGAGAATTCTTTTTTGGCTTTAATCGCCGGAAGATCTTTTATAGGAATAATTCCTTGCTCGCCGGACTCATTGCTCGTATTCCCGAGCGAAATTTCCATCTCTTCAATTTTGGCGTAGTCTTCAACTTCCTCGATTTCAACATCCGGATATTGCGCGTAAATCTGGCCTTCAATAAAATTCTTATATTTAGCCGGAAAGGCTATAAAAAACTTAATATTGCTTCCTATATTCGCAATTTCCAAACTTATTTTATCCTGCGTGGCACCAAAAAGTCCGCGCCAGAATCCAATTTTCTGATAAATTCCGTGGATTGACGCAAAAATCTGCTCGGCAACAAGAGGCCCTGTTTCATTTTCACGGGCAACACGAACCTGCAGCACCGAATATTTTTTTGCAAACTGACGCTTCTTTGCAAGAGCTGCTCTTAAAATCTCCAACAAAACAGCAGCGACATATATTCCCGCAAAAATGATCAAACCGGTAATTAACGTTGAGATATCCATACTTTTTATTGTATATGGTTATCCCCTTTTTTGTTCCCCTGACTTTTCCCTAGTAAGTCTAAATAATTTTGTAAGATTAGTGAAGCCTCAATTGCATCTTTTCTTTCTTTTCTATCTTCGCCTTTTACACCAATAGATGTTAATATAACACCACTTCGCACGGCTGTCAACCTTTCGTCGTGCAAAACAATTTCCATTCCAATGGCTTGCTTAAGATCTTCCACAAACAATCTAACTTTTCTTGTCTGATCGGTATCGTTACCTTCCATGTTCAAAGGCAGACCCACCACAACAAGTGAAATTTGGTCTTGATCACATAGGTCTTTTATCTTTTGAATAACTTCCGGTCTTGAAGTGTTTTCTACATAGTCTCTTACAAAAACGACATCCTGCCCGATATCGCTAACAGCAATGCCGATTCTTCGATCGCCATAATCAATACCAAGTGCTTTGCCTTTAATGGTCATGAAGGGAATTTACTATGCTTCAATGCCTTTAACTTCAACTTTAAGTTCAGCGGTTACACCATCGGCAAGCTTAATTCCAACCTTATGTGTACCAACCGTCTTAATATGCTCGGACATTTCAATTTGTTTCTTATCAAGACTGATTTTGGCTACCTTCTCAAGCTGGGCAACAAGCTCTTTTTCTCCGATAGAACCATATAATGTATTCTTGTCTGTAGTCTTTGCCTCAAAAGTAAGAGTCAATCCTTCCAAAAGCTTCTTGTATTCACCGGACTTCTTTGAAACCTCTTCTTTTGCCTTAACAGACTCTGAACGTAGCTTTTCAGACCATTTTAATCTTGCAGGCGTAGCAACAAAAGCAAGCCCTTTTGGCGCAAGGAAATTAGTATAATAACCGGATTTTACGGTTTTTAAATCACCTCGTTTACCAAACTTATCAACATTTCTTGTAAGTATTATTTGCATTTGTATAAATTTAATTGTAAAAAAGCTGTAATAAAATAAACGATATACCGCTCAAAGTAAAGCTAATTTAAAAACCATTCCCCGATCCTGCAAAATCTGTCCGCAGGGAAGGCCATATTTTGTAAATCAAGCCCTTTTACCTTTCCGTCACTGGCATAAAAATAGACCGGCCTGTACAAGAATAAAGCCGGAACGTCAGCCTGAATTATTTTGGCCAACTCCTTTAATTTCTCCTCTTTTTCTTTATCGTCAAATGTTGTTCTTATTTGCTCTATTAGCATATCAACGGCAAAACTCTTGTAATTTGAGAGATTCAAGCCGTTTGCACCTGCCTGAGTTGAATGCCAATACCCGTAAAGATCCTGATTGTATCCCAGACTTTGTCCAAACAACAAAAGATCATAATCTCTTGCCTGTATTTTTTCCTGCAAAGTTGTTGCATCGTAAAGTTCAATATTTATTTTAATTCCGGCGGTAGTCCATTGTTTTTCCAAATAACTTATAACGGTATTCATCTCGTTATATTTATAACTCCCTTCAGGATAAAGCCTTGCAACAAGCCTGAATTCAAGTGCCTGTCCGCCCGGATTTTTTCTAACTGTTCTGGTCTCTCCGGTTTCTTCGGGAATGACAGTCTCTGCCGTGGCCACAACCTCTTCGGTAGTTTCAGCCGCTTCAACAGTAGCAACGTCCGTAACCGCTTCTTCTGAAGTTCCTTCAGCGGTTCCTTCCGCCGCAGGCTCCGTACCGGTAGAAACATTTTCCTGTACTTCTTTATAACCAGCTTCATCCAAAAGCTTTTTTGACTCATCCATGCTAGCGACATATTTCCATTCATCCTGATTTAAGCCAAGAACAGGAGTCTCAACCCTTATTGTGTCTTTAAGCTGCTCAAGATCAAGGAACGTATCTTTATGAATTGCCTTTTGAAGGGCCTGTCTAACCTTTAAACTTTTCAAATTCCCATTATCCATATTCATAAATACCGCCGTGTACTGAGGCAAAGAATATCCATACATACCAAACCTTGAATCGGACGAGACCACGCTGATTGCCTCTTCCGTAACCTTGGGAACAGCATTTAAACTGTTAATATTTTCAACAAGTTCCGTTCTGGTAGGATATCCAAAAAATCTTATCTGTTTTAAATCTGGAGCGCCTTCATAAAAGAGATCATATCTTTCAAGCAAAACCTGAGTAACGCCTGTTATAGTGGTTGAAAGCGGCACATTTATCTTATAAGGTCCGTTTCCAACGGGATTTTTATTAAAATCATGAGTCATCAAATCGTAAATCGGCACATCCTTTAAAATATGCTCCGGAAGCAAACCAACCGTAGTGTTTGTAATAAAAAATGAATTTGGGGCTGTTAATGTAAACTCAATCGTCTTCTCGTCAATTTTGGCGATCTGGACGCCCTCAAAGTTTGCCTTTAAAACCGGATTTTGAAATTCAGGATTCTGAATAACGGTCTGAAAAGTATAAATAGCATCATTGGCATCAACCATTTCTCCGTCATGCCAAGTTATGTTGTTCTTTATTACAAAAGTATATTTAAGCTTATCTTCGCTAATGGTAACGTCCGCTATGTCTCCTACGATTTTTTGCGTGGAAGAATCATATTTTGTAAGACCTCTAAAAACAAGCCTGCTAACATCTCTGTCCGGCTCATTTAAATCGGCATAAACAGGATTTATCCTAAGGATACTTGCCTGAAATCCTTCCGTATAAACACCTTCTTTCCCGGCGGAGCCCTTCATGAACTTACCGGAAAAGATGTAACTTCCGCCAAAATAAAGCAGAGCCACAATAAGAACCACACTCAATACTTTTTCAAGCATCGAGTAGGATTTAACAACTCGTACGAATGTTGGCTGGGTTTTCATCAATTATACAAAAAGATACAATATTGAGCTTGAAACAAACAAAATCGCGAATATTACAGTCATTCGGAAAAGAACTTTTTCAGCTCCTCTTTTGCTTACATGAAATCCCCCGCTACCACCAAAAGTGGCGGAAAGTCCTGCGCTTCTTTGTTGAGAAAGAATCGACAAAATCAACAAAATAGAAATTATCACCTGAAAAATCTGAACTGCTTCTTGCATGAATTTTTAAGTTAATTATTTAAAGAATAGATTTAAAACCCAATTTATAAGACCAAAAACGATTGCCGCAACAAGATAGGCGCCAACTCCGTCAAAAACAAGGGTAACGTCACGGAAAGCCATTGTATTAACAACCCATTGAGCAAGGAATAAAATAAAGGCGTTAATAACTATAAGAAAAAGTCCAGCCGTAACAAGAACAAACGGAAGAGAAAGAATCTTCATTATCGGTTTTACAAAGGCGTTTAAGAACCCGATTATAATACCTCCAATTATAAAGAGCTTAATTCCGCCGGTTCCGGAAACTCCATCAAGGAATTCAACCAACACATATACGGAGACCGCATTAAGCAACATTCCAATGAGTACACGTTGTATCATGATTATTTTATTTTAAGTACGCGACTTTAAGTACGCGGAAAAAGTATACGAAAAGAGCAATCAAAAAGCAACTATTCTTCCCTTTTAACGGAAATTATAACTTTGCTTCCTTCAATATCCACGGTTTCTTCTTTATCGTACGTAAAGTCACTGCCTTGCATAAGCTCTACAGTCAAAGTCTCCTTTTTTATATAGTCGGCAAATTGCGTAACCGCTTCTTCAAGTTCGCCTTCGGCTTTTACCTGCAGATAAATTCTTTCGTACACTTCATAACCGGACTGCTTACGCATTTCCTGAACATATCTTATTATTTCACGAGCGTAGCCTTCGTACTTCAATTCTTCGGTGATTTTGGTATCGAGAACAACCACAAATCCGTCTTCTCCCTGAACATCAAAGCCTTCTTTTCCTTCAAACCCAATCTCAACTTCATCCGCTTCAAGAATTTTGTCACCAACCTTTATTCTTCCTTCTTCAAGCTCTTCATAATTTCCGTTTTTGATTTCGTTTATTATGGCCTGAACATCTTTTCCGTATTTAGGACCAAGTTTTCTTGAGTCCGGTTTAACGGTTTTGTTAACAACGTCCCCGACCTCGGTAAGAATTTCAAGATCCTTAACATTAAGTTCCTCCATAATAACCTCTTTTTGATGCTTGATTATTTTTGCATCAACTTTTTCCGGCAATCCAATTTGCACCATGCCCAATGGCTGACGAACTTTGATTCCACTCTTTGAACGAACACCATGTCCAAGATTAACAACCTTTCTTATAATCGCGGTTTCTTCATTCAAAGAAAGCTTGATTAAGCTTTTATTCGCCTTTGGCCAATCGCAAAGATGTACTGAATCTTCTTCGTTTTTATCATTCGCCGTAAGGTTTCTGTATATTTCTTCGGCGACAAAAGGCATAAACGGAGCAGCCAACTTTGAAAATTCTTTAAGCACTATATACAAAGTTGCGTATGCCTCGTTTTTATCACTATCATTTTCAGACTTCCAGAAACGCCTTCTGCTTCTGCGGACATACCAGTTGGACAAGTTATCAACAAACTCCATCATAGGACGCGTTCCTTTTGTAAGATTGTAGTTATCCAGGTTTTCAGTAACCTCTTCAATAAGCTGATTTAATTCCGACAAAAGCCACTGATCAAGTTTATGCTTTGGCTTAAAAGTTTTTTCTTTAAGCCCTTTTGGAGACCACTCGTCAATATTCGCGTAAGTTACAAAGAAACTGTACGTATTCCACAAAGTAAGAATGAATTTTTTGATTACCTCATCAACATGTTTTTCCGAAAATCTAACATCCTCGGCCAAAGGAGCGGTTGATGAATAAAGGAAGAACCGAACCGCATCCACACCTCTTGTGTCAAAAAGCATGTTTGGATCCGGATAATTTTTCTTTCTTTTGGAAAGCTTCTCTCCGTCGGCCGCAAGCAAAATTCCGTTTACTATAACGTTTTCAAAAGCCGGCTTATCAAACAAAATGGTCGATAAAACATGCAGGGTGTAAAACCATCCGCGTGTCTGATCCAAGCCTTCCGCAATAAACTGAGCGGGGAAATTTTTCTCAAACTCTTCCTTGTTTTCAAACGGATAATGAAGCTGGGCATACGGCATGGAACCACTTTCAAACCAGCAATCCAAAACCTCCGGAATTCTCTTCATAACTTTGCCGCACTTGCTGCATTTAAATTTAATTTCATCAATATAAGGCTTGTGTAAATCAACATCGCCGTTGTGCTCAGGGACTTTTCCGCCAGACTTTTCTTTAAGTTCCTCTATTGAACCTACACATTCATGCTCACCGCAACCCTCACATTCCCAAACCGGAATAGGCGCGCCCCAAAAACGATTGCGCGAAATAGCCCAATCGCGGGCTCCTTCAAGCCATTTTCCAAAACGACCTTCCTTTATATGTTCAGGCTGCCAATGAATTTCCTCGTTATTCGCAAGAAGCCTGTCTTTTATATCCGTCACACGAATAAACCAGGATTTCGTTGTGTAATTTAAAAGCGGAGTATCGCATCTCCAACAATGTGGATACGAGTGTCTAAAATTTTCCTTGCTAAACAAAAGCCCGTTTTTCTCAAGCCAATCTGTAATATTTTGATCCTGGCCTTTAACAAATTTACCGGCGAAATCAGTTACTTCTTTATTAAAAGTTCCATCACCACCAACATGCTGAAGAACTTCAAGATCTTCTTTTTGCCCAACATTCAAATCGTCCTCACCAAACGCCGGAGCAATATGAACCACACCGGTCCCATCTTCAGTTGAAACAAAGTCCGCCAACACAATAACCCACGCCTTTTTCTCAAGCTTACCTTTGTAATAAGGGAACAAAGGCTCATACTCTTTGCCTTCCAATGATTTTGGATCGACATCTTCAAGCACTTTATACTCGCGATCCCCCATTACTTTTTCAACCAAATCTTTTGCAAGAATATATTTTTCTCCGACCGATTCAATTTTTACATATTTCACCTTTGGGCCAAAAGCCAAAGCCACATTTCCCGGAAGCGTCCAAGGAGTTGTAGTCCATGCCAAAACAAAAGTGTTAGACTCATCTTTTAATTTAAACTTTGCCGTCACGGAAAGATCGGTAACGTCTTTATATCCTTGGCTAACTTCAAAATTTGAAAGTGGCGTTTCACATCTTGGACAAATGTGCATACTTTTATGTCCCTGATAAACCATTCCTTTATCCCAAATCTGTTTAAATACCCACCATATCGACTCCATATAATTATTTTCCAAAGTCGCATATGTTTGCTCGGTATCAACCCATCGTCCGATTCTTCTTAAAAGTTTTTCCCACTCATTTGTGTATCTAAACACGCTTGAGCGGCACTTGTCGTTAAAGTTTTCAATTCCGTAATCTTCAATTTGTTTTTTTCCGGAAATCTCCAGCTCCTTTTCTATTTCGTATTCAACAGGTAATCCGTGACAGTCCCATCCATTTGTTCGCGGTACGTAATATCCCTTCATGGTCCAGTATCTTGTAACGGCATCCTTTAGCGCGTTAGCCAAAATATGTCCATAATGAGGAAGCCCGTTTGCAAAAGGAGGCCCATCAAAGAAAACATATTTTTCACATTTTTTTCTTCGGGCAACAGACTGCTCAAAGATATTATTTTCTTCCCAATAATTTAAAATGGAATGCTCCATTTCCGGAAACGATTGCTTCTGATTAACATCATTAAATGACTGCTTTTTGCTGCTCATAAAAATTTATTTTAAAATTCCTGTAGAATCTAACAAATCCTCACTTAATGTCAATCCAATAGCGTAGGACATTGGATTTTCCGGACCCGCCCACAACCTCGTTTTCAAAAATTCCGCCATTCGCCTCTATTATTTTTTTTGATGCCGGATTCCATACGCTACATGTAACAAGAATTTTTTTAAGGCCAAGCTCCTTTGCCTTTTCAAGTCCCAGATGCAAAATTTCTTTTCCGTATCCCATTCCCCTTTTGGATGGCCTTATATCGTAACCGATGTGCCCACCCGTCTTCAAAAGATTTTCATTTAATTCATGACGAATTGATAATCTACCTATATATTCATCCGCTTCAACAAGCCAAAATGTACTCTCCGGAACAAACCCGGCTTTTAAATTTACACCTTTTGAATAATCTTTAATTTCTTCAATAAATTTATCAAAATTTTCTTCGTCCAAAATTTTCTTAAACCGATCAAAAAGTTCCTGCGCACCTGGCTCCATAACGGCTTCAAGAAAACTCTTTTTGTATTTTAAGGACGGCAATACCAGTTCAGCCATAACTATTTATTCCATTTTAAAATCATCCACAAGCTTTGAAGCTATTCCGATATATTTTTCCGGAGTAAGCTTTTTTAAGCGCGCAATTTCAGATTTAGGCAGCCCTGATTTATCCAAAAATTTCATAATGTCAGCCTTGCCGATTTCCTTTCCTCGCGTAAATTCTTTTAATTTTTCATAAGGATTTTCCAGCTTGTATCTTCGCATAACCGTTTGAATAGGCTCTGCAAGAACAGCCCACTCTTTATCAAGATCTTTCTTTAACGCACCCTTCTCTATTTTTAATTTCGTAAGACCTTTTAAAGTGCTTCTATAAGCAAGAATACTGTATCCAAAAGCGGCACCAATATTTCTCTGAACAGTTGAATCCGTTAAATCTCTCTGCATCCTTGAAATAGGAAGCTTAGCGGAAAAATGCTCAAACATCGCGTTTGCCATTCCAAGGTTTCCTTCACTGTTTTCAAAATCAATCGGATTAACCTTGTGCGGCATAGCGGATGAACCAATCTCACCCTTAACGGTCTCCTGTTTAAAATATCCAAGACTTATGTAATTCCAAATATCTCTATCGAAATCAATTATTATATTGTTGATTCTTTTCATGGCGTCAAAAATTTCAGCCATGTAATCGTGACACTCAATCTGAGTTGAGTAGTCAACAAAATCAAGCCCCAGAGATTGTATAAATTCTTTGTTCGTTTGAGCCCAGTTTACTTTTGGGTAAGCCACAGTATGTGCGTTGTAATTTCCAACCGCGCCATTAAATTTCGCCTTAATCGGAACAGCAACAAGAGCGATCATTTGATTGTTTAATCTATCAACCACGTTAATAAATTCCTTCCCCATTGTCGTAGGACTTGCCGGCTGACCATGAGTCCTTGAAAGCATTGATACGTCTTTGTAATTTTTTGCGTGTTGGTGCAAGGCCTCCATAACACCTGTAACCATAGGCACAATCACTCCATCCAAAGCGCCCTGAAGCATTAAAGCGTACGACGTATTGTTTATATCTTCGGAAGTACAACCAAAATGTATAAATTCAAAATAAGCTTCCAACCCGGAACCTTTCATCGTCTCCTTTATATAATACTCGATAGCCTTAACATCGTGGTTTGTAGTTTTCTCTATTTCCTTAATTCTTTTTGCTGCAATTAAATCAAAATTGCCGTAAAGATCTCTAAGGTCATTAACTTGTCTTGAAGTAAGCTCCTTTGTCCCGGCAAGTTTAACGTTGTTGCAAAGATGGATAAACCACTCAACTTCAACAACTATTCTGTAACGCATTAAACCGGCTTCGGAGAAGTAAGTTCGAAGTTCATCAACCTTGTCGGCATATCTGCCATCAAGCGGAGAGAGAGAAAATAAAGGATCGACCATATACTTTAAATTACTGATTACTAATAATTAATTAAATTTGGATTTAACTTCTTTTATATGTGCTTCCACTTTTTTCTTCAAATCAATATCGCTGTTCGCAAGAATTCTTATAATAGCCATTGCCGCGTTTTGCGGGTCAACAACAGTTAGAACAGGCGTATCGGATGGCATCTGCAAAGTGGAATTTATATTGGTAGCCATATCGTCCTTATCCTGAAAAGGCGGACAAGCTATAACCGGATGAACGCTGCTTCCCGCAACAACTCCGGAAAGTCCGTTTGATCTTCCGGCAATTGTAAGATAACAAACCGGCTCATTTAAAGCGTTATACTTATTTACTATTTCAATAACTTTCTCCGGAACTTTGTGAGCGGAAGACACATGAAATTCGTAAGGAATTTTCCAGGAATCAAAAATCATCGTTATTTTTTCAGCAAATTCTTTATCCGATGCAGACCCCATTAATATTGGAACAATCATGGTTTTATAATTTTAAAAAATATTTATTGCATGTACTTTGCAAGATTCTTCTCAATTCTTGGAAGAGGATCCCCAACTTCGGCAACAAACTCCTGCCCTGTAATAAGCTCATAGGCTTCAACGTAACGTCTTGCACCTTCAACTCGGACATCTTCCGTAATCTGAGGAACTTCTCCGTCACCCCTATATCCCCTTTCAATATACCAATTTCTAACAAAATCTTTATCAATTCTTTTTTGATCTTCACCTGCGTTAAATCTTTTTTCATATTCATCGGCATACCAGAATCTTGAAGAATCCGGAGTATGCATTTCATCTATAAGAATAAGTTCTCCGTCTTTTGTTTTACCAAATTCATACTTTGTATCAACCAATATAATCCCCTGTTTTGCGGCAACTTCAACTCCCCTTGCGTATAGTTTTAAAGCCGCTTCAGCCATTCTTTCGAAATCTTCTTTTGAAACCAAACCACTTGCAACTATTTCCTCCTTTGAAATCATTTCATCATGAGCGCCAAGCTCAGCTTTTGTTGTTGGAGTGATAATCGGATTTTCAAATTTTTGATCCTTTTTAAGCCCTTCCGGCAGAACGTTTCCACAGAAATGCCTAACTCCTTTTTCGTAGTTATACCAAGCCGAAGTAGTTGTGCTTCCGGTTAAATATCCCCTCACAATCATTTCGACCGGCATTGCGGTACATTGTCTTCCGACAATAACATTTGGATCCGGAGATTCAATCATGTGATTTCCAATAATATCTTTTGTCTGATTAAACCAAAATGTCGCAAGTTGATTTAAAACCTGCCCCTTAAAAGGCAACTTTGTAAGAACTCGATCAAAAGCGGAAAGTCTGTCTGTTACAACTATTATTCTTGTATCACCTCTCGTGTAATTATCCCTTACTTTCCCCTCATATACTTCTCCAAGATTCGTAAATTTAGTGCCCGCAAGACAATATGGAAGCTGCCGCTCAATCATCTCTTTTGTTACCATAACAGTGATAAAATTAATAATGTATGATTGATTCCACCCTACTGTAAAAATGCTTTATTCGCAATATTTGAAGTCATTCCTTTTTTATACTATAGTGGCGACGGTTTTCTACTTTTTTGATAGACACACTTTATGACCGATTACGTTAAGAGCTTAAGTCCAATTACCGCAGTTATTGGAACTCAATGGGGAGATGAAGGAAAAGGTAAACTCATAGATATTCTATCGGCGGAGTATGACATCATCGCAAGAGCTGCAGGAGGAGCAAATGCGGGACATACAATTTATGTTCCAGATACTGAGAATCCGGACAAACCAACAAAATTCGTTTTCCATCTTGTACCGTCCGGAATCCTTCACAAAGGGAAAATTGCCGTACTTGGAAACGGAATGGTTGTAAGTATCCCTTCTCTTATTGAAGAGATTGATACACTAAAAAAATATAATATCGACTTAACCGGCAGGATGCTTATTTCCGATCGGGCTCACATTGTTTTTGAATATCACAAAAAAATAGACGGAATTGAGGAAGCGCAAAAGGGAGACAAAAAAGTTGGAACCACATTAAGAGGAATGGGGCCGGCTTATCAAGATAAAATAGCGAGAAGAGGCGTAAGAATGGGAGAGCTTTTGGAATTCGACAAATTTGCAGAGCACGTAAGAAGCACCTTTATGAGCCTACAAAGACTTTATAAAGATTTAAAACACGACATTGATAAAGAGCTTGAAGATATAAGAAAAATGCTTGGCGTTATAAGACCTTTTATTGCCGACACTTCTTTGTATTTATACAACGCGGCCAAAGAAGGAAAAACGATTCTTGTTGAAGGAGCAAACGGAACTCATTTGGATATAGACCACGGCACTTATCCTTTTGTAACTTCATCAAACCCAAGTGCAGGTGGACTTCATACCGGAACAGGAATAGGAGTAAACCAGATAAAAAGTATCGTCGGGATAATGAAAGCATATACAACTCGTGTTGGATCAGGGCCTTTTCCAACTGAAATTCTTGATGAACTTGGAGAGGTTATCCGCGAAAAAGGCGGTGAGTACGGAGCAACAACAGGCAGGCCACGAAGATGCGGTTGGTTTGATGCCATGATCGGCAAATATTCCGTAAGAATAAATGGACTTACAAGCGTAAATTTAACAAAAGTTGATGTACTGGACGACCTTGAAAAGATAAAAATTTGTACCGGATATAAGCACAAAGGAAATAAGCTCGGTTCAATGCCCGCGTTCGCGGATATGTATGAAGAGCTTGAACTTGAATACATAGAAATGGACGGCTGGATGACCGACACCTCAAAGGCTACCACTTACGAAGAGCTTCCGGAGAACGCACGCAAATACATCGAAAAAATTGAAGAACTGATTGAGTGCCCTATTCAATTTGTAGGAGTTGGTATTCGAAGAGACCAAATCATTGTTAGATCGTAGCCAGGTCGACATCATGCCTACTTAGGACTCAAGTAAGCCGTTTCGACTTGCAACGCCATAAAACTTTGCCTGCAATTTGTCGGGTTGGATTAATTCTTGAACATAAGTATCAACGCTTCTTTCTCTATGAGCGACATTATTCAACGATTTCTCCAGGTCGCCTTGTGAAATAAACCCAATATCTCGTATGCCTTCCCTTTTCCATATTTGCACAATCTTTGAAAAATAATTTTCATTCGGACAATATCCGGCTCCAAGAATTACAGCCAAATACATCATTGGATTGTTTTTATATTTCACTGCTTCTTTATATCTACCGTTAGTTACTGTCCGGCCATAATCAGCAAATGAAGCTTCCATGCTTCCATATTTCCTATATTTGGCCCCTCCGTATTCACGAGTAGCATTTCTATCTTCCGGGTGTGCCTTAATGCCAAAAAATGCATTTTCGTTACGTGCAAGATTTGACGTACCCGCACCACTCTCAAGAATAAACATCGCGTATGTAACTTGCCATGGCACCCCATATTTTTCTTGAACTTCAAGAGCATAATTTTTACCTTGAAGTTTCAAACCAGACATATGCTTAGCTTCAAAATTCGCAGGTCTTTGCTTAAAAGCCAATTGTCTTTCTTCATAACGAGCTATCTCCTCCGGAGAAAGTCTTTCAAATTTATCCTCAACTTCCGTTGGCCTTGTTATGCTTACAATAGGGACTTTATTGAAATTTATCTTACTTATTTTTTGATTTTTTGGATTAAGCCAATTTGCGCACAACGCAATTCTTTCTTGTTTATTTTCCCAACCGATAAATACAACACTGTGATTCCCCGCGATGTCTCCACTGTTCCTGTTGTTTATCCAAAGCCAAGTTCCAGTCTGCAGACCATCAACAAGATCCAGTCTTTCTTTAATTGCATGCTTACCCTCTCTGGCATCAATTAATTTCTTAGCCATTTGGGGATCCTCCGCATTTTTTCCAACAAGTTTTCCGTTCACTTTTGCGTAATCAAGATTACGATAAAGATCTTTTCTACCCTTAACTCCGGCAATCGCATAAACACGATCAACCCAGTTACCACAATGCTTAGCGTAGATATTGTTTCCTTTTTCAGTAATCCACTTTGCAACCGCAGCAACTCTTTCTCCGGGATCTTTAACATCCTCAAGCCCTGGGATTGACTCCCTAATCTTTTGAAGCTCGGGACTGGACATCTCCATTTGGGCCATACTATAAGAAGATTCATTGCCAAGGGCATATTTTTCAAGTTTTTCCTTATTTTCAACATAATATGCGTTTTCTTTTTCAACCTGTCCGGCAATAATTTTCTTCTCGCTAATCTCTTCCTCGGACAGAACAGAAAGCGGATAAACTTTGTACAAGCTAAAAACGTTAATATATTCTCCTTTTTCGTCGTAATAGCCTATCTTGTGCCCATCAACATTATCCTTTCCCGGAACTTTTCTTTCCCCTATTTTTGTATTACCGTTAGTATCAACAATGGCCACTTTTAACCAACTTGGAGGACAAATATGTCCTGCCCCTATATTCATTTCAAATTTATCTTTTCCATATAGGTTTATTTCAAAATAAGCCCTTCCCTGTTCATCAACCTTGTTCTTGGCAAATTGTGCCGCCATACGATCAAACCCCTGATTATCTTTTAAGTCCTTTTCCTTTTCATTTTTCAATCTTGAAACACCGCCCCTCCAGAGATCATAAACAGCCATTTTGTCGGAAATTGCGAGCATCTTCCCAACCCGTTCTTCGTCAAATTTTTCTTTTTTTGCAAAATCAAATGCCGTTGCAACTTTTTCTTTAGAAACCCCCTCAAAAGGATTAATAGCTTTCCTAGCCTCTTTTCTGGCCTCTTTTGAAGCCGCAATAATTGCGTCCCTTTTTTCAGCTACCGGCACTTCTTTCTTTGAAGGCTCAATAGACAAACTAACGACTTTTGGAAGCCCTTCAGTCGATTTTTCATAAACGAATCTGTCTTCTCCGAATAAATATTTCATATTTGTTTTTTACATTCCTTATATTTTAGCACTTTTTATCTGTTTTTTCCAGCAATTAGGGCACTTCACCTTGTATTTTTACACTCTTTCGCTAATAATTAGCCTTGTTAAAAAACCTCGGGCAAGTGGCGGAATTGGTAGACGCGCTAGGTTGAGGGCCTAGTCTCCGTTTTTGGAGGTGGAGGTTCAAGTCCTCTCTTGCCCACCAGAGGCTTTTTGCTTGCCATATTTCTATTTTCGTGTTAAATTCTCATCTAACATTTTTCTTAATGCCATTATTATGACTAAAAAACTCTTATTTGCAGGCTTTTTAACGGTAGCCCTTGCAACACTCGCTCTTATAGCTGAGCCGGTTTCAGCCGATTACTATGACTGCAATGGAAATCTTAAATCCGGAGACCCAAGCCCAAGTGAATGTCATTACTTTCTTGCGCCTCAACGTACAACAACTTCTACTTCAACATCAGAAAGAAACAGAGCCGGCATAGTTACAAGCACCGGAACAAGTAGCACGAGTACAAGCACTTCTACTTCAACTTCAACATCAACATCAGGCAGAAACAGAGTTAACATAATAACCGAAATTGGGAGGAATTATTCAGACCTTGAAGAAGCCAGAAACAGTGAAGATGCAATAATTGTTAATGATGACGAAGGAGATTATTCAAAAGAATATGAAGTAAGAAATCCACGAAAATACTGCGTAAGAGATTATTGCTACATAGTATACGACTATTGCTACGACCTAACGCACTGCGAGCAGAAAGTTGACCGAATCCCACGCGATGAATATGAAAATTCAGATAACTGGAAAGACCTTTTTGAAGACTATCTAAATGATTATTTTGGAAGAAATCCTAACGGGAATTGCAGGCCACAAACCGGAAGATGCGTTTACAGAGGATTTTATTTTGGAGGATCACATAACGGATATTGGTACTACTAAACCGTTATTCAAAAACGCTATACGGCAAAAATGAGAGGTTTTACCAGGGCCTCTCATTTTTTTATTTACATTTTTATTTGCATGTAAAATCGAAACATGATAAAAAATTACGTGCACCATTAGCAATTAGGAATCATCAATTGCCGTGGGCGATTAGCTCAGCTGGTTAGAGCACCTCGTTTACACCGAGGGGGTCGTAGGTTCGAATCCTACATCGCCCACCATTTTTAAATCTGAATTTTTAGCCTTTTCGTCCTCTACCGTGCCATCTTTTTTGGCTTCTATTTCGTCCATTTGTTGAATATTCTCGACGAACCTGTTCCTTTACAGGCGCCGGGGCGCTAACCAAATGGAAAGGATGCTCTGTAATAACAGGGATAGAGGTATTAAGAAGTTTTTCTACATCTTTTATATAAGATTTTTCCTCCAAATCGCAAAATGAAAGGGCTATTCCGGATGCGCCGGCCCTTCCGGTTCTTCCTATACGATGAACATAAGTTTCCGGCACATTTGGGATCTCGTAATTAATAACGTGGGATAAATCGTCAATATCTATTCCCCTTGCAGCAATATCGGTTGCAACAAGGATTCTTGTTTGTTTGGTCTTAAAATTACTTAAAGCCTTTTGTCTGGCGTTTTGACTTTTATTACCATGAATCGCTTCGGCATTAATCCCGGCCTGATTTATAAATCTGGCCACTTTATCCGCCCCGTGCTTGGTTCTTGTAAATATAAGTGCGGATCTGATTTCCTTCTCTTTTAATACATGAATAAGAAGATCTCTCTTATTTGATTTATCAACATGATAAAGTTTCTGCTTAACAGTCTCCGCAGCTGAAGAAACCGGAGCAACTTCAACTTTTATCGGATTCACCAAAAGATTTTTTGTAAGGTCCACTATTACCGGAGGCATTGTAGCCGAGAAAAACAAAGATTGTTTTTTTTGCGGCAACTTGGAAATAATTTTTTTCACATCGTGGATAAAGCCCATATCAAGCATTCGGTCCGCCTCATCCAAAGTAAAAATTTTTATATACTGAAGATCAACATATCGTTGATTCATAAGGTCAAGTAATCTTCCCGGGGTAGCAATTAATACATCAACTCCTGTTTGCAGTTTTTTGGTTTGAGAATGTTGATTCACCCCTCCAAAAATCACAGTATGTTTAATATTTAAATATTTACCGTAAGCTTCAAAACTTTCTCCAATCTGAATGGCAAGCTCTCTTGTTGGAGTCACAATCAAACATTTGATTTTTCTTGACCCGCGATCAAAGCGTTGCTCTTCGTTAAAGATTTGAAGTATTGGAATGGCAAATGCCGCAGTTTTTCCGGTACCGGTCTGCGCGCTGCCCAAAATATCCCTTCTTTGCAAAATTGCAGGGATAGATTGCTCTTGAATAGGCGTTGGAGTCTCATATCCTTCCTCCTTTAACGCCCTAAGAATAGGTGGAATTATGTTTAATTGTTCGAACTTCATTTAAATTGGTCTTATTTGCTTGAAAATATACCATACAGAGATTTATAGTTGATGTCAATTATATTTGGCTAACCAATCATTTCTGGTATAATCTTTTTCGGTCTTACAAAATAAACTTTAACAATTCACAAAATGAAAATGTCGAAACGATTTATTCCCATTCTGCTGGCAACCTTTATAGGAACACTTTTCCTTACAGGATGCACCGATATAACAAAATCGAGCAAATATGAAACTCACAAACTAACCTATTTGGTTAACACTACGGGCGTAGAAGGAGATACTTCTGCAAAGTTGGAAGAATTAAAGAAAGTCGTTTTGGAGAGAGTTAATAACTTTGAAGTGGCAAATGTATCGGCAGAACTGTCAAACGAAAATAATTTCAATTATCTTACGGTTGAACTTGGAACAATTGACAATATAGATGAAATAAAAGGCGCAATAGAACAAAACACCGTTCTGACACTTAAGAAACAAATCCAGGACGAGAGCGATTATGCAACTGATATAAAAGCAAAAGCGCAGGCTGTGTTGGACAACTTAAAAGCGGGCGCAGACTTTGAAACAACAGCTCAAAATGCGGTATTGGAGGATCCGGCAAGAATTTTCTACGTACACAGCGATTTTATGTACCGCGATGAAGTTAAAGAAGTTTTCGCAGAAAAATTATTCAGCATGGAACCGGGAACAATAAGTGAAGAGTTAATAGAATACAAAGAGCAGTCTTCACCTCTTATGCCACCAATTGAGATAGTAAGTATTGCAAAACTTTTCGATAAAAAAGATGTTGAAAGAATAACAAAATACGAGAAAGAAGTTCAGATAAGCCACATTTTAATTGCATACACGGGCGCAATGAGAGCAGCGGAGACAACAACCAGAACTCAAGAAGAAGCAAAAGCACTTGCAGATGAAGTATTAGCAAAATTAAACGAAGGTCAGGATTTTGCGACACTCGCAAAAGAGTATTCGGATGATCCTTCAAACAAACAAAGCGGCGGTGTACTTGACGCACCTGCCGGACAAAAAACATATGTTGAGCAGTTTGAAAACGCAGCATTTGCACTTGAAGAAGACGGTCAATTATCTGCAGTCACAGAGACTCCTTTTGGCTACCATATTATCAAGGCGACAAAGGTAACTCCTGCGTCCGAGGAATCAAAAACAGAGACACAGGTTAAATTCGGAGTACTTTTTTATGCGCTAATCCCTGCAGAATGGGGACCATTGGAATTTGACGGAGAATCTCTAACTTCAATAGAAACAAGATACGACGAAGCTTACGATCCTTATTTGAATCTTAACTTTACCAAAGAAGGGAAAGAGAGCCTAAAAAGCCTTACAGAAGGAAACATGAGTAACATAATCGGTATCTTTGTTGGGAACCAACTCATCACAAGCTTCACGGTAAAAGAGCCAAACCAAAACGGTGAGTTAACGATTCTTAAACCTGCGACAACACAGGAAGCTGACGACTTAAAAGAAACCTTTCTTAAAGAGCCACTTCCTCTACCAATAATTCTGCAAGAATCTGAGAAGGTACAACAGGAGTAATATCCGATTTATCTCCCCATGTCTTCGCAAGACCTATAAGCTCGCCGCCTAAGTTTACAACCGGGCTGCATGCAAATTCGTCACCAAGCGCACGATCTATTGTGTGATAATTTTCAGGATCAATTTTCGAAACAATAGCACTTTTAACCGAATCACCGTTTAGGGCAATCGCCTGCTGTCCAAGACTTATATTATCCTTAACGAATGGAATTGTTTGATAGAACTCACCTTCACTGTCTATTTGCATATAAACAAGTCCAAGGCCGTTATCTCTTGAAATAACATTAACCGGAACAACCTCTTTGTTATTCAAAGACAGGTACCACAAATTTTGTCCCGCAAGTTTTTCGTTACATGAGACAACAACTCCATCGGTAGTGAGAATAATCCCGTTCACGCCTTTTACCAAACCAGCTTCGGCCAAAGCTCTTGTGGCATACAAGGAAGCCAGTGCAGGCTGGGCTTTTTGAATTGCATTGGTAGTCATTGATTCCTCTACATAGATTCTTTCTTCTATAACTTTTTTAACAATAGGAAGATCCTCCTGCTGTCTTTGAGAAAGCTTTCCGAATAAATATGAAGTAAGATACTCGTTTGTTAAAGCTCCACCTATCATTCCAACAACAAGGCTGACAGTAAAACAAAGTCCAAAAGTTTTTATCCAAGTATTATTTTTCATGATATTAAATTGGTTTTAAGGAGCCTCGTTAAGACTCGGCTCTAGTAGCTTGATTTTAGTTGTATTCATAAGGCATTGCAAGACTATGATATACTTCAAACGGCAAAACTTTAATGCCAAACAAAAATGGAAAAAGAAAATATCACAAAAGCGGATTTAAGAGATAAGATAGGCACAAAACGTCGCAATATATCTCCGGCTCAAAAAACAAAATTCGACGATCAAATTTACAAAAATATAATCGGGATGACTGAATGGAAAAAGGCAAAAAATATTTTTATTTACATATCTACAAAAGAAGAAGTATCAACCATTAAATTGATTGAAGATTGTTTTGGAAAGAAAAAAATTATCATTCCAAAATCACACGCAAAATTTAATACGCTCACTCTGCATGAAATAAAATCTTTTGATGACACCTCAAAAGGAAAATATTCAATTTTAGAACCACTGCCTCACACAAAGATTATAGATCCAAAAGATGTTGATTTGGCAATAATCCCGGGCGTAGTTTTTGATAAAAAAGGCCACAGAATAGGATACGGAAAAGCATATTACGATGGTTTGTCCGTACATTTAAAATGCCCGAAAATTGGCCTTGCATATGAAGTGCAAATTGTTGACAATATTCCTGCACAAGAACATGACGTCCCGGTTAATCAGATTGTCACGGAAAAAACGATTTATCGAATTAATAATTAATCTTTCCATATTATGACTTCACTCCACGAGTCAGACCCACAAGTTGCTGACATTTTAGATCATGAAAGATCCCGCCAGGCGTATGGCATTGAGCTTATTCCGTCAGAAAATTATGCGTCACAAGCTGTTATGGAAGCGACGGGATCAATTTTTACAAATAAATATTCAGAAGGATATCCTGGGAAAAGATATTACGGAGGACAAGAATACGTTGACCAGGTGGAACAACTTGCAATCGACAGAGCAAAAAAACTTTTTGGAGTTGAACATGTAAACGTTCAGCCATATTCCGGAAGTCCGGCAAATACAGCCGTTTATTTTGGGTTGTTGGAGTACGGAGACACAATAATGGGGCTTAAGCTTGATCACGGAGGCCATATAACACACGGACTTCCAATAAGTTTCTCAGGAAAATCTTTTAACTGCGTGGGATACGAAGTTGAAAAAGAAACCGGAAGATTAAACATGGATGCAATAAGAGAGCTTGCGATTAAGAACAAACCAAAACTTATCATCGCGGGTTATACTGCATACTCAAGAACAATAGACTGGAAAGCATTCAAAGAAATCGCCGATGAAGTCGGCGCCATAACAATGGCGGACATCGCTCACATAGCCGGGTTAATTGCCGGCGGTGTGCATGAAAGCCCGGTTCCATATTTTGATGTAATTACAACAACGACTCACAAAACACTCAGAGGCCCACGCGGAGCAATGATTATGTGTAAAAACGAATTCGCAAAAGACATAGATAAAGCTGTTTTCCCGGGCTTACAGGGAGGACCTCACGACAACACAACCGCGGCAAAAGCTGTTGCGTTTGGAGAAGCGCTTAAACCGGAATTCAAAGAATATGCGGCACAAATAGTTAAAAATGCAAAAAAACTTGCCGAAAGATTAATGCATCATGGATTCAACCTTGTCTCCGGAGGAACAGATAATCATCTTATTCTTGCCGACTTAACCAACAAGGAAATACCGGGAAAAATAGCACAGGAAGCCCTTGATAAAGCAGGTATAACTTTAAACAAGAACACTGTCCCTTTTGATCCTCGCTCTCCTTTTGACCCAAGCGGAATTAGGCTTGGAACTCCTGCAATAACAACGCGCGGAATGAAAGAAGCGGAAATGGAAAAAGTCGCAGACTTTATTTCCGAAGCATTGGATCACCACACCGATGACGAACATTTGGGAAAGATAAAAGGCCAAGTTAAAGATCTTTGCAATGGATTTCCGGTTCCCGGCATTGCACTTTAAGAAGTTCTTTTAACAACCATTATCGTAATATCGTCCATCTGTTTATAATTCCCCATGAAATCTTTTACATTCTGGAGGATTGCATTTCTTATTGCAGTTGCAGACTCAAGATTCCCATATTGCTGAACGGTCGATTTAAATCTATCCATTCCGTAGTTTTCTTTTTCGTTTTTCCAGGCTTCAGGGATCCCGTCACTGTAAAGCACTATACTATCCCCCACCTCAAGCGGAATAACCTGCTCTTCAATCATTTTTGAAATATCCGGAAACATTCCAAGCGCTATACCTCCACCCTTTAATAACTGCACAGCCTGGTTCTTCCCGTTAAAATGAATTATTTGTTCATGTCCGGCATTAACATAAGAAAGATTCTTATTTCCTCCGTGCCAGTTTAAAAGACAAAGAGTAATAAACATATTCGCAGGTGATTTTGCCTTAAGAACTTTATTTACATTAACCATAAGTTTTTTCAAATCCGGCTCACTTGAATAACTAAAGAACATTGCATTGGCAATAGACCCAACTATTCCCGAAGGAACTCCATGCCCGGTAACATCCCCAATGTAAAAAAGAGTATTTTGCTCATCCTTGGTAATAAAGTCATAAACATCTCCTCCAATTTCCTCTGCGGGCACAATTCCGGCAGATATATCCAGACCTTCCATCTTTGGAATTTCTTTAGGTATATTCCCCTGTTGTATTTTTTGCGCAAGTTCAAGCTCCTTTGCAACACGCTCCTTGTAAACAAGGGCTTTGGTACTCTTATCAAGATCCTCCGCCATTTTGTTAAAAGCGTCTCCAAGGATTTCAAGCTCATCGTGAGTTTCTATATCAACCCTGTGTTTAAAATCACCTTTGGCAATAATACCGGCACCACCGGTAAGTTTTTTTAGCGGCTTGGTAATTTTATTTGAAAAGAAAATCGCAAGCAAAAGACCTATGATCATACCAACTACAGCCAAAAAGATTATTCTGATTGCATCTGTTCTAATAAGCGCATCAAGATTTTCATAATTAACATAATAGATTACTGCAAATTGATCACTTGTTGGGTAAACAAGGTAATAAAGCCGTTCAAGTTCACCCAAAGGTTCAACCGGTTGCTCATTTTCATCAACATAGGAAATTTCTCCCGATTCCGATTTCTGCAAATATATCATTCTGCCCTCTCTTGTAAGCACGGAAGGATTCTTTGCCTGAATCTGTAATTTTATTTGTTCGTCGAAAATCATTCTCACCGGCCCGACATACTGGGCTTCTTTTTCCTCTATTGAATCATAAAGAAGCGTTCCGTTATATTCAAAAATTTGTATCCAATCAATATCCTGAGTTCTTTGAAAATCATCTTTTATCTCACGATTAAAATAAATAAATCCCTTCTGGGCAAGATAAAGCTTATAGTCATCAACTATATTTGTAGATGTTAACTCCCCAAAAGACCGTGCCTGGAAATAAATATCAGATGTAAGTTCCTTTTGTTTTTCCCTGATTAACAAAAACGCGGCAGCGCTAAAAAGTCCAACGATAAGGAGTGTTATAACAGCTACTAGTTTTGTTTTAATTGAATACATAAATTTTTAAGATATTTCAGAGGCAAGAACATACCCGTCCAGACGCGGAGAAAAATGAATACCCGCACGAACTCCGTAAATCACATTCGTTTCAAACAGAGGAACACCAATAAGTTCTTCTTCCAGGATTATTTTCATTATTTCCTGAAACTGATCCAAACGCTTTTGTTCATCCAAATTTTTTATACTAAGCTGTATGAGCTGATCAACTTTTTTGTTCTCAAAATTTCCCCCATTAAAGCGCCCTTTTGAATAAACCACGTTCTCATAAAAGCCACTCGCATCACCAACTTCACTCCTCCATCCAAGGTAATACATTTCAGATTCTTTACTAAAAATCTTCTTTTGCAGTTCATCAAAAGAAATATAATTTATTGTTGCCGACAAACCAACGTCGTTGAGCTGTTGCTTTATATACTCCCCTATTGCCTGCGTACCTTCAGTCATATCAATCGTAACGGAAGGTTTTTTAAAAGCATCATATTGTCTTATAAGCTGCTTTGCCCTGTCTGTATCCTGTCTCTTTTTGCTTATTTCCGGATTAAATCCAAAAATACCATTACTTATAAATTGATACGAAGGAGTTGCATAACCACTTGAGATATCCACAAATGCATCTTTATCAAAAGCCACGGATATAGCTTCACGAATCCTCTCATCTCCCAAAAGAATGGAATCGTAGTTGAAAACGAGGAAATTAACTTCAAGACTTGGCAAGGATGTTATAGTCACATTTTGTTGCCCCCTAAGCTCTTCCGCGAATGTTGGAGGCACATCGGCAAGTATATCTATCTGCCCGCTATTAATTGCATCCAATCTATCAAACTTGTTTGGGATAGTTTTAATAAATACATTTTTGTAATAAGGCTTCTGCCCCCAATATTCATCGAATCTTGTTATCGAGAACCCATCTCCGGCCTCAGAAACAAATCTGTAAGCCCCGGTACCAACAGGATCCTCAAAGTTAGTTGATTCTGAGGGGAAAATCAGGATTGTCGCCACCCTGCTAACCAAAATAGGATCAGGATCTTTCGTTTTAATATGAATTGTTAAATCATCTATCTTTTTAACGGAATCAATTGTATTTAAGATGTCTTTAAGTCCGGACTTTTCGTAAGTCATGGCCCTTGCAAAGCTGTTTTGTACATCGTCGGCATCAAACTTTGTGCCATCATGAAAAACAACATTTGGCCGAAGTTTAAATTCCCAGGTTTTATCATCAAGCCTTCCCCAAGAAAGTGCCAAAGAAGATTTAGCCTTTAAATTTCGATCCATCGCAACAAGACTTTCATAAACATTCATAGTCCTGCTCCTTGTTATGGGATCATACAGGGTAGGCTCAAGTGAATCGGCATTGGATGAATAAACTATCCTAAGAGACTTATCCTCCAGTACTTTTACGCCAGCCGATGAATGGAAGTATTGATTTTTCAATTCCTCAAACTCAGCTTTAAAAAAAAGCTGTGCCAAAAGCAATCCCAAAACTACAAAAAGGATTAGATAAAACAATATTTTCCCTACCACTTTCATGACTGTTTATTTTTATTTTCAATTATTTTCATGTTATTTTACCACAAAAAAGCCTTTATTTCAATCAACAAGAGATATTTAAACTTATTTATCCCTCTTAAGAATCGTTAAAAATGCTTCTTGAGGAATATCGACGTTTCCGACCTTCTTCATACGCTTCTTTCCTTCTTTTTGTTTCTTCAACAACTTATCTTTTCTGGTTCTGTCTCCACCATAAAGTTTAGCGGTAACATCCTTTCTTAAAGCGCTTATTGTTTCACGTGCAATTATCTTTGACCCTATTGCCGCCTGAATTGGGATTTCAAACTGCGTTTTAGGTATAAGTTCCTTTAATTTTTTAGTCATTCTCACTCCGGTATGAAAAGACTCACTCCTGTGAACAATAACAGAAAGAGCTTCCACGGGCTTTCCACCTACCAAAACATCAAGTTTCACAAGATCTTCCTCTCTATATCCCAAAAATTCATAGTTCATTGATGCATAACCGGCCGTAGCACTTTTAAGCGCGTCATAAAAATCGATAACAATAGATGCCAGTGGTATTTCAAAAGTTAAAATTACTCTGGCTTCATCCATATATTGCATGTCTTTATTTAGGCCTCTTCTATCCTGTACAAGCTTCATTATGCCTCCAACGTATTCTTTTGGAGTAAGTATCTCAAGCTTCATCCAAGGCTCCTTTATTGCTGACAGCGTTGCAGGTGGCGGCAATTTTGCAGGACTGGAAATAAATTCTTCCTCTCCCTTTGCCTTAACTGCGATATATGAAACCGAAGGCGCCGTAGTAATTAAACTTAAGTCATATTCCCTTTCAAGTCTTTCCTGTACAATTTCCAAATGCAGCATCCCCAAAAATCCACATCTAAAGCCAAAACCAAGCGCTCCGGATTGTTCCGGAACAAATGAAAGCGCGGCATCGTTAATTTGTAATTTCTCAAGAGCATCACGCAAAAGCGGATAATCATCGCCATCAACACAAAAAATTCCGGCAAACACATAAGGTTTAACGATTGCGTATCCGGCAAGTGGCGTTGCATCCTCAAAATTTGTTTTTTCAGTACCGGAAACCCATATTGTATCCCCGACACGTGCCTCCGCAACGGTCTTAAGTCCGGTGACTATATACCCAACCTCCCCTGACTTCAAATCCTCGGCAGGCTGATATTTTGGCTTAAAATAACCACATTCCATTACTTCGATCTGTTTTTTTGTGTGCAACAAAAAAGCCGACTGACCTTTCTTTATTCCTCCTGACATTACTCTTATATAAGCCACAACGCCTTTATAAGAATCATATACGGAATCAAATATCAAAGCCTTAAATTCGTCGTCCTTTGAAGATTCTTTTGGTGGCGGAACTCTTTCTATTACCGCCCTTATAACCTCCTCAATATTCGTGCCTTCCTTGGCGGAAACACAAATCATCTCTTCTTTTGGAATTCCCAAGGCGTTTTCAACCTCATGAGAAACACGTTCCACATCGGAAGAAGGAAGATCGATTTTATTTAAAACCGGAATTATCTCAAGATTATGATCTATAGCCATATAACAGTTCGCAAGCGTTTGAGCCTGTATACCCTGAGTTGCGTCTATAACCAAAATAGCGCCTTCACAAGCGGCCAAACTCCTTGAAACCTCATAGCTAAAATCAACGTGTCCCGGGGTATCAATAAGGTTCAAAATATAATCCTCACCATTATGTTTCCAGTGCATTCTAACCGGCTGAAGCTTGATGGTGATTCCCCTCTCCTGTTCTATATCCATCGTATCCAACAATTGGCCGTGCTTCATATCTCTCTTATTTACCGTATGAGTCACCTCCAAAAAGCGATCTGCCAAAGTAGATTTTCCGTGATCTATATGCGCTATAATACAGAAATTCCTTATGTGTTGAATACTATTTTTGTTCATTAAATTCAAGCTTATTTTGTTCGTTTTTGCTCAACGAATTCTACCAAACTGTGCGTTTAATGCAAATAGAAATTGAAACAAATGGCTTTTCTATGATATAATATTTTGATATTTGTAACACGAATACGAACCATGCAGTCAAAGGTTCCACAAAACGTACAAATGGCTGACAAAATAGTA
>PNNO01000004.1:157500-196086 GCA_013824265.1 bacterium
ACCACTATTTGTTAGTAAGCTTAAACATATCGCCTTTCTTAAACTTTTCAGTTCTTTTGTCCAAAACTCTTATGGCGGCTGAACAGTTATCTCTGCGGTACCAATCCATAACCTTTCTTGCAGACTCCTTCTTCGCATCCAATATACCTCTGGTTACAACCATTTCGTCAGCGTAAGCTCCACAAGCAAGTTGCGCATCATTACCCAACATATCTCTTTTTTCCCAATCTTCACCAGTTACGTAATCATTAACTCTCTGACCACATACTTTCTCCATTTCTTTCAAACGAGACTTATGTTCAGATGCTTGCCCCGCGCCAAGACATTTATCCATTGAATCAGGTTTTTCGCTACAACCTCCTCCAAACACAGCCATAAGTCCCAATGAAACTGCCATTACAACATTTTTCACGTTTGAAGGCAGACTTAAAGACAAATTTGAATTTGAATAAGATTCGTTGTTTTTTAAACCCTCCATATAATATAGGTGTTATTAAATTAATACTGAATATCTTTATATAACATATTTATGTTTTTGTCAACACCTTTGTGCCGGCAATTCAAAACAATACATCTTGCGTACAAAAAACAAATAGAATACTATGCCTTGTGTTGAACCCAACCTGGTACATGAAAGCCATTTTATCAAAAAAATTCGTAAAGTACGGTTTGATTGCTGCAGCAATAATAATTGCTGCGTACTTCTTTTTTGGCAAAGGACCAGTAACGGAATATGTCCTCGCGGAAGCAACAATGGGAGACATAACCCAATCTGTAAGCGTAACAGGGACAATCAAAGCCGACCCGACCATAGATATGCACTTTCAAACCAGCGGCAAAGTAAAAGAAATTCTTGTTAAAGAAGGAGAGAAAGTTAATAAAGATCAGCTACTTGCCACTTTAAGCAACGACTCTCTTGAACTTGAAGTTGAAAGAAACAAAGCCAACGTGCAATACGCATACGCTCAATATAATCAAACAAAGGCCGGAGCAAAATATGAAGAAATACTTATCGCCCAAGCAGATGTGGATAGTGCTCAAGCCTCATACTCTGCCTCTTTGGTGGAAGTCGACAATACAAGATCAATAAGCAATTCAAACATAGATCTTGCAAGTATAGCCTACAAACAGGCAGAAACAAGCAGGGACGCAGCAAAAAAAGAAATGGAAACGACAACGGCTCTTGCGGAAAACGAAATTGCAAAACTTGAACTTGGAGGAGGAGTTAACACTCAAACCGTAGCATTGGACAGCGCATATTCAAAAGCAAAAACAAGCCTTGGATCTCTTATTACGGTAATGCAGGACAGTATGTTTTTGGCGGAAGATATAATAGGAGTAAGAGGAACAGGATTCTTCCTGCTTGGAACTACAAAAAAGAACCAAATAGAACTTAACTATTATTATCCGGCAAACAAAAAATATGAAGCTCTTCTTGAAGCACACGAGGCACTGCCGATAGATCCTACGGAAGAAGAAATCGATGCAATTCTGGCATCCGCAATTGAAGCTGCAAATAGCGTACTTACACTACTAACAAAAATAGGAACGGAGCTTGAGAACCTCCCTTATTCAAGAGACGACCTGGAAGCTTTGATTTTAAGCGTAACAACAAAGTCTTCATCTTTATCAACAAACCTTCTTCCTCTTAAAGAAGCACAGGCTGTAATACTTAATATAAAGACGGGATCAACTCAGGACATAGAAACACTTAAATTAAATTACGAACTTCAGATTGATGCGGCGGAAAACAGATACAATACATCTGAAAATGCTCTAAAAGAAGCGGCATTCAATCTTGATCAGGCAAAACTTAATGCGGAGATTTCCGTAGAAAATGCGCAGGCAATGGTTGCTTTAAAAAAGGCCGGACTGGACTCTGCCGTAGCAATGCTTGCGTTAAGAAGGTCTCCTGCAAGAGATGTTGATTTAGCCCCAATGCTGGCAAATATTTCTCAGGCTGAAATCGCACTTAAAATAGCTGAGAATCAATATAAAGACAGTCAGTTAATAGCGCCAATAGATGGAGTTATAACATTTATATACGGCAAACTTGGAGCAAATGTTTCTTTGTCCGAAACTGCGCTTTCCGCCTTTCTTTCAATTCAGGCGGATCAACTTATAGTTGAGGCAAACGTACCTGAAACAGACATAACAAAACTTACAGTTGGAGACAAAGTTGAAATGACAATCGACGCTTTTGATTTTACGGAAAAATTCAACGGATCCGTTATTTATCTTGATCGCGCAGAAACAACCGTACAAGGAGTTGTCTACTATGGAATTAAGACAGCTTTTGATCTTGAAGACGAAAGACTTAAATCCGGAATGACAGCTAACCTTGATATAATAACGGACGAAAAAGAAAACGTACTTATAATCCCTGCCAGAGCAATAAAATACGAAGACAGTACACGTTATGTTGAAGTATTAAACAACGGGACTCCAAAGAAAACAGTAATCACAACCGGGCTTGAAAGTGATCAATACGTAGAAGTTATATCCGGACTAAAAGAAGGAGATAAAATCGTCACTTTTGTAAAATAAGTTTCAATTTATTATGAAAAAAGAACCGCTAATAATTGCGCGCGATTTAAGAAAAACATATATCACCGGAAGCGTTGCCACAGAGGTTCTTAAAGGAGTAGACGCCGAAATCCACGAAGGAGAATTTGTCGCGATTATGGGGCATTCCGGAAGCGGGAAATCCACCTTGATGCACATACTTGGGTTTCTTGATGTCCCAACAAGCGGGACATACACTTTTGAAGGAAAAGACACAAAACACCTTAACGAAGACCAACTCGCCGAAATCAGAAATAAAAAAATCGGATTTGTTTTTCAGGCTTTTAATTTACTCCCAAGAACATCGGTGCTTGAAAACGTTAGGCTTCCAATGATTTATGCCGGAGTAAACGAAGAAGAACAGCTAAGAATAGCAAATGAATTAATAAAAGATGTTGGGCTCGAACACAGAATAAATAATCTTTCAAACGAGCTTTCCGGCGGAGAACAACAAAGAGTGGCCGTGGCAAGATCATTGGTTAACAATCCCCTATTAATTTTGGCGGATGAACCAACGGGAAATTTGGACAGCAAATCAACAGACGAAATAATGGCACTTTTTGATGATCTTCATAAGAAAGGACACACAATAGTTATTGTAACTCATGAAGACACTGTCGCCGAACACGCCGGAAGAGTAATAAGAATAAAAGACGGAGTATGTGTTTCATGTAAAGAAAACAAATGAACATCCTTCTCACAATCAAACTTGCGATAAGAGGACTGCTCATTAACAAAATGCGCGCTTTTTTGACAATACTTGGAATAATAATAGGCGTTTCGGGAATCATAGTAATTGTTTCTGTTGGAAACGGAGCCGAGTCGTTAATTGTAAACCAAGTTCAATCTGTAGGCTCAAACCTTATTGGCATTCTTCCGGGAGGCGGAGGCGAAGACGAACCACCGGCCGCAGTTTTTGGAATTGTAATAACAACATTAAAAAACGAGGATATTCTGGCTCTAAAAGAAATTCCTCATGTCCAGGCTATTTCCGGATACAACAAGACGGTTGAGCAAATAACCTATAAGAACAGAAAAGCGGAATCGACAATAAACGGTGTTTACACTCAATATCCGGAAGTTGAAGACGCTTCGGTTGCACAAGGAAGATTCTTTACCGAAGCTGAAGATTCCGGGCTCGCGCGAGTAGTTGTACTGGGCAGCTCAATAAAAAAAGAGTTGTTTGATGAAGGAGATCCGATTGGAGAAAACATTAAAATTCATGGACAAAATTTTAGAGTCATAGGAGTTTTTGAAGAACGCGGATCAAGCGGTTTTTCGAATAACGATGCATACGTTTTTATTCCGGCCAGAACAATGCAGAAAATTGTACTTGGAATCAATTACATAAGCCTGGCGAGAGTAAAAGTTGATGAAGCTCAATATGTTGATCAAACGGTAGACGCAATAAAGAATGTTATAAGAACGCGCCACGGACTTACAAACCCTGCCGATGATGATTTTGTTGTTTCAAGCATGGCTCAAGGCCTGGAAACACTTAGTCAGGTAACCGGGAGTATAAAATTATTTCTTACAGCTATAGCGTTTATTGCCCTTATAGTTGGAGGCATTGGGATTATGAATGTTATGTATGTTTCAGTAACGGAAAGAACCCGCGAGATAGGACTTAGAAAAGCGCTTGGAGCAAGAAGAGCCGACATTTTAAAACAATTTCTTATTGAAGCCGTAACAATTACAAGTCTTGGTGGAGTTATTGGTATAGCTATCGGAGTTATTATTTCTCTTGTTGTATCTATTGTTATTCAGCAACTTGGATACTCCTGGGACTTTATAGTAACGGCGGATTCGATTTTTTACGCATCAACCGCCATAATGGCAATAGGAATTATTTTTGGCTATTCACCGGCAAAAAAAGCCGCATCATATCGCGCCATAGAAGCGCTACGTTATGAATAATTATGATAACAAAAGGAAATCTAAAATTAGTCTTACACCTTGCTGTAAACGGCCTTAAAACAAACAAAGGCCGCACAGTTTTAACGACTATAGGAATTGTTATAGGTATTGCGACAATAGTTATAGTTCTTTCGGCAGGAAGAGGACTTGAAAAATTCATATTCAAACAAATTGAATCTTTTGGAGCGGACACAATAGAAGTCGAAATGAAAATTCCAAGTGTGTCGGATATGGAAATGGCATCTTCCATGGTTGGCGGAGCGGAAGTAACAACATTAAAAACCGATGATTTTGAAGCACTTAAAAGCATTCCAAACGTTGATAATTATTACGCAGCCATACTCGGGCAATATAAAAGCGTATACAAAAACAAATCGGTACGGGCAATGATTTTTGCCGTTACCGCATCACTTCCGGAAATAGACAAGGACACAAAAGTTCAGGAAGGCCGCTTTTTTACGGACAGAGAAGATAAAGCGCAAGCAAAAGTTGTAGTGCTTGGACCGGAAATAAAAGAACAGCTTTTTGGCAGTGAAAGCGCAGTGGGAAAAAACATCAAAATAAATCAAATGAGTTTTAAAGTTATTGGAGTTGCGGAAGCAAGAGGCAACATAATGTATTTTAATTTCGACAAAATGATCTACATGCCTCTTATAACCGGCCAAAAACAATTACTTGGAATAGATCACGTTATGTACGGTTTTTTAAGCATTCACGATACAACCAAAACGGCCGAAACGGTCTCGGACATAAACAGTATGATGAGAAGACGTCACGACCTTCCGCCAAACGATCCCAAGAAAGATGACTTTAGAACAACCAGTATGCAGGAAGCTTTGGAAATGGTTGGAACGGTAACTTTTGGTATGACATTGCTGGTACTTGCAATTGCAGGTATTTCACTTGTTGTAGGCGGCGTTGGAATTATGAATATAATGTACCTTTCGGTTGTTGAAAGAACCCGTGAAATAGGCCTACGCAAAGCTATAGGTGCGTCAAACTCGTTAATAAAAGCACAATTTCTTGTTGAGGCACTGCTAATAACCGGAATTGGAGGTTTGGCCGGAATTGTACTTGGTACAATTCTTGTTGTGATTATTGACCTCGGCGCAAAGCTTCAGGGCTACGATTTTGGCATGACAATAACGCTGGATGCAGTTCTGCTTGGTTTTGCATCAGCGCTTATATTTGGAGTTCTTTTCGGACTTTACCCTGCACGAAAAGCCTCAGAGCTATCCCCTGTTGAAGCCTTAAGGTACGAATAGCCTTCCCCTACAACAATCATCAAGCCTATTATGTGTTTCTTCTCTCATTTGATTTATTGGCATAAATCCATTTTCCTCAAGTTCTTCGGCTGTAAATCTTGCTATTTGCTGACCTTCATTATTTATAACAATGAAAATTCCAGGATCACATTCGGGTGAGAAAATATCATAAATAATTCCATCAAGTTCTACATTCTTAACATCAGAGAAAATTGACCTTTCAACACCTTCTTTACCTTCTTTGATTCCCATTTTTTTAAAGTTACATGCTTAATTAAGTTGGGTAGCAGTTTTACAAAATTTCAAGATAACGTCAACAAGAAAATACACCCTGTCTATAAAGGGGTATAAATGGTGGGCTTGCGTGGAGTTGAACCACGGACCTCGTCGTTATCAGCGACGCGCTCTAACCAACTGAGCTACAAGCCCAAGACAATTATCAAAGACTAATTACCGATTGCTAATTAGCCCCGATATTTTGCCAAAGAAAAAAGTCTTTTGCAAGTACAAAATTAGGGTATTATGGCAAATGAAACTCCTTAACGAAATGTTCATGAAACGTATATTCATCGTTGGCGCTCTAATACTTTGGGCATTTGTAATAATACTAAAGCAAGGGGGCCAAAGTCTTTTAATTCACTACGCATGGCCATTTATCGTGGGAGGCACTTTTATACTTTTGTTCAATAAAGAGTGGCTTAAAAACAAACCCGGGATAACGGAACTCTTGATGCTTTTAACTTTATCAACCTTTTTAATAACATTTCTTTTCGATCTGTCCCCTTCCGATGGTTCACTTGAATTGATGAATATCTCCGGAGGATTATTACTGGCCATAACTTTACACCAAACAAAATGGACCGAAGAAGATTTAAAAACACTGTTTATAGGGCTAATAGCAGTAGTTGTTGTTCTTAATATGTGGGGACTTATTTTGTACGCGGGAGGACATCCTTTTAACAGACTTGTTGGCCCTTTAATAAAGCCAAATGAGGCCTTCGCCGGATTTCCAAATTTGCTTGCCAACCTAAACATTCTGGCGATCATTCCGGCGGTATATCTTCACAATAAAACAACAAATAAAAAATATACGGCGATAATGTGCGTGACATGCTTAATTCTTTTTACCGGCTTTTTACTAACCTTCTCAAGAGCAGCATGGATAAGCGTAATATTTGGAATAGCAATAGTTGCGTTTACGACATTTAAATTTAACAAACAGCTTTTAAAGCTTGTACTGGCATTTGTTATATCTCTGATTCTTGTAACCGGAATAAACAGCTTAAGAGGCAATTCTCAACAAGTACAATCATTGGAAGAAAAAATTGCCTTTCAGTCTGAAGACGAGGGAAGCTCTATAACGGAAAGAGTGGCCTCTATACAAAGAGGACTGGATATGACCCTCTCACACCCTTTAACAGGTGTTGGAGCCGGAAGCTTTAATTACATCTCGCAAAGCTACGAGAAGGATTTTGAAACACTCTCAAGCTATCCTTACAGTCTACCTGTAAAAATGCTGGCCGAGCACGGAGTAATAGTCTTTACTCTGCTTTTATTCTGGCTTGGTATAATTATTGTAAGTTCATTAAAAAACAAATCGCAGCTTGTTGTAGTTGGAGGCGTAACGGTACTTTCGTTGCTTGTTCACCACAGCGTAGACAACAATCTGGACTTTTTTGCAGCCAGCTTTCCCCTCTTCATTCTTCTTGGAATAATTTGGCCGCACAATGAAGGCAAAAAGAATCACGCAATTCACAATAAATACATATTAACCGTTATCGCTATTGCCACGCTTGCAGGTATAGCATTTGCAGGGCATGAAGCCTGGTACGGAAGGTATTACATACAGGCAAGAAACTCTGCCGGTGCCGGGAACCATCAGGAAGCTTTTGAAAATTACGGAAAAGCGCAGGATTTATTTTTCTCAAGAGATGCCAGCCTTGCCCAATCTTATAGCGCGCTTGAAATTTACCGCGAAAATAAAGAGTCAATTTGGCTGGAAAATTCATTCAAAAAAGCGGGCGAATATTCTAAACTTCACAACCCAATTGACTACCAAGGACCACTCCAATTGGCAGCAATTTCATGTGAACAAAATAATTATTCAGATTGCAACATGTACGCCACACAGGCAGAACTGCTCGGAGGAGGAAATAATTTTAAGACCGATTTCTACAAACTTACCTACCTCTACAGCAAGGGCGATTCCGGCCAGTCGAACAATTTTATTGATCTTCTTAATTTAAAGCTGAACAAATATTTTGATCTACTAAAAGTGAATGCCCACATGACAATTTTAACGGATAATCCAAGGTACGCGATATATATTTTGGAAGAACTTTCAAAGCATGATTACGATCGTTTTCAACCACTTTACGAGAGCATGTTTGAAGCTGCAAAAGACGAATACAAAAAATTCCACACTAAGTATGGAATTAAAGCGGAAATAGATTTCCTGGAATGATTTCTTTGGTGGAGCTAAAGGGAGTCGAACCCTTGACCTCCTCGGTGCAAACGAGGCGCTCTAGCCAACTGAGCTATAGCCCCAAAGTGAAAATCTTTCTTCCCAAGCATTATCCTATTATTTTTCTTCTTTTTCAAGCTCTTGTTTGATCTCTTTTGTAATCTCTTTTTCATCCTTACGTTTCTTCATATTCACGTAGCCTTCCCATACAACGTCTTTTGCCGAAAACAAGGCCCAGACGATGAATAAAACGAGAAAAGGATAACTTCCTATCTGCCAAGCATAAACGGCCAGGACAGAGGCTCCTATGAAATTAATGAAGTCGTACTCAAAATCATCAGCATTCCACTTACCAAGATGATTCATAAGAAAACCAACCATAATAACAAGTGCGCCGATAAAACCTATAATTGTGTATGAATCTAACATTATTTTTCGTCAAGATTTAACAACAAGCCCAAGTTTATATAAAAGGGTTATTATCGTCAAGAAAATAAAAAGTGCGGCTCTAAAGGCCAAGCCAATGGCACCAAAAAAAGCCGCTAACGAGAGCGGCTTATATGGTATGTCAATGACATCCAGAGTGTAATAGAGAACCTGTTCCCTATCCTAATAAAAGGGTAAGGCTCGACTACTAATTACTAATTGTTAATAATAAATTACTAACAATAGCAATATAAATCTCCTTAGAAAGGAGGTGATCCATCCGCAGGTTCTCCTACGGATACCTTGTTACGACTTCGTCCCAATCAATGGTTTCACCTTAGGCCCGCGCTCGAGAGCTAACGGGACTTCGGGCGCCCCCATCTTTCATGACGTGACGGGCGGTGAGTACAAGACCCAGGAACGTATTCACCGCGCCATTGCTGATCCGCGGTTACTAGCGATTCCAACTTCATGAGGGCGAGTTGCAGCCCTCAATTCGAACTGAGACCGGGTTTAGGGATTGGCTCCCCCTTACGGGTTTGCTGCCCATTGTACCGGCCATTGTAGCACGTGTGTAGCCCCAGACATAAGGGCCATGCTGATTTGACGTCATCCTTACCTTCCTCCGACTTAAAGCCGGCAGTCTCCTGTGAAAATACAACACAGGACAAGGGTTGCGCTCGTTCACGGACTTAACCGAACACCTCAAGGCACGAGCTGACGACAACCATGCAGCACCTGTCACCGGGTTCCTTGCGGCACTTCCCCATTTCTGGAGAATTCCCGGGATGTCAAGTCTGGGTAAGGTTCCTCGCTTACCATCGAATTAAACCACATGCTCCACCGCTTGTGTGGGTCCCCGTCTATTCCTTTGAGTTTTAATCTTGCGACCGTACTCCCCAGGCGGGATACTTAATGCGTTAGCTTTGACACTGAAGGGGTCGAGTCCTCCAACATCTAGTATCCATCGTTTACGGCGTGGACTACCAGGGTATCTAATCCTGTTCGCTCCCCACGCTTTCGTTCCTCAGCGTCAGTAACTACCCAGTATGCTGCCTTCGCTTTTGGTGTTCCTCTGTGTATCTACGGATTTTACCCCTACACACAGAATTCCACATACCTCTGTAGCACTCTAGTCTGCTAGTTTTAGGCATAGTTTTACAGTTGAGCTGCAAAATTTAACACCTAACTTAACAAACCGCCTACGAACTCTTTACGCCCAATGATTCCGGATAACGCTTGCACCCTCCGTATTACCGCGGCTGCTGGCACGGAGTTAGCCGGTGCTTATTCCTAAGATACCGTCATAATTCTTCTCTCAGAAAAGGTCTTTACACCCCTAAAGGCTTCATCGACCACGCGGTGTTGCTCCATCAGACTTTCGTCCATTGTGGAAGATTCCTTACTGCTGCCTCCCGTAGGAGTATGGGCCGTGTCTCAGTCCCATCGCGGCTGATCATCCTCTCAGATCAGCTACCCGTCATAGCCTTGGTGAGCCATTACCTCACCAACAAGCTGATAGGCCGCAGGCCCCTCTCGAACCGATAAATCTTTACCCTTTCGGGACTATCCGGTATTAGCACCTATTTCTAGGTGTTATCCCTGAGTTCGAGGTAGGTTCCAACGTGTTACTCGCTCGTCCGCCGCTAGTCCGAAGACTCGCTCGACTTGCATGTATTATACACACCGCCAGCGTTAATCCTGAGCCAGGATCAAACTCTTCATAAAATATGAAGTAGTGACAACAATAAATTATTGCCACTGCTGTATAAATGGACAGCAACAACGAATTGTTACCGCCAAAAAAAACTTAATAAACAAGGTTTCTCTATTACACCCTAAATGTTAAAGGACTCATCCGGAAAAGATAACCAATTCCTACTGAAAATGCTGGTCTATTCTAATGTAACAAAAATAGGGAAGTCAAGAGATTTTGGAAGAAATTTTTCTTTTTATTTGGTATAATGATTTAAGAGCTTAATTGAGCCTTATTATTTAAAACAAATCTGCTATGCAAAATGACGATTTATCCCCAAATAACAATTCGAGCAATCAACCCATAATGGATCAGCTCATTCCAACGGTGATTGAAAAAACAAGTTTCGGAGAACGAGCTTACGACATTTATTCCAGACTGTTGAAGGACAGAATTATTTTCCTTGGATCGGGAATAAACGATGCCGTTGCAAACACGGTTATCGCACAACTTCTTTTCCTTGAGAACGAGGATGCAAACAAAGATATCACTCTTTATGTTCATTCACCCGGAGGGCATGTAACTGCAGGTTTGGCTATTTATGACACCATGCAGTTTATTAAGCCAGACGTATCTACAGTATGTATTGGAATGGCAGCTTCAATGGGAGCTGTAATACTTGCAGGAGGAGCAAAAGGAAAACGTTTTGCGCTTCCAAATTCGGAAGTTATGATTCACCAGCCTCTTGGAGGAATGGAAGGACAGGCATCTGATATAAGAATTCATGCGGACCATATTATAAAGACCAAGGAACGTTTAAATAAGATCCTTGCAGACCACACAGGACAGCCAATTGAAATAATCGAGAAAGATACGGACAGAGACAACTTCATGAACGCTGAAGCTGCGAAAAAATATGGACTTGTAGACAAGATTATTAAGCCAAGAGCTTAAGCAGACCTGTTCTTAAATCTTACCGCAAAATCTATAATCATTCCCGGGATATCAAGCCCGGAAACTTCGGTTATACCATCAAGCCCGGGATTACAGTTAACTTCCATAATCACAGGTCCGGTTTTTGAACGCAAGATATCAACACCGGCAATTGTTAATCCTAAGGCCTTTGTAGCTGCCAAAGATATTTCTTTCTCCTCTTTTGTAAGTTCAATTATGCTGCCCTTTCCTCCAAGCGCAAGGTTTGATCTAAAATCACGACCTTGCGAATCTCTCTCCATTGAAGCGACTATTTCTCCATCTATAATAAACACTCTTATATCTTTTCCTTCAGATTCGGCAACATATTCCTGAATCAATATGGAAGTAAAATCAGGGCTTGTTAAAAGCATATCAAAGGAGCTGTGAAGCGACCTTTTTGTTTCAACTATGGCAACACCTTTTCCAAGTGAACCAAAAGGAGTTTTGATTATTATAGGGAAACTTCCTATCTTTTTTATGGCTTCATCAAGATACTCGAATCTACTAACTACCATTGTTTTTGGCACCGGAATACCTCTTTCTGTAAGAAGCTGTAATGTTCTAAGCTTGTTTTTGGCGTTAATTAAAGAATCATAAGTCTGTATGATTGAAATATCCACCATCTCAATCTGATGAACAATTGTCGCGTTTAAAGAGACATTTTCAAGCATACTAAATCTTGGGATAACAACGTCAACCTTCGGGAATGGCTTTCCAGCGTACAAAAGCTTTGGAGTGGTTCTTGTATAATAAAGCTGGCATTTATCAACTCTAAGCACCCTTGGCTCGTGACCTCTCGCCCTGGCTGCATTACGAAGCATCTTAATATCATTTGGAAGTTTTTTTGATCTTACAGGCGTCAATGGGCCTGATTTAAACTGAAGAAGACCTATCTTCATATCATTGTTTGTTAAAGCTGGTACATAATAAGATTATTTCTCACTAAATCAAGCTCTTTTAAATAACCTCGGTTATCTGTACAATACGGACGTATATTTTATAAAGAACAGATATATGAAACGCATATTTTTAAGTTTAACTCTAGTAAGTTCCCTTTTTTCATTCACCGGTTGTTTTGGATCGGACACCCCAGTGGAAACCAGCCAATTGCAAAATTTTAGAGTTTATACTGCTCCCACATTTTCAATGAGCGTTCCAAATCAGTGGCAGACAATAGAGCCAAAAGATTTTTCATCGGAAGTCCCTCAGGAAACACAGATTATTTTTAGAGACAACGTACAAAACGATATATTTACATCAAACGCCAATGTTACAAAAAGACTTTTAACAAAGCAGGCAAATTCTCTTGATCATGGAAAGGCGATGATGAATGAAAACAAAGGTTCTATGCTTAACTTTAAGGAAATAAGCCGTGACGAAGATTTTAATATCGCGATCGGAGGACAAATGCAAAAAACACTGCTTGTACTTTTTGAAGGAAAAGAAAGCGAAGCTGACCCAACAATAAGAATAGTTCAAACATACGCCGTTAATGGCACTGATGCGTACACCATAACGGCCGCGTATCTTCCAACCAGCACTGAACTGGATGCGGAAAACGCAAAAAATATTGTAAAAAGTTTTAAAGTTAAATAAATGAATGACGATAAAAATACCAATCAGGACGGCTCAGGATGGGCATATTCGGATAAAGTAAAAGAACATTTTTTTGATCCGAAAAATCTTTTAAAAGAAGATCCTTCCGTATACAAAGCGGATGGCGTTGGATATGTTGGAAGTCCGGCGTGCGGAGATATGATGAAAATGTGGATTAAAGTCGATCCAATAACGGATACCATTGCAGAATGTAAATGGCGCACTTTTGGCTGCGCTTCGGCAATTGCTTCGACTTCCGTTTTGTCGGAAATGGTAACGGAAAACGGCGGAATGGAAATAGACAAAGCATTAAGAATTCGTCCTCAAGATATAGTTGATAGATTGTCAGGCCTGCCTGACAGAAAAATCCACTGCTCCGTACTTGGAGACAAGGCGTTAAGAGCCGCACTAAACGATTATTTTAGAAAGAGCAAACAGGAACACAGAATAATAAAGGATGAAGCAAAAGTTGTGTGCAGATGTTTAGATGTTACCGATCATGATATAGAGGACGCCGTGCTTGAAGGAAAACTTACATACGAGGAAGTTCAACAAAAAACCAAATGCGGAACTGCATGCGGAGCATGCAAACCGCGCGTAGCAAAACTTATCGAACAATATAAACTACAATACTTTGGAGAATAATATATATCTTGATCATGCGGCCACTACGCCAATTGATCCGCGTGTTTATGAGGCAATGCAGCCTTACTTCACGGAAAAATTCGGGAACCCATCCTCAATTTACCAAACCGGGCAAATAGCAAGAAACGCCATTGAAAGAGCGCGACTTGAAGTTGCGAATATTTTGGGAGCACTTCCTGACGAAATTATTTTTGTAGCGGGCGGAACGGAAAGCGACAACCTTGCGATTTTGGGAGTGGCAAGGGCAAATCAGCACAAAGGGAAACATATTATAACTTCCAAAATTGAACACCACGCGGTTCTGCATCCATGCGAACAATTGCAGCGTGAAGGTTTTGAAGTAACTTACATTCCTGTTGAAAAAAACGGAATCGTTGATCCGGAAAAAGTAAAAGACGCAATGAGAGACGATACAATTTTGGTTTCAATTATGTACGCGAATAACGAGGTTGGAACAATTCAGCCGATAGCAAAAATAGGAAGGACCTGCAAAAAAAGAGGAATCCCCTTTCATACGGACGCGTGCCAGGCAAGCGGAGCATTGCCTCTTAATGTAGATAAGCTTCATATTGATTTAATGACGATAAACGGGAGCAAAATGTATGGCCCAAAAGGTGTTGGGGCATTATATATAAGAAAAGGTACACCGATAAAACCAATTATGTTTGGTGGTGAGCAGGAAAAAAAGCTTCGTCCGGGAACCGAGAATGTACCCGGGATTATTGGCTTTACCAAAGCATTGCAATTGGCGGAAGAAAGCCGCGAAAAAGAAAGTGCGCGTTTAACTGATCTACGCGATTACATGATAAAAGAAATACTGACCAGAGTACCAAGAACCGAACTTAACGGCGATCCGATTCAGAGACTTCCAAACAACGTAAATGTTTCTGTTTTGGAAATTGAAGGAGAAGCTTTGCTCCTAAGATTGGATATGAAAGGAATTTCCGCCTCATCCGGGTCTGCATGCACTTCCGGCAGTTTGGATCCGTCTCACGTGATCCTGGCGCTTGGAAAGACACACTTCGTTGCGCACGGAAGCATAAGATTTTCACTTGGAAAAAGCACAACAAAAAAGGACATCGATTATGTCCTCGAAGTCCTTCCAAAGATTGTTGACGATTTAAGGGCTATAAGCCCGATAATCGTATAAGCTTCGCAATGAGCTAAAGCTCTAGTGGTGCCGCGGGAGGGAATCGAACCCTCACACGGTATTACCCATACAGGATTTTAAGTCCTGCGCGTCTACCAATTCCGCCACCGCGGCATAAACAAAAGGCACCTAGGGAAGATTACACACTTTTCATTTTTTCATCAAACAATTTTTTCAATTCCTCCGGAGTGAAGATCCCTTCGTTTGTAATTGTTTTATCAAAATACTTAGCAGGGACTCTGTCGTGCGAATACTTTATTCTTTCATACGAAATAGGTTTTGTTTTATGTTCTTTTGTTTGTTTATGAACAAATATTTCTCCCCTGCTTTTAGATTTCCAAAGGCTGAATTTATCCGTACCCAAAAACATATAAACAGGTATTTTCTCAAGATAGAATTCTGCAACTATACTCTGCGCACCCGGATCCATAACAAAATGCATTGTATCCTTTAAAGTTAGAGCGCCATAAAAAGCCATATCTATATTCTCGTACATATGAGAAAGCATGTAAGCCGGCACAACCATAAAAGGAATTCCTTCACCATGAAGCCTTTCTATATTGTCATGAGTTTTTTCGAAGTCCTGCTCGGCGATTATAACTTTAAATTTCTTTTTCTTTGCCTTTAAATGTGCCAATATATCATGAACCGTATGACTGTGATCATGAATTAAAATTGTTTTTCCTTCGACATCAATTTTCTCTGCGTTTTCAAGAATCTTTTTCTTTTGCCGTCGAGTTGACGCAAGAATTTTATCCACAACTTCAATGGCATAATCCCTCCAATCATCATTACCACTAATCGAGCAATTCTTTGTAATCTCATTTTTCAATATCCCGAAATAATACTGAAATATCCCAAATTTAGGTTCTGTATTTTCAATCATTAAAGTGAAATCTTCGTACTGCTTGCAAAACGAATTAAAACCTTTACCACTAAACGCCTTGATTGAGTCAACAAGAGAAAGAAGCACCATTTCGGTTAAATCTCTTGAGCCAAGCTGGACCTCAAGATCTCTTAACAATTGTGAAAAAATTTCAGTTTTTTGATCCATTTATCTACTAAGTAACAAAATAAATATACACACTGCATACAACCAGCATTCCAATCGTTACAGGGAAGCTGAATTTTAAATAACTCATAAACGTTATATTTACGCCTTCTTTCTTTGCAAGATCTGCAGATACAACGTTTGCAGAAGCCCCTATTAATGTTCCGTTTCCTCCAAGACATGTTCCAAGTGAAAGCGCCCACCAAAGTATACTGGTATCAACTGCGCCAAACTGCGCCTGTATACCGGCTATAACCGGAATCATAACAGTTATAAAAGGAATGTTGTTAAGCACCATAGAAATAATTCCGGAAATCCACAAAACTATTATTGAAAGCGTAAAAATATCAGATGTCGAATTTGCTATATAAAGACTCAAGTCCTCAAGAATTCCTGTTTGTTCTATACCTGCAACCATCACAAAAAGACCGGAAAAAAACAATAAAGTAGTCCATTCAACAGACCTTAAGGCTTCATGAAAATCCACTTTTTTTGAGGCCACAATTCCAAGAACAATAACGGCTGTAAAGGCTATTACATAGTTAGGAAGCTGTATTTTGGATTGAAGTAAAAACCCCACAGTCGTTACAAGAATTGCAAGTACAACCTTTATAACAAAATCCGAATGAATGGTTTTTTTAACAAACTTCATTTTAACTTTTCTAATAATGATGTTTGCTATAACCAAATCAGTAAGATTTCCGCTTATAGGTTTTATAGCCTTCCAGTTCTTAAAAACAAGAGTAGCAAGAACTAAAATTGCAGAAAAAAGTATAGGCACCCAAAGATTCACGACGAAATCCAAAAAATTAAATCCTGTAGCTCCTCCTATAATAATATTTGGCGGATCACCAATTAAAGTTAGCGCACCACCAATGTTTGAAAGGAAAATTTCAGATATAACATAAGGTTTTGGATCCCTTCCCATTCCTTTTACAAGTTCTATGGTTAATGGAACTATCAATATTACAGTCGTAACGTTATCCAAAAATGCCGAGAATATTCCCGTTAGAAGAGAGAAAAACAAAAAGATTGCGAGTGGATTACCTCGTGTAAGTGCGGCAATCCTCATATTTACCCACTCAAAAATTCCGCTCTTTGAAGCGATATTAACAAGAATCATCATCGCCATTAAAAGAAAAATTGTCTCAAACTCTATCGATGCAAGAGCTTCGTCTGGAGTAAGTATACGAAAAATAACCATCAACAGGGCTCCCAAAAGAGCTATAATGGATTTATCGAAGTAATCGATAATGATAAAAATAAATGCAATTCCAAAAATTCCGAGCGCGAGATATTCCAACATTTTCGTAAATTATTTTTACTCGGCCATGTTACTCCATCTATTGCCTTTGTCTAGATGAAACATTAAACTGTTTTAGTATTTATTTAATAATTTTTTCAGCATGACAAAAAAAGAATTCAAAGTTTCCGGAGAAGAACTTCTTAAGAAAATACGAGAAATTATTAATGAAGGAAACGTAAGAAAGATAATTATCAAGACCGATAAAGGAGAAAAATTCGTTGAACTTCCGGTTACAATAGGTGTTATTGGCGCCCTGGCAGCTCCAATTTTTGTTATAGTGGGAGCAATTGCAGCGCTTGCCAGCAAATTCACCGTTGAAGTTGTAAAGGTCGACAAAAAAGCTGTAAAGAAAGCTCCTAAGAAGTAGAGCTCTCCCCTGCCAGTTTTCCTGTTGCCCAGGCTATTTGGAGGTTATAACCTCCGGTAAGGCCGTCAACATCAAGCAGCTCTCCGGCAAAATAAAGCCCCGGAGTTATTAACGATTCCATTGTTTTTTTATCAACCTCCTTTAAAGATACGCCTCCGGCAGTAACAATTTCCCGCCCGGGAGTTCTTTGCGTAACCTGAATCGGGAAATTCTTTAAGAGCTCTGTAACGCGCGTGATCTCTTTTTTACCGACTTCGTTAACCCGTTTTCCAACAGGAACTCCAAAAACTTCAGCAAGAGACTTTGTGACATATCTTGAAACAGCCCTTGTAAAAATCGCTTTTGGATCCTCCTCGATTTCCGCCCGTAGCTGGTCGCGATTTAAAGCAGGAACAAAATCGACATAGACCGTAGTCCCCTTTTTTAGCTTTTCGTAAGCGGAAAAGGCCGATATGGCAAACACCGCCGGACCGGTTATTCCCGTATGAGTGAAAAGGAAAGGCCCTGTGAATTCGTACTCTGGTTTTTTGCCGGCGCCACCTCGCGCCACGCCACCCCTCTCCGCGGCACCTCCGATGACCAATTTTAATTTAGCTTTTTCCGCACTCACCCCGGCAAGAGATTTAATGAAAATTTCATTAGAATTTAATGAAGTCAGGGTTGGGGCGAGAGGCGTAATTGTATGTCCCAACGACTTTGCAAATGTATACCCGTCCCCTCTTGAACCGGTTTTTGAGTATGCATTTCCGCCGGTAGTTAGGATCAATTTGTCAGATTTTATTGAATCCCCATTATCCAGATCAACTACAAATAAACCACCTTCTTTTCTCACTCCTTGTACAACTTTTGTATACAAAACTTCAACCTTGTTTTTTATAAAAATTTCATTAAACATTTTTATAATATCTTCCCCTTTTTCAGATTTTGGAAACGCACGATTTCCTTCCATTTTTAAAGGCACCCCATTCGACTCAAAATACTCGTAACACTCCTTCGGACCAAAATCGTACATGGCAAATTTTAACCACTCACCACCGCGCGGATAATTTTTCATTAACTGCTTAACGTCCACCGTGCCGGTTGTAAGGTTGCACCTTCCCCCGCCGGTCATAACAACTTTACGCCCAAGTTTTTCGTTGCGTTCAAGAATAGTAACATGCGCCAAAGGGCTTGTTTTAGAAGCCCAGGCCGCCGCCATCATTCCCGCCGCACCGCCGCCGATTATTGTTATTTTCATATTCATATTGTAGAATCAATTGTAGTTTTATTCTATAACAAAACAAAATGAAAAAACTGCTGACATTGAGCGTGCTTGTAAGCATGTTCGTCTCAGGAACCGCTCTTGCGGACGTTCTTCCTGAAGGAAAAAAGTCGGTGACCGTTTGCGCCTACTTTAATAACACGGCAAGCGTTCTTGATGAAATGGCTATTTTTGCTTACGAATACGCACCGGACGGATCTTTTGTAAGCCGATCATCTTTAATTGCAAACGAGTGCCTTTCAAAAGCTTACAAATTCAACACCATTAAAGTTTATGGTCTAACTGCTGAACACGCTTTGGAGACGGCTGATCACGATCCATACGTTCCGGAAGAAGATCTAGAGGCTTATCCAACAAACATTGAGCTTGAGATCGGAGAAATCCTTGTTGATGCCAACAGCAACGTTGAAAGAATCGAAAACGAATATACAATCGCTGAACTCGATCTTGTTAACAAAATGCTTTTAGTAACACCTATTCAGACAAAAAAGTATTTTAATAATGAAACTGATCCTGAAATAACTGTTGGAAGTGTTACATCCATTTCAGGCAACGTTGAAGAAGATCTTGAAGACGCCTTTACTGACGTTGACGCTACAAACAAATACTACACCGCTGTTAAATATCTTAAAGATGAAGGAATCATCGGCGGATATGAAGATGGAAGCTACAAGCCGGAAAACACAATCAACAGAGCTGAATTCACAAAGATTATTATGGGTGCGGTTTCTACATCCGAAGAACTTCAGAACTGCGCCGCAAACTACACAATGGTTGAAGATTACAATGTTTCCCTTTTCACAGACGTAAATTTTGAAATGGTGGGAGGCAATGAGCCTGTTTGGTATTTTGACTACGTTTGCATGGCAAAATTAAACGAAGTTATCCAAGGCTATGACGACGGAAGTTTTAAACCGGCTCAGGATATTAACTTTGTGGAAGCCGCAAAAATCATTACAAAAGCAATGGGCTACCAAATGATGACAGACACTGATCCTTGGTACAAAGGCTATGTTATGGAACTTGAAAATCACAACGCAATTCCAACAACAATTGCAGGTTTCGATCACAAAATTACACGTGGAGAAATGGCTGAAATCGCTTACAGATTGAGGGCTGAAGTTACAAACCTAACTTCACTTACTTACGAAGGATTAGAATAATGGAATACGAACTGGCCTTTTTAAAGGCACTTTCACTTACGATCGGTTTAGAATGTTTTATGGCCGTCCTCCTGAAGAAATTCTTCGGGGGACGGCTTAAGTTGTCATCTGTTTCTTATATACGGTTGATTGGCTTTGTGGCCGTGGCAAGCGCACTTACACTCCCCTACGCATGGTTTATTTTGCCGGCGTTCTTTAGTGGGCTTACATATATTTTGATCGCGGAAGTTTCCGTTACTTTGGTTGAGGCGGTTTTTTACGGGTTCGCACTCAAGTTGCCATACAAGATTCCAATTTGGTCGGCAATTACCCTGTCCGTAGCGGCAAATGCTTTTTCGTACCTGGTTGGGCTTGCCAGTTGACGAAAACCGACAACAGTAAATGCTTTCCAAAATTTGTCAAAAAAATGTGAAGGAGCTAAAATTCTTGTACCCTTGCTCTTTGAAATACGTTTTTCCAAACTGTTCAAACGTCCACACTTTTCACTTACCTTATCTTTTGGAACCCCAACCGCTGTCATTTAAGGCAGCAGAAAGACCAGGAAGCCATGTCCAGAAACCGCAACCCCAAACTGATCGTCGGGATCCTCGCAATCCTTTCGATCTTCTTCGTTAATTGCGAGATGTCCCAAACGGGTAGTGGTTACTACGAGGAAGAAGACCCTGAATGTTACGAGGTCTTCGGCCAATGCGAAAAGAGCGAAACCAAGTTCGAGAAGGGTAGCTATTTCACGACCTGGCGGCTCTTCCCGGGTTGTAGCTGGATCTGTATCAAGAACCTGAACCTTCGCATTGAAGCGCCGTCCGGCCAAATCCTCGGAGCATACCTCTGGGCGACGAACGAAGAAGCTGCGCCAGGCTACCAGAACATCGAATGCTACATGCCTGGCTCCTACTCTTCCGTCCTCACGGGGACCTGTAATGTCCGCGGCTCTAAGGTGCAGTTCGTCCAAATTCAACATTCGGCGAACGTTATGCCCCGGGTCAGCGGAAGCTACACCTTCTGCGGCTGGTAGAGGCAAGGTAAGAAAATGTTAGCGTTAAGGCACTCGCCACAACAAATGGCACGTCCTCCTCCTGATGGCTCAATGCCTAGGAGGGTGGAAAGCACCTGATTGTGCTTACTCGTCTTAACACAAAGAGCAAAAGGGAAAAACGTTGTTAAGATTTGCAGTGAGCAGACTTAAGCCCTCCTGGGCACAGTCTAAAAGTGACTATACGGAAGTATTTGCGAACCAAATGCTTACCATATGGCCCAATGCAAGGTGTTTTATATCCCCTCGTAGCTACAATTGGCAACAATTGCAAGCAGGGGGGTTTTTCTTAATTCTCCTCCAATTCCAAATCAAAAATCTGCCCCGGAGCCGTTATTTTGTGCCCCTCGTACTTTATTAAATCCTTATGTTCAAACCAAAAAGAGCCCGGGTAGCATGACGCTCCGCATTCAAAATCGGCCATTTTATCGGCCGTAATAAAATAATCTTTTGATGAAACCAATCTCCCCTCTTCCACGTCCATTACCGTGAACTTTGTTCCGCCGTCATATTTTTGCTGATTAACAACCGCGCACGCAATTCTAACACCCGGATTAGCCCACACACATGCGATTCCTTCCAAATCTTCATCCAATGAGACAAGCTCATTAATATCTCCGGTTTCAAAATTGTAAGTTTTTAAAGCAGGCCAATCGGCATAAAGTAAAAATCTAAAATCGTGCGACAAAGCAACCGCACCGGTAACACAGGAAAGCGATTCTTCAATCTCTTTTGGCACGGCAATTTTCCCGCCGTTTTCGTCTTGAATTTCGTAAGTTACGCAAGAAGCCTCCCAACCGATTTCAGTTAGATTTTTTTCAACCGGAGTGGCACAACCGGAAAAAACAAGTATAGCAAGAATTAGTGGCGTAATTTTTCTCATTGGGTATAATTATCAAATAGACAGGGAGATTATCTTCCGCAAAGACAGAACAATCAACTTGACATCTACCGAACGACATGTTTTAATACTCCCTATTTTAAACATTACAAGATGTCAAAAGATCTGGAACCAAGACAATTAAAAATTCCAAAATCAACGCGCATAGCAGCGCAAATACTTGATTGTAATCCTGAAACTTTACAAGGGCTTTACAGTTCGGAGTACTTCTACGAAGAAGTCGAAAACAACGAAGAATTTACAAGCCAAATGCGTCAAATTTATTCAGCTTTAAGAAACCTTTTTGAACCAGAAAATGAACCAATAAGAGGAAAAATAATGCAGGCAATAAAAACTGATAGACTTTTTGAAATTTTTGTTTTTGAATTTTTTATTCAGGAATGCGCAAATAAACTTGCTAGCGGCATAACTGATTTAAGCGAAGAAACATTTAAAGAGGCTCTTAAATTGATTAGAGAAAACAAGCATATGCAAAAGAAACTGGAAGAGGAAACAACAAAAATTAAAGTTTCCGATTTAAGTGATTCCGTATTTGAAAGAAACAGACTTAAAAACGCTTCCAATCCGGACAAACAAATTACAAAACTGGAAATGCTTATAAAGCAAGTTTGTGAAGAAAGATTTAGCACAAGGCAAAAAGTTTTTGAGTTAATTGAATGCACAAAAATAATCGAAGATTCAAATAAACCAAAGACGAATTAGGTGGTATAATTTGAGGCGTGGATAATTTGGACCTAAAAAAACGGGAATTGATTCTTTACTGGCGGTCGGCTTTTAATTTTTCCGAGGACGTTTTTTTGGCTTTTGTAAAAGTTCCGCGGGAGAATTTTATTTCTCCCGAACTGCGCGATCTTGCCTATAACGACGCTCCCCTCCCTACAAGTGAACATCAGACAATTTCCCAGCCGACAACGGTAATGATGATGCTGAATTTTCTTGATATTCGCAAAGACAGCAAAATTCTTGAGATAGGATGCGGCAGCGGATACAACGCGGCTTTAATATCCGTAATAGCCGAAAAAGGCCGCATAGTAACGTGCGAAATCGTAGAATCACTGGCGGAAAAAGCAAAAAAGAATTTGGTGGATTATAAAAACGTGGAAGTTATTTATGGCGACGGCGCCCAGATAGCCGGTGAAAAAGGGCCGTTCGACAGAATAATTTTCACGGCCGCAATACCAAAAGTGCCGGAAGAACTTTTTGGTCTTTTAAACGATGGAGGAATAATTTTGGCTCCGGTCGGAGAGCTTTACCTGCAGGAAATGACGCGGGTAAAAAAGATTGGCGTTAAGGCCGGCGAGGGCTTTACCACGGAAGAGCTTGGCGAATTTGTTTTTGTTCCAATGAGAGGCGAATGGGGATTTAAATAGTACCCGGTACAAAAGTTTAGGATTTTTTTAGAATTATTTTAAGTTTGAGTGATATGGTTTTGGCGTATATCTATTTATTAAGACATTGACTCTGTAATTACATTTTGATAATATGTAGCTACGGTCGTTTATATTTAATTTATGACAAAAATTGAAAAGACCGTACAGCAATTTTTAACCCGCCCCGAATCTTTAAGATATTTTGAAATCGAAAAAGTTCTTAAATTTCTTGGATTCAATCTCGTTAAAGCAAAAGGCAGTCATAAGAAATTCAAACACCCTTCTCTGGCAAACGACCTGGTAATTCCTGTGCATAATAATGACTGTAAGAACTTCTACAAAACTCAGACCTCAAAAATAGTTAAAGAATATATCCTATGAAAAACATCAAATACTTCATCACGATTGGGAATAAGAAATATTTTTACACGTTGAGCCCAGCAAAAAGCGGATCTACAAAGGTTGAATGCGAAGCCGCAAACATAAAACAGGAATTTTTAAATGAAGACATCCCCGAACTTTTAAACGACCTGCCAAATTTAATAATGGCTGAAAAGGATTACAAAAATCAGCAATCAGAATTGATCAGATTCAGAATATCGCCCGAAGACAAAAAACAAATCGAAAAAATCGCCGTCAAAAAAGGCTATACATCGGTGTCCGGATATCTACGAGATTTGGCACTTGGAAGCATGTAAAATAACTACTTTAAAACTCCTCCCAGGAGGAAAAAAGTTTAGGATTTTTTTAGAATTATTTTAAGTTCGGGTGCTACAGTTTTGACGAACGCCCTAGAAAGCTTCATAAAAGCGTGTAGTGCAGTTGTATTGACAACGTAATCACGCACTTGCTATACTGTAAATGAGAATCTAATCACATTTAACATGGCAACAATACAACTGCGCATAGATAGCGCGACTAAAAAATCCGCAAAAAACATTCTGGATAAACTTGGTATCGATATGTCCTCCGCAATAAAAATCTACCTCAAACAGATAGTCATAAATAAAGGAATACCCTTTAAAGTGATAACCGAAAACGGTATGACCGTTGGAGAGGAGCAAGAGATTTTAAAAGCTGTAGAAGAAGCTGAAAAAGGCATTAATGTAACAAAACCAATGGATCCGGACGAAGCGATAGAATATCTAAAGAAACTTTAGTTATGTTCGACGTGGGAATCCACAATCAGATTTACTAGATTCCAGTCCCGGGACTGGGGCAAAAAAGTCCGAACAATAGCTTACCGTAGAGGAATTCCCCGTTTCGCCAATTTCCTTTTTCCGCCCCGGGGCTGGGAAAAGTTTAGGATTTTTTTAGAATTATTTTAAGTTTGAGTGCTAAAGTTGTGAAATCTTTAGCACTCATTTTGAATGAAAATAAGAAGGTATATTCAAGCCAGGAATTTCCTAAAGGAAGCTACGCTTAACATAAAAAACTACGACTCAATTCTTAGCAAAACAAGAAAAGATTATGAAGGATTAAGGAATACGGGAATAAGCTGTAATGCGCTATCAAACAAAATAGCTGTAACAAGACAGTGCTGGAATCATGTATTTAAGAACCCAAACAAACGTTCAGCCAAAGTGAAAAAACTGGAAAGAGCACTGTGTTTCCCCTACGCAATAAAGCTTTTGAATAAAACAACAACATACCAAGAAGTATCGAGAGAAAAAGACAAGGGAGGCAACGCGCACCTGTTTTTTGGAGTAATAGGATATATTAGGGGCAACAGAATTAAAGTGATAATCCGTAAACAGGAAAAAAACACAAATGCAAAATATGTTTTGTTTTCATTCTTCCAAATGTCTTTTGCTCCAGCGCCCAAGACAAAAAAAGAAACAGAGTAATTCTGTTTCCAATTAGGGCTGTCTTCGACTCCACTCGCTTTCGCGTAGCTGGCCGGATCAAGGGGCTCCTTTTACGGAACGTAGCCTTTCAGCCCAGTTACAATTATACAAAATAAAGTGCTATACTTCAAGCGGTCTTTACCGCAACAACTCAGCAACAAGCAACAATATGGCTTTCTCTCCCGTGCTCACAAAAACCGACTACAACAGGTACCTCCAGTGTCCCAAGTTGCTTTGGCTAAGTAAGAACCGCAAGGATCTAATTCCGCCGGTTGATGAACCTCAGCAGGCTATGTTCGACCAGGGGTATGAAGTTGAGGAATACGCGCATAAGTTGTTCGCCGAAACCGCCACCGTAAAAGAATGGTACGCCCGCGGCCGGGCCGAAACCAAAAACTACATCGCGGAGGGCCAAAAAACAATCCTTCAGGCCAATGCCCTAACAAAGGATCTATATTGCAAGGCCGACATCCTCCACCTCAACCCAGACACAAATAAGTGGGATCTTTACGAGGTTAAATCCACCACTCAAGTTAAAGAGGAGCACATTCCAGATCTTGCCTTTCAAAAAATCGCGTTCACAAATGACGGAATCCCAATCGACAAAACGTACCTCATCCACATCAACAACCAGTACGTAAAAAAAGGCGAAATCGACCCGAAAGAGCTCCTTATAATTGAAGATCTAACCGACCAAGTTGAGGACCTAAGACAAATCACGGAAACACAAATCCCAAAAGCGCTGGAGATTATAAAACCCACCAATAAACAAGAAGTCCAAATCCAAATCGGCAAACAGTGCTCTAACCCTTACGAGTGTCCTTTTAAAGAATATTGCTGGAAGGGCCTTCCCGAATATTCCATTTACGACATAAAACGCCTTACCGAAGATCAGCTTAAACAACTTCAAGACTTAAAAATAACCGACATAAAAGACGTGCCCGACGATTTTCCTCTGTCCGAAAACCAACAAAATCAGGTTACAGCCGCAAAAACCGGCGAGGATACAATCAACAAAGACGCCATAAAAAAAGAACTCGAAAACCTAAAATACCCTTTATACTTTCTGGATTACGAAACATACATGTCGGCCATTCCCCTATTTGACGGAACAAGGCCGTATCAGCAAATTGTCTTTCAATACTCTCTGCATGTTATAAAAAACAAAGGTGAGAGATGCGAGCACTACGAATACCTTCACACAGGCAAAGACCTGCCCACGGAAAAGTTGCTTTCCACCCTCCAACAACAAATTGGCGATACCGGAAGCGTTATAGTATGGAACAAATCTTTTGAGATGAGCAGGAACGAGGAAATGGCGCAGATGAATCCCAAATATGCTGAGTTGATGAGCTCGGTCAACAGCAGGGTTTTCGACCTTATGGAGATTTTTAAGGATCAGTATTATGTAAGTCCCGGATTTAAAGGAAGTTATTCAATAAAGAAGGTTCTGCCGGTGCTTGTACCCGGCCTCTCATATTCCAGCCTTGAGGATGTGCAGGAAGGTGGAATAGCTTCACTCTACTGGTTTAAGCATGTTTATAGCGATTCTGCCGATAAGGAGAAGATAGCGGCGAGTTTGCTTGAGTATTGCAAGATGGATACGCTGGCGATGGTGGAGGTGCTGAGGGTGCTGGATAGTATTAATCACTAAAAAAATATTTATGACTCAATCAGATTGTTTCATAAAAGGAAGTGGCTGGAAAATTTCGACTAAAAAGCTTCCTATTCCAAAGACTTTTCAAAGAAAATTTCGCAAGCTGGCACAACACTATCCATATTATATTTTCGAAAATGAAGATAAAAGTATTGCAGTAGTATTTCACCATATAGTTGAAATAAGAATGGGAACAGACGCAGGATCAATAAGCGTATTCTCAGATAAAAAAAATCCAAAAACAGATAAGGATATAAACGAAATGTGGGGTATTGTATGCGGCCCGCTTGAAGACACAGTCGTATGGCTTTCCAATTCTATTTTTGTAGTCCGATTCTACTATAAAGGCAAAAATGACAGCAGACCACAAAGTGCATTAATTTTGATAGATTTAAAAAACCGAAAATTTGGAAGCATAAAATCGAAAAATCCAAATGGAATAAAGATAAATATCGCAACAGATGATTTTATTGAATTAGAAGAATGGACATGGAACTACGACATCCATGGAAACAGAGAAATCTTGCACAAGAAAGTAATATTCCTACAAGACATAAAATGGACATCGTTCCCATTGGCAAGTTTTAAAGCCTCTATTCATCTCGCTAAAAAAGCAATAATAATTTAACCAATACATAATGAAACCGACTGAAGCTGAAATTCAAGAATACTGTAGCCAGCTAGAAAATTTCTTAGCTGCACAAGAATGGAAAATTGAATTAACTACAACGGAATCACCATTCTATACATTTACAAAAGGAGATGATGATAAAGAAGAATGGTGGTTCGATGACGTAATCATTACACTACCAAATGGCAAAAAACTTACAATATTCGCTTGTTATGCTGGACTTACAGTCCTCCATACAGATCATAATGCAATATTCGCTGATGCCTATGATATTCAAAATGCGGTGTATGCAGAATTAAAAGTTCAGCCAAGACCTAATAAAAATCCTAGCGATTCGTATTGGAAATTATGGGATAAATTGGATAAATAGTTTTTTAATGCTCGCCCACCCAAGTTGTCACAGTGCAGACGCACCTAAACCACATTAGAATACAAATCCTTCTGAACCGCAAAGAAAATCGCTCGCATCTTTTCTACATTGCCAAGCAACTGTTCCGCATCGGCAATTGCGTGATATTTCAAATTTAACAAAACCGGTAGTTTCTCTTCATCTAACTCTTCAACGCCTTTTTCTTCATATTTTGATAGTACGAAATTTATAAATTCTCTTTGTTTCTCGTCCAAATCATCAAAGATTTTATCCTTCGCCTGCTCTACTCTTTGCACCCTCGTTATCGGTTGTTTTGAAAACGACAAATACAACAAGACATCAAACAGATCGCTTTGTTCTGCATCAATCATCTTTTGTAAAGTTTCAAGCTGGTCTTTTCCAAAACCTAATGAATTTAATTTTTCTAACAAGGCTTTCCTTGTTTTTGGATCAGACCAAATTTTTCGCAATTCTTCTTCGTTTTTAAACAAATCCGGCATGGTGCCATATAAATTATCCATAAATTCCTGAATTGAAATTGGTCGTCCATCCCCACTCCAAAACGACGTTGAAATCATGTGTTGTATTGCAAATTCTTTCCCGTCACGTAATTTAATTATCAACTTCTTCTTCGGTTCTTCCGGCTCCTCACCTACACCAACTAATTGTTTTTGTTCTTTCTCTTCAGGATATTTATGTTCCTTTGAATCTTCTTCCGGTGTCACATAAATAGGATCTCCATCCCATTCCGGATCGGAAAAATGTTTATATGCGTCTACGAAATCATAGATTGTAAAATAATCTTTCCCGTCAAAAAGTCTAGTTCCGCGTCCAATAATCTGTTTGAACTCAATCATCGAATTTATAGGTCTCATTAACACTATATTTCTAATATTTCTTGCATCTACACCTGTTGATAATTTTTGCGATGTCGTAAGAATTGTTGGAATTGTTTTTTCATTGTCCTGAAATTGACGTAAAAACTGTTCTCCACGCAAACCATCATTTGCTGTTACTCTAACACAATAATTTGGGTCCTTACTTTTCTTAATTTGATTTATAAGATCACGAACCGCCGCAGCATGAGCCTGATTTGCGCAGAAAATTAACGTTTTTTCATTTTGATCAATTTCATCAAGGATAACTTTAACTCTTTTCGCTTCACGAGCTTCTATTTCAATAATACGATTAAAATCAGCCTCTTCGTATACCTTGCCTTCCTCAACCTCTCCCTCAATTATTTGATCGTCGGAAGTGTACACATACTCATCAAGAGTTGTTTGAATTCGTTTAACTTTGAAAGGTGTTAAAAATCCATCATTAACACCCTCTTTAAATGAATAAATATATACCGGTTCGCCAAAATATCTATATGTGTCTACGTTGTCTTGTCTTTTTGGAGTTGCTGTAAGCCCAAGTTGAACGGCAGGTGAAAAATATTCCATAATCCCTCTCCAGTTGCTCTCGTCATTTGCTCCGCCACGATGACACTCGTCAATAATAATGAAATCAAAAAAATCTTTTGGATATTCTCCAAAATAAGGCGTTCCTCCCGACCCACTCATAAAAGTTTGAAAGATGGTAAAATAAACGCTTCCACTCATTGGGACAGAGCCTTTTTTCCTTATATCTAAAGGATTTATTCTTACCAAAGCATCTTCGCTAAAAGCGGAAAAAGCATTAAAAGCCTGATCAGCTAAAATATTCCTATCAGCTAAAAATAAAATTCTTGGCCTTCGGGCACCATCACGTTTTAAAGTCCATCGAGCCTGAAAAAGTTTCCATGCAATCTGAAAAGCAACGGCTGTTTTTCCTGTTCCTGTCGCCATAGTTAAAAGGATTCTCTTTTTCTCTTCAGCTACTGCATTTAAAGCTTTGTGAATAGCAATTTCCTGATAATAACGTTTTCCGTATTCACCTTCATTAGGCACGCTAGCAAACTTTTCTTTCCATTCATCCCAATCGGCAAACGTTTTATTCCAAAGTTCTTCAGGGGTTGGAAAAGCTTCAATACTTTCCTCATGTCCTGTTTCCATGGAAATTTCATAAATCTCTTTTCCGTTGGTGGCGTATGTATAATCAATATGTAACTTCTGGGCATACGCTTTGGCCTGAGCAACCCCTTCTCCAACTTCCAATTCGTCGGATTTTGCTTCAATTACACCAATTTTGCGATTTTTATACACCAAAATATAATCCGCAATTTCCGGTTTCTCTCTTGTTCCACCTGCTTGAATTTTCCCGTCTGTAATACGAAATTCCCTTAGGACTTTCGATCCTTCAACTTCGCCCCAACCGCTCGCTTTAAGCTTGGGGTCTATATATTCCGCTCTGGTTTCTGATTCGTTCATAATGTTTATCTGATAACTTTTCTTAAATCCGAAAAAATATAAATCTTATTACGTGCTTTTGTAGGCGTAATATCAGTAATAATTTTAAATTCAACAAATTTTTCAATAACCGTATACAAGGTTTGAGTATTTGAAATTTTTGAAATTTTCTTGATAGATTTTGTTGTAAATGTCGGTTTGATAAAAATAGCATCAAGAAATGGATTCGCGTAAATTGAATTGATTTCAGGCATTCTTTCTTTTAGATCTTTGTATAATTTTTCTATTTTCACCACTCTTTCGAGAGTAATTTTTGTCTGCTCAAAAATAGCATCAAGAAAAAATTTGATCCAAGGAATCCAATTCCCTTTTTCACTTACGTCTCGTAATAATTCATAATAAATATCTCGATTCTCTTCCATGAATTCACTTATATAAATATTTGGATAAGCCGTTACTTTCTTTTCGTATAGAAACAACGGAATAAGAAGTCTTCCGACTCTTCCGTTGCCATCCATAAAGGGATGGATAGATTCAAATTGGTAATGTGCAATTGCAATTTGAATAAGTGGATCAATTACATCTTCTGAATGAAGATATTTTTCCAGATTCGAAAAAAGTTCAGGAATATGTTGATGTTCCGGTGGTACAAATGTAGCCGAATCAATGGTAGCCCCATATGGACCAATAAAAACCTGACTTTTTCTAAATTCTCCCGGGGCTTTATTTTGTCCACGAACTGAATTTAGAAGTAACTTATGTAGGTCTTTAATAACATTTTCTGCCAGAGGTCTTTTTTCTAAAAGATTTTTCCCGTGCTCTATAGCTAAACGGTAATTATAAATCTCCCTATAATCTTTTTCTTTTTCATTTTCTTGAGACTTCATGTCCTGAGCATCAAACATCATAACTTCATCCAATGTGGCCTGAGTACCTTCAATTTTGGAACTCAAAACCGCTTCTTTTGTCTCAAAAGTTCGCTGAATAATCTCAGGATTAGGCAACCTTTTAACAGCTTCATCATAACGAGCCACAATATCTCGTGCCCTAATAATATCAGAAAAAATTGGTGTAAAATCCAATTTTGGAGGCAATAATGGTGGGATAAACGGCTTTTTTGTCATATTATTATTCTAATTACAAGCATTAGAATTGTACCATCTCTTATTCTAGTTTGCAAGCCTTTTCTGGAATAAGAAGTTTTTTACATCTAAAGTCTGGAATAACTATACTCCTAATTCTAATTTTATGTGATTTATTAGAATTAGAATTAAAAATGTATATAAACTTTCTAAAATCACCAACCATTTTTACAACTTTTTCTTTCTAATTCACCATTTGTAGATAAAAAATTCCATTCGGTTATTTCATTCCCCTCTTCATCCTCATAAACAACAAGATCAAATACTTTATGTATTTCGATGGAAGGATTATGCCCGACTATTACATACTGCGGATATTTTCTCCATTTCTCACGATACATTTTTGTTGTTTCACTATCAAATCCTTCAGATTTCATCAAATTTTTATAAACATCTGATTTATGATGAGTAAATATGGGAATTGATTTCCCAAAATATGCAGCTTTATTCTTATAACCATTTTTATAATTGGCAAAACACGCTTTTTCCGAAAAAGACATCAAAAATAGCTGATAAAGATCTTCAGCATATTGAATAATATAATCAAAATCTTTTCTTACACTTAATATATTTAAATATTTTTTATTGATTCCATGGCGCATAAGTAACTTTTTTTCTTCCTGACCATGAAATTGCCAAAATACAAGCCACGCCTTTTTCAATTTAATAATTTCCTTTAATTTCTTGTTATTTTTACTCATAAAATTTAAAGTTCTCCATTAAATGCCTTCTTCAAAACCGATTTTTTCAGCTCTGCTAAATCAGCTAATTTCTGCTTATATATTGCTTCCAGTTTCTTGGTCTCAGTAGAGAGGGTATCAAGTTTTGCAACGATGTCTTTTTGTTCGGAAAGTGAAGGAGTCGGTATTGGATAATTTTTTAATTTTGTTCCGTTAATATTAGCTTGATTTACACTTGAAATCACTACTGTTTTGCCATAATCTTTTGCAATATTTGAATTAAGAAAATAATTTAGATAATCGGCATCTAATAGGTTTTCTTTTCTATTAATTCTTATTAAATAACCAGCGAAAATCGCAGGCATTTCTCCTTTATAGACAGCAGTTTTACCAACTAACTCAGGGCTATTTGTTCGATTAAACAAAACATCATTATATTTGAGCAAATATTTTTTATTTTCACAGTCATCATCGGAATAAACAAGGTTATCCCAATTAAACCTACCCTCCTGAATATTTCCCATTCGCAATACTGAAATTTTTCCAGTTGATTTTGATTTGGAGGACGACCCATATTCAACACTATCGCAAAGTTCCCCCAAAGTTTTAATTTCATATTCCGGGTTAGTAAAAACACTTTGCAAATACGATTCAAAAAGTGCTTTGGCCTGTTGTATTTTTTTTTCAGCATTTTCTTTTGCCTTCGCCGTTTTATCAAAAACTTCATCCAAAATTTTCACAATGCGGTGTTGTTCGGGGAGGGGTGGGAGTGGGATTTTAAAACTTTTTATTTGTTCTGTGCTTAAATTTGGTTGAGCTGATCCAGCTGATATTTTTAAATTTTCTTCAATTCTTGTTGATAAAAAATAATATAAATAATCGTTCGACAGATCTTTTTTAGGTTTAAATTTCCCGACTCGTTGATTTAAATAAAATATTTCATCTGCATCACAAATTGCTAATTTTCCAGTTGTTGCACCAGACATTGCGATCACTAAATCTCCCTTCAATGCTTGGTATTTATCAAAATCTTCCTTGTAGTTTTTTTTATCAAAGAAAACAAGTCTATTGTATGAAATTCCATCATTTTGAATATTAGAAATTCTTAATACAGGAAAACCGGTTTCTTTGAATAGTTTACTTTTAAAAGCAAACCCATTTTGAAAATCACAAACATCACCTAGTTTTTTTGTTTGCCAGTTATTTTTAATAATTTTGTCCATAAGCTAAGAAGTTTCTGAATTATCAAGCCTGCGGAATAAGTGAGAAAGAAGACCTAGAGCATCCAAACAATCTTGCTCAGTATATAGACCAGAGTCTTTAAGGTCAGATGCGAGTTCATGGTGAATAGGATTTCTAAAGGCAAGCCACATGGCATATGCTAATAATCCGTGCCCCTTAGATATGTTTTCTAAAGTCAACACTTCAAAATTTGTACCATTGGGTCTTTTATACTTTTTTACAACAGATAGCTCTGGTAAAACTGGCGGTTGAGGTGGTTGTGACGGTGCTGGTTGGTCGGGAATAAAAGCGTGTTTAATTAGTTTTGAATCAGTTAAACCAGAAGATGAATGACTCTGCACTTCTCGAATGTATTTTATTACCCCCTCAGATACCGCTTTATAATAATCCTCGCTCTTATAAAAAGGAAAAACTAGGTTATGTAATGTTGGGTGTAATTTCTGCCAGTGAAAATACGGATATGGTTTAATTATATTTTGTAGCCCCTTTAGACTGCTAATAGCTTTATCATCGGACAATTCGGCGTCTTTTGTTAAAGCGTTAATAATTGAATCAAGATTATCATTTATATCTTTTGGAATATGCTCTCGCCATTCACCAATCTTAATACCCGTACTGTTCTCTAGCTTTTTCTGTTTAATTTCTGCTCTTTTAGTACGCCAATCTGTCTCAAGCCATCGAAGCATTTTTTGTAAATATTCTCTTAATTTAAGCATGTCTGGATGCTCCCAGTTTAACGATTGACGATTAGTTCCTATAACATCTTCACCAAAGTCATCTATAAAATCTACCTCTAACCAGCCAGTTAAATAAGTAAAGAAGTGACTTGAAGTACTATCTGAAAAATATTCAGGAATATTCACCAGTTTTCTACGAGAAAATAGTGTAATTCCTTTCATATTAGTAGCTGGTGGAATAGGCTTTTCTGTAGCTATTAAATGACCCTTAACTTCCAATTTTCTTTCATAGATACTTTCAAAAGTAATATCATCAGGAACATCCCACTCAACTTCTTGAGTAAGGTTTGAGTATTTCCTCTCATTTTTTATAAGGATTTCTTCTTCTTCATTATATTTTATATAAATATTGAAATCTTGATCTATAATAAAAAATCTTGACAGATTGTCCGCAAGTGTCTCCGCATTAAAATTACTAATACGTTGTATGTCTCTCAAGATAATAATAGTTCCTTTTTCTTCCTCGCATACAACATTATGCTCCAAAATTGTTGGAGAATAATCTTTTTGTTTATCTTTTTCTCCGTCTGATAATATATCTCCCCATTTCATCAAAAAAGAATTCCTTTTATAATTTTGTGTTGTTCTCACCTCTATTTCATGAGCAATACCAAAAAACGACAATTTACCTAAGCCCTTTTTCCCGATAACTTTTCTTCCGCCTGGAGATGTTTGACTTCCTTCATCACTTCGTCGATTGCGTCCAATTCTCAAAAATTTTTCATTAATATCAGTAAAAGACATACCGTGTCCATTATCAGAAACAACGATCTCTTTATTTTCTTGATCTTTGAGATGAATATTCACTTGAGTCGCATCAGCATCCTGAGAATTTGCAACAAGCTCCGCAACTACAGGTGGTAATGTGGAATACATTCTTACGCCCAAATGCTCAATCGTATTTGGCGTAAATGTCATCTTTAGTTTTTGGGTATTATTATGTTGAAGCATGATTCTTGATTATAGTTAACCCGAGTTTTTTTGCATACAGTGGTGGAACCGCATTTCCGATCATGCGAGCTATTGATGAAACACTGGTTCCAACAAATTTATAATTTTTTGGAAATGTTTGAAGTGTAGCACCCTCCCTTAACGAAATTGGACGATCTTCGTCTGGGTGAGCAAAACGTCCATTAGAAATACTAAAAAACTTTGTTGTAATTGTAGGGGCCGGTTTGTCCCAAGACATTCTTCCATAAGTGTCGGTAAAAGAAATATTGCGATCCTTTTTCTTGTAAGCTTCAAGTTGTAAATTTGTATTAGCCCATGATTCCCGTGAACCCCCATTCTTCGGAGTAAGTTTCAACCTTTTTATGTTGTTTTCGCTAAGCCCCGCTGTTGTGTGCATAAATCTCGTTGCGTCATTGTGGCCAACCGAAATTTTAGGGAATCCATTTTTTGTTCCAATAAAATCTGCAACTGTTGGAAACGAATTATTTGGTTCTGGAAAAATTTCTTTATCAGTAATTCTGTTGGCAATTAAAGAGAATCTTTTTCTCGTCTCTGGAACGCCATACTCGTTAAGATGCACGACTTTGTAATGAACGGTGTATCCTCTTTTTTTCAAATCATCAACAAATAAATTTAGTCCGCTTTCTTTTTGTTTATTTAAAATACCAGGCACATTTTCGACGACAACATATCCAGGATTATAATATTTTACAAAACGATGAAATTCGTGTAGCAAATCCTTTGATTTCTCAGATTTATTTTTACTTGTACGAATAATAGTCCAGTACTGGCATGGACTGCATCCAATCAAAATTAAATTATCATCGTTCTTCTTAATGTCAACTTCCTTTGAAAGATCTGCTTCTTTTAGTTTAGAAACATCTGCGAGTATATATTTTGCCCCTTTAATATTAGATTCGTATGTTTCTTTGCAATCTGGATCAAAATCTATTCCAGCAATAACATCAATTCCAGCTTGTTGCATACCAAAACTCATTCCACCCCCTGAGCAGAAAAAATCAATTGCTTTTAATTTTGTATTTTTTTTTGCCATATATTAAATCAACTTAATTATACTAGTTAAAATTTCTTCACTCTCCTTATCCAACTTCTTCATCTCCTCCAAAATCTCTTTTGGATCGCGCAAAGCTACTTCAGTGGCTTTGTTGGGATTCTTAACTGATAAATCAAATGTTGTTTGATCTATATCTTTAACTTCTGTTATCCAGGAATTATCGCTATCCGCTTTGGTTTTTTGGAGTTCTATGAATTCGGCTAAATCTGCTGTATTTAATGGATTGCCCTTGCCGAGATTGCGGGCAAGATTGAGCTGGTAATACCAAACTTTTTTTGTTGGGGTGCCTTTTTCAAAAAACAAAACAACGGTTTTTACGCCTGCGCCTGCGAAAACGCCACCGGGTAAATCCAAGACTGTATGCAGATTGCAGTTTTCTAAAAGCAGTTTTCGTAGGGAAACAGAGGCGTTATCGGTATTAGAAAGAAAAGTGTTTTTAATAACAATACCGGCCTTACCTCCTGCTTTAAGAATTTTTATAAAATGCTGAAGAAAAAGGAAAGCAGTCTCGCCGGTTTTAATGGGGAAATTCTGTTGGATTTCTCGTCCTATTCCTGCGCCAAAAGGTGGATTTGCAAGAATAATATCATAACGATTTTTTTCCTGAATATCATTTATATTCTCCGAAAGAGTATCCATGTGCTTAATGTTTGGCGCTTCAATTCCATGCAAAATCATATTCATAATACCAATGATATAGGCGAGAGATTTTATCTCTTTGCCGTAAAAAGTTTTATTTTGAAGCGTTTCCATTTCACTTGAGGAAAGCTTAGACTGATTTTCGGTTAAGTAGTTGAAGGCTTCGCATAAGAACCCTGCGCTTCCGCAAGCTCCATCATAAATTGTATTGCCGATCTTAGGATCCACCACTTTGATAATCGTCTTGATAAGTGGACGTGGAGTGTAATATTCACCACCGTTTCGTCCTGCATTACCCATGTTCTTGATTTTGGCCTCGTAGAGATGTGAAAGCTCATGTTTTTCTTCATAAAGTTTAAAGTGCATACCATCCACAACGTTCAAAATTTCCCTTAATTTATAACCGCTGGAAATTTTATTTTTTAACTCATGAAAGATCTCGCCAATTTTATATTCAATGGTATTTGAATGTTCATCCCTAAACTTTTTTAAATAAGGAAAAAGTTTGTTATCAACAAAATCTTTAAGATCATCACCATCTAAAGCCTTATTATAATCTAATGTCCCATCACCATTTTTTGGACAAGCCCATGTATCCCATGCGTACTCCGGGGACAAGATGTATGAATAAGTTCCTTTCCCTGATAACGCTGCTTCGGTTTTTTTTATTTCTTCCAAATCATCAAGGTATTTCAAGAAAAGAATCCATGAAGTTTGTTCAATATAATCCAGCTCCGTTCCGCAGCCTGAATCTGTGTGAAGTATGTTGTCGATATTTTTGAATGATTGTTCGAACATAAGAGTTAATTTAAGCTGGTGCCATTGTAGTCCATTTACAACAATCTTTAAATCGTTTTTTCGAGTAAATGAACAGAAAAAGACTATTATGAAAATTTGGAGTCTATAGCTTTTGTTAACTCGCTGTACTCATTTTGCCAATTAGGAAATATTTTGGAAAATTTTTGAATAAATTCAACGATAATTTCCTTATCAGTTGCATCCTTAGGAAAATCAATCTCGGTCTTTAAACAAGTAAGAAGCTGATGAAAATCTTCATCCAGTTCAGAGTCTTCTTTCCCAATTTTCACTAAAATATCTTGCATTGCCCTAAAAGATAATGGAGCGCATTCGCCCATTTCTAAAGCAGACGCATAATCTGTAGTTACAGCGTGCTCATTATGCATTCCTTTGTAAACACCTATTATAACTGGCACAAGAAGGATACTCAACAATCCCCACCATCCAAAAAAGTATATACTTACTGCGGTAATTACTAAAACAACAGCTAATATCATTTTCAAAAAGGTTAATTTTAATAAAATTTCAGATTAATTCTATGATGCAATTAAAACATTAATGAATAAGAAATAAAAGAGGTGGCTAATGCCATACCCAGATTTGCAATCCTACTCCACACATACCATGCTCCATAATCACCTTTCCGCTTCGCCTACCCCAACCCCACTGAGCTCCGCTCGCTAAAGCTCGCTCCGCTCTGCTTTCCATGCTATCATCATGGCCTATTTGGAATTTCACCTTAGAGTGCCTGCGAGAGATTTAGCTCTTAGACCCGCCGGCAACCTGCCCCTCCCTAAAGGAGAAAGGTAAGGTGCCCCAACTAAATAAGATGTAACTTCAGGCTACCGGTCTTTGGTTCTCTACGCTCGATGAAAGGAAAATCCACCTGTCCCAAAGGGGCTCAAAAAGTGTGGTAAATGCGGGGAGTATTACGGTAAATGCATCTATAAAGATCATATGTGGAAAATCAGATGCAAATGTAATCCTCATATCTGCAGCAAGTGCGGAAAGCCGGTGTATCCGTGGAGAATTTGTTCCAATTACTATGATAAGAGGGACGGGACCTGTTGGCATATTCCGATTTATTGCGCGTGGGGGCACAGATGCCCCGACGGAAAACTGGGGCAGCTTGAGAATTCACACCTGATCGACGTGAGGACCGGGGAGGATTTGCTGCATTCAGGGGAAGAGGGAAGATTTTAGGATTATTTTAGAAATATTTAATCTTTGGTTGATAAAGTCTGATTGTATATTTTTTATCAATCAAAACATGAACGAAATAGTCAAAATTTCCCTTTTTCAAGGAAAAGAGATAAGAAAAACCTTATATAAAAAT
>PNNO01000002.1 GCA_013824265.1 bacterium
CTAATTTGTCGCTATTTGATGAGCAAAACAGCATGTCGGAATCACGGAACCTCAAAACGCAAAATGAAGATAAGTCAACCTTCTCGATGCAACTTTCGGATGAGGCGATTGTAAAATTGCGACTTTTGAAACAGAAACTGGAGAAGCGGCAAAAACAAGTTCTTTGTTGGGATGAGGTCGTCAAGCTAGCCACAGACGAGCTTCTTAGCGAACCTGAAGTGCGTATAGTTAGGCAGAGGGCGCATGGGGTGCAACGGACACATGGGTTGCAGGGAGTGCGTGGGGTGCGTGGGGCGCAAGCTTCACGAAACATTCCGGCCAAGGTGCGCAGGGAGCTACCAAAAGTCTGTGAAGTGCCGGGGTGCGGAAGGCCCGCGGATGCGATTCACCATCAAAACAGGTGGGCGATTACGCATAAACACGAAAACTTACGTTCTTTATGTAAGGCGCATCATGAACTTGAGCATCAAAAAAAGACATATTCTGTGGACGAAAAGATGCTCCAGTATTTAAGACCGGCACTACTGGTAGCCTCAAGGGGAATCGAACCCCTATTTCCGCCGTGAGAAGGCGACGTCCTAACCATTAGACGATGAGGCCATAACAATTGCTAACTAACTACTGACTGCTGACTGCCAATTGCTAATTACTAATACCTAATATTTGATTCGATTTCAATATGTAATATAATGGGCTCCCAACTAATTTAAGATAGACCATGTCGCAAAAAGACTTTTACAGCACGCTCGGAGTTGAGAAAAACGCGTCCGATCAGGATATAAAGAAGGCATACAGGAAACTCGCGCAGAAATATCACCCTGACAAAAACGAAGGCAATAAAGAGGCGGAAAGTAAATTTAAAGAAATAAGTGAGGCCTACGAAACACTTTCAGACAAACAAAAGCGTAGTTTTTACGATCAATTCGGATCGACCCAAGGTGCGAGCGGAGGCGGTTCTTCCGGATTCGGCGGATACTCCGGAAACGCTCAGGGGTTTGATTTTTCATCATTCGGCGGAGGCTTTTCGGATATTTTTGAAAGCTTTTTTAACGGCGGCGCGGGAAGTGGTGGCGGTGGAGGCAGAAGAAGACAACGTGGTCCGGTTCGCGGAGACGACATTGAAGCAAATATAAAGATAACTTTTGAAGAAAGTGTAAAAGGGACGAGCAGAGAACTGGAAGTAACAAAAGCCGATAAATGCAGCAATTGCGGAGGAAACGGCGCGGAACCGGGCACTAAAATAATAACTTGCAAAACATGTGGCGGGACAGGCGAAATTAGAGAAGTAAGACAAACAATCCTCGGACAAATGGCCACCTCCAGAGCATGCGATCAATGCAACGGGGAAGGACGAACCCCGGAAAAAAAGTGTAGCGTATGCCACGGAACCACAAGAACAAGAGTTTCCGAAAAAGTTAAAGTTAAAATTCCGGCAGGGATAAGCAACGATTCGACAATTCGCCTAAGCGGTAAAGGAGAAGCGGGAATAAACGGAGGATCGTACGGAGATTTATACCTTCATATAACCGTAACCCCAAGCAAAGACTTTTTACGAAGCGGAGACGATATCCACGCCGAACATACAATCCACCTTGTTCAGGGTGTACTCGGCGACGAAATCGATATAAGAACCGTATACGGAAAAATAAAATTAAGAATACCGGAAGGAACACCGAGCGGAAAAGTCTTCAAATTAAAAGGATATGGAATGCCAAGAGTAAACTCGCAACACAAAGGAGACCACTATCTTAAAATAATACTCGACATACCGGAAAAGCTTTCACGTAAAGAAAAACAGCTTTACGCTGAACTGGCAAAGGAGGCAAAACTCGATTTAAAACCGGGAGGGAAACCCGGATTTTTCGATCAATTTAAATAGACCTGCGTCAGCCCCGCACGAGGGTGCGCTTGCCAAAATAAAAAAGATATTATACGATGCTGGTTGATCTAACATATGTTTTATGGACTTGCGTCTGACGTGGGATTTACTGATTATAGTATTTTTTGGGATCATCGTTGCTTACAGCTTTATAATAGGCAGAAACGGCAATTTAAAAGTGATTCTTGCGACTTATGTCGGAGCTTTTTTCGCTGACGCGGTCGGTAATATTTTTGGAGCCACAATGATTCAATCGGAAAATTTTATGAGACTTTTACGACTTTTTTATATATCAACACCTGAGCAAGCTGTAGTTTTAATGAAGGTTTTAACCTTTATGACGATAATAGTTCTTTTGTCCGTTAAAGGATCTTATTCGGTAGACGTTGTGAGCAACAGGTCAGCCGGAGTAAGACTTTTCTTAAATATGATTTTTGGATTTTTGAACGCCTGTTTAATAGTAAGCATTTCACTTATATTCATTTCCGGCTCTTCTTTTATAGCCGGAGGAGCAACAATAAGTCCCGCTTTCCAGGACATTTACAATCAGTCGAATTTGGCAAAATCGCTTATAAACAACTATAGCATTTGGTTTATGCTTCCGGCCTTCGCATTCCTTTCGATGAGTCTGGCCTCTGATAAATCAGAAAATTAGCTTGCCATACCGGGGATATATTCATAGAATGTCTAGGCATTCAAACGCACATGGGTCATTAGCTCAGTTGGTAGAGCGGCTCCCTTTTAAGGAGATGGTCGCAGGTTCAAGTCCCGCATGACCCACCATCAGTTGCGAGTTTTGGTGAGCAACCTTTTAAGTACAACGCCCTGAACTTCTTCGGCGCCAAACACACAGCCGTCTTTTTGGAGTTCATGCGGATCACGATTCCATTCCCATTTTCTTGACTCAACAATTTCAAAATCAGGCATGTGCTTTTCAGCCATTCTGGCTATATCTCCATCCATGCATTTAAAACGTGGAATCATAAGCTCTTCAACAACATAATCGCCGCCAAAGTCACGAATTCGCTCTTCTTGTGGCAAGTCTCCCTTTTCTTCCATAGCCTGAAGTAATTCAAAATGAGCTTTGCTAACCTTTCCTCTGTAAAGCAGTGTACTATCGGAAGCCACAAAAACAGCCCCATTTGGTTTAGTCATTTGCGACAGAACGTCAAAATGATCCTTTGTTATAACTCCATGAACATCTCTTTCCAAATCTTCCCATAAACCTATAGAAACTTCTTGTTTTTCCAACAAATCATCACGAAGTTTTTCAATCTGTATCTCAAAAACAGCAAGAATTTGGCTCAAGATACAATCGGAAACGACAACGTCATACTGTTTTTCCGGTATTTGACGGCCATCCAAAGCTCCAAAGATTGCTTTAAGAATAGCCTCAATAAGTTTCTGTTCTCTTCCGGGACCAACCGGAGCAAAGTCACTCGTAAAATCCGATCTTATTCCATTAAACTTTTTAAAAACATTTTTAAGCATAAAAGTTACATCTGCAACAACCGGATTAAAATTGGCAAAATTTATTGCCTCCGGCATTATGCTGTTAATTCTCGATTTAACGTAGCCTATTGCGATTTCAAGGCCATTTGCATCAAGATCGTAAAGATCTATATTTTTAACACTCCCTCTTTGCATCACTTCAAGCAAACGAATGTCGTTACATTTTCCGGCACCAAAAATCGCAATATCCTGCGGATTCCAAACATTGCTTAAAGCTTCCTGTGTACCCCATGTCATTCCGGCCTTATGTTCAGTCCAATATTTTTCACTATCTTCTTGAGAGATATCAGAAGACCCGACAACCTCTATTTGTCTTAAAAACGATTCAGGATATTCGGTGTTTTGTATCATTTAAAATATGTATCCAATATTACGAGAGCGTATTATCTGTATTTTTTAAAATTTTGTCAAAATATAAAAAAAGCCCCTCGGAAACCGAGAGGCTTTTTTGGTAGTTTTACTAACCTATTTAACTAGGCTAACTTTTACGGCGTTTGGACCTTTAGGACCATTAGCGACTTCGAAAGTCAGCTTGTCCCCTTCTCTAAGGTCTTCGTATCTTACGCCTACAAGTTCGTTCGAATGGAAGAAAAGATCCTTTTCTTCTCCCTCTCGAGAGATGAATCCAAATCCCTTATCCGTAAGACGAGCTATAGTTCCTTCTTGCATTTTTCAATGTGTAAGAAAAATAATTAGAATATCAAACTTTGAATGTCTAAAATGAAACTCGACTATGCTCCCCTTGGACAACAAAACGATTTGACGCGAGGAGTGTATCACTAGTTCGCTTATTTAGTCAAGGAACTCTGGCATTCATAAATTTTTGCATCCCAAGACTAACGCATCATACTACCTCTATCTTGCAAACCTCTTGCTTTAACATTCTCAGATTGAACGTGTAACTTTTCCATATTATCAATGCCGAGCTTATACATTTCTTTACCCACATCGTTAAGCATTTTTAAATCAGCATTTTCTTTGTAAAATTTAGCCATTTTGTTATTTTCGAAAATTTCACCAAGATTATTTGGATTTTCCTTAATAGCCGCTTCCATGTTTTTCTTAAACTCATTATCAGCCGGCAAATGTTTAATTGTACTCAAGAAAAGCAAATGCATTGCAAATTGATACGAAGGATTAACAGGTTTGTTTTCACTAACATAGCCAAGCATAATTGTTGGATCTGTTGCAGTTTGAAGTTCAGCTCCAATTGCACATAATTCATGGACCGAGTTATACCTCATTGCTCCTCCAATACTAATCGAAACCCCGTCTGCAAGTTGATAAACCTGTTTAATATCAAATGTGTTCGATACCATATCTGGAAATCTTCTAAACAAATGTATATGTATCGACTCGTGAAATCTTGTGCCTCGATCAAGCTCTCCGCGAATCTTTTGCTTACGCTTAGAGTCGACAACATTTAATTTACTAATAAAATTATCCTGTTTTTTAGCGACAATATCTGGCCAGATAATAACCGAAGATCCGTTCTCTCCCATAACCTGGCTTATTACGTCGCTTGGATTTTGATCCTTAACCAAGGCATCTCCGATCGAATGAATGCGCCCTTCGTTAATATCATTTATAAAAATATCTTTGCTTTCACGCACTTTATAAAGATTCGCCTTTGGATAAGGGTTGCCCCCTCCCAAATAAAGCAATCTACCTTCCGGAATTAAAAATTTATTTACGTAATCAATCAAACAATCAGCTTGTCCATTACACATTACTTGAAGCTCAGACAAGTAATTTTGGAATTCCGGAGCAAGAGCTTGAATAATATCCAAGAGTTTCATAAAAAGACCATCATAAGCTTCTTTAGCCCCATCTTCTTTATCCTTGTAAGCGGAAAAGTGTTTTTCAAGTTCCGACACAAACTTTTTTCTTAATACAGGAAGGTTCTTTTTATCGAATCCGGTGGGCAGCTGCGGCTCATCAAACGAAGTTGAAGATTTAAATTCAACGTTAGGAAGCGCGTATTTATCGTACTCAACCTTCTCGGGAGAAGAATCTTTCTTATCGCAACCAACAGCAAACGCAGCCACCAAAAGCGCCGCCTGTTTTAAAAAAGTTCGTCGCGAAAGATCAACAATTCCGACAGTTTCATCTGGATTTCTTTGTAGACTTTCTTGCCGAGTTCCTTTTGGTAAAACTTCGGATCTAAAATTATCATTCATTTTTAATGATTAACTAAAAAGATACCATCCTAACACTTAGGGTGGTTTTGTCAAGACATGGTGTATCCGGCGGGATTTGAACCCACGACCTCAGCCTCCGCAGGGCTGCGCTCTATCCAACTGAGCTACGGATACATAGCTGCTCGCAATTTGGAGGCGACGGTGGGGATCGAACCCACGAATAACGGTTTTGCAAACCGCTGCCTTAGCCACTTGGCTACGTCGCCATTTAAAACGGTGCCTCTTATTATTAACATTTATTGCATTTTCTTGCAAAAAAAATTTCACGCCTTTAGAATACGCAAGAAGATTCAACCAAAGATAACCCAAAATCATGTCAGTCCCTTTTATTTTTAAAGATTTATTCTTTAAAGAGGTAGCCAAAAAAGGCATCGGGATGGTTAGTTGTCATGCGCACATAGACCGCGCTTTTACAATAACCGAGGAAATGTGGGTCCAAGCAATGGAACTGATGGAAAAGAAATGGACTCTTATGCGAGATTTAAAAAAGACTGAAGAATACTTTGAAAGCATGGAGAAAAGATTCGACATGTATATTCAAAACATGAAAGAACAAGGAATCGTCGCGTGCAGAACTCATGTTGACGCGGACAGCATTGTAGGACTTCGGGTAGTCGAGATTGCGGCAAAAATAAGAGACAAATACAAAGCAGATGGATCTTTTATTTTACAGCTTGTACCTCAACCTTTGGAAGGATTTTTAAATGAAGACGCTACCGATTTTGATAAGTCAAAAATAGATACTTACGAAAAAGCCTGTGCAATATGCGACGTCGTTGGAGGTCTTCCTTCCCGCGACAGAAAATTAAAAGGCACACAAGGAGACACAAAACACGCTGACGTACTTTTTTCGATCGCCAAAAATCTTGGAAAAGATCTTGATATACACATAGATCAGGAAAACAATCCGGACGAAAAAGACACGGAAATGATTTTAAACAAAGTCATCGAACATAATTATCCGGGACATTTAACAATTCTTCACGGAATTTCTTTGGCATGCCAAACGGAAGAGTACAGAAAAAAAATGTATGAACTTTATAAAGAAACCGGGACAAATTGTACGGTTAGTCCACGCGCCGCAATTGGCATGACACAGCTAAAAGATAAATTTGCTCCTGTGCATAATTCAATCGCTCCGGCAGTGGAGATGATGGAGGCCGGAATAAATGTTTCGATAGGAACAGACAATATAAGCGACATATTCATTCCGAATTCAAATGGAGATTTATGGGATGAAATAAATCTATTCGCAGATGCCGTTCGACTTTACGACGTCGAAAAACTTGCGACAATCGCGTGCGAAAACGGACATCGCACCATGAAGATATCTTAAAACTACACCCCATGACAAAGAAGCCGATAAAAAGAAAGATATGGTTTAAAAAACAAACTGTAGAGATTGATCCTCAGGTTGAAAACTACAACGCCGGAGAAGATATAATCTACGACCAGGTAATGATTCCAAATGATGTTTTCGGTTCAAGGATGTACGCACGGCTTTTACAAAAACACGGCATAATAACAAAAAAAGAGCTTGGGCAATTGGAAAATGGGCTTGATGAAATTCTGAAACTGTACGCGGATGGGAAGTTCCAACTAAAAGTTGAAGATGAGGATTGTCATACAAAAATTGAAGATTACCTTATTAAGAAACTTGGTTCGACAGGCAAAAAGATTCATACGGCACGTTCACGAAACGACCAGGTGCTTGTAATGATGAGACTTTACTTAAAAGATCAGTCGATAGAGTTAAGCAAACTTGCTTTGAAGCTTGCAAAGGACCTTCTTGCCACGGCAAAAAAATACGAATTCACTCCAATGCCGGGATACACACACATGCAAAAAGCTATGCCTACAACAGTAGGTACGTGGCTTGCAGCTTTTGTTGAAAGTTTGCTGGACGATACAAGAATCTTAAAAGCGATCACCGAAGAATTGGTTGATCAAAATCCTCTTGGATCAGGAGCGGGATATGGATCACCTTTTAGCTTCGACAGAGACTGGCTGTCCAAGCAACTTGGCTTTAAAAGGACACAAAACAACGTAATTTACTGCCAAAATTCACGCGGAAAAATCGAAGGGATGGTTCTTGAATCATGCGTTCAGATGATGCTTACATTAAACAAGTTGGCTTCGGACCTACTTTTCTTCACAACACAGGAATTTCACTTTTTCGATATTAATGACTCAATCGCAACAGGATCTTCAATCATGCCTCAAAAGAAAAATCTTGACGTGGCAGAGCTTATTCGCGGAAGAACAGCAACAGTTGTCGCCTGCAAAAACGAACTTTTGATGAATATCATGCACAAGATTTCCGGTTATCACCGTGATGGACAGGAGATAAAAAGACCTCTTTTCCTTGGCTTAAAATACACAAAATCATCTTTGGAAGTTATGTCGGTAATTATAAAAAACATTACACCGCGTGTGGATGTTTTGTATGACGCAATGACACCTGAACTTTTTGCAGCCCACAAAGCATTTGAACAGGTTAAAAAGGGAGTTCCTTTTAGAGACGCCTATATAGAAGTTGGCGCAAATCTGGACAAAATTAAAGTAACCAGAAAAGATATGGACAGAATGTTAAGAGAATCAACACATCAAGGCGGAACAGGGAATTTGGGCTTAAAAAAGCTCGAAAAAGAAATCGCGAATCTTTCACGCAATTAACAATTTTTAAAATGGATTTTTACATTGATACCGCAAATCTTGAAGACATTAAAAAATATAACGCTCTTGGAGTAGTTGACGGCGTTACCACAAATCCGTCTTTAATAGCGAAAGAAGGAGTTTCTCTGGAGAAAAGAATCAAGGAAATCGTTGAGGTTGTTAACGGACCAATAAGTACAGAAGTAATAGCGACTGATGCCGAAGGCATGCTTGAAGAAGCCAGAAAATACGCTTCATGGCATAAAAATATAGTCGTAAAAATACCAATGACGGTAGAAGGAATGAAGGCTTTAAAAGTGCTTTCAAAAGAAGGAATAAAGGTAAATGTAACTTTGATTTTCTCTGCCGGACAGGCTTTGATTGCGGCAAAAAACGGAGCCGCTTACGTAAGTCCTTTTGTTGGAAGACTTGATGATATTTCGGAAGACGGAATGGCGCTTGTTCATGAAATAACTACAATTTACGGAAATTACGATTTTGATACAAAGATAATAGTGGCCAGCGTAAGACATCCAAGACATGTTGTAGAGGCCGCAATGATGGGAGCGGATATAGCTACAATCCCTTCCGATATTATGGACAAATTATTCAAACATCCTTTAACGGACAAAGGAGTTGCAGCGTTTTTAGCTGACTGGGAAAAAGTTAAAAATCTTCAATAAATGATTAAACTCAACATTTCAAACAGCACTGTAACCGAGCTTAAAAGTGAGCACGATTATATAGCAAAATATCTTGATAATATCTATCAGAGAGGTCAGGGATTTTATAATGTGGTCGACGATAAAAAAATGGTTGATGATGTTTTAAAATTCGCAAAAAAGATGGAAGGGAAATTCAAAGACATTGTTGTTCTTGGAATAGGCGGCTCGGCGCTTGGAACAATCTGCCTTCAGCAAAGCCTAAAACACCTATACGAAAACGAATTGGAAAACAGAAAATGGCCTCGCCTCCACGTACTGGACAATATAGATCCACTTTTCATAAAGCAGCTTGAGGACATTATAAGTCCGGATAAAACCCTTTTTATAACCATATCAAAATCGGGAGACACGCCGGAAACTCTGGCACAGTATTTTTATTTCAGATCGGTCGTTGAAAAAAAAGGGCTAAACGTAAAAGATCATTTTGTTTTCATAACGGACGCGGAGAAAGGTTTTCTTAGAGAAATAAGCCAAAACGAAGATATCCCTTCTTTTGAAATACCTGAAAACATAGGCGGAAGATTTTCCGTTTTAACTCCGGTAGGACTGCTTCCGGCGGCACTCATCGGAATAGACATAAAAGAACTTTTAAGCGGAGCGGCGCAAATGAGAGAACTGTTTTATAGCGACTCCGTAGAGCATAACCTGCCTTTTCAAATTGCTACAATTCAATATTTGCTGAGCTTTGAGGGGAAAATTATGACTGTTTTAATACCTTATTCGCAAAAACTTATACGTTTTGCGGACTGGTACAGACAGCTTCTTGCAGAGAGTATAGGAAAAGCAAAAGACGACCATGGAAACACCGTTAACATTGGCCTAACGCCAATAAACGCCCTTGGAGTAACAGACCAGCATTCACAAAATCAGCTTTATAACGAAGGGCCAAATGACAAATTTTTCATTTTTATAAGAGTAAATGATTTTGGCTGCGACATGAAAATTCCAGTAACTCATCCTGAAAACAAATCAGTGAACTATCTTAAAGGCGTTTCATTTGAAAAATTGATGCACACGGAGCAGGAGGGAACTTTGCAGGCACTAACACAAAATGAAAGGCCTAATATTACGCTTGAGATTGACCGTGTTGATGAAAAAACAATCGGAGGCATGTTTATGCTGTTTGAATGCGCAACGGCCTTCCTGGGCGAATTCTTCAACATTAACGCTTTTGATCAGCCGGGCGTTGAGCTTTCAAAAAAGATCACCAAGAAACTTTTAACTTAAAAAATTATGGTTGAGAGAAATCAAACCTATAAGTGTAATGTTTGCGGGAACATGGTTAGCGTGCTTCATGCCGGAGGCGGACAACTTGTTTGCTGTGGACGGCCAATGGAACTTTTGGAACCAAAGTCACAGGATCAGGGACTTGAAAAACACGTACCGATTATAGAAAAAACCGGAAACGGCGTTGTTGTAAAAGTCGGAAGCGTCCCACATCCAATGGAAGAAGCTCATTTTATTCAATGGATAGAACTTTACACAAAGGATGATAAAGTTTATCGCGCTTTCCTAAAACCCGGGCAAACACCCGAAGCATTATTCAACGTGGATTACGAAAATGTTCTTATGGCAAAGGAATATTGCAATTTACACGGGCTTTGGAAATCAAATTAAATCTCAAAATATCATGATATTATCAGACAAAACTCTGCGTGCAATGCTCGCGGAAGGATCACTTACCGTTGACCCGATTTCCGATGAGTCAATACAACCGGCCTCAATAGACTGCAGGCTTGGGGATCATTATCTTCTAATTGAAGATATGAATATGGACATTGTTACGCTGGATAGCGAGATTAAATACCGGGAAATAGTAGGTGACAGCATAACAATTCCGCCACACACATTTTTACTTGCAACAACAAAGGAGTATATAAAACTGCCAAATAACCTTACGGCCTTTGTTGAAGGAAGAAGTTCAATAGGTAGAATAGGACTTTTTATTCAAAATGCCGGATGGGTTGATCCCGGATTTGAAGGAAAGATTACGCTTGAATTATACAACGCAAACTCACTTCCGATAAAATTGCAAAAAGACAGACGCATATGCCAGCTTGTATTCTGCAAAATGGATCAGACTGCGGACAAGCCGTATAGTGGCAAATACCAAGGTCAACAAAAATCAGTCGGAAGCCGTGTTTTTATGGACAAGACTTAGATTATTTTTTCTGAGCGCAAATAATATCCTGATACGAATAAGGATTTTTTCTGCCGGACCATCCGCCATGATAAATTTCCAATTCTTCCGATATGCCGGACTTTTTTAGTTGATCAATAATCCACTTTTCCTTATATCCGATTTCAGCCTCTGGAACATCTTTGTGTGAATACATACAGTTTCCGGCTTCATCGTAAGTATAACCGAAATCGCAGTAAGAAATTTTTTTCTTAATATTTTGAATTGCCTCTTTATCAAGCGAAAAGAATGTAAGAAAAATTTTGCCGCCCGGCTTTAAAACTCTTTTAATTTCGCTCAAATATTGTTCGATCTGATCGGGAAGCATGTGCGTAAAAACCGAGGTGGCAAACACAAAATCAAACATTTCATTTTTATACGGGAAAACAAATTTATTTGCCTTAATTTTTCCCTTTTTATTGTAATATTTATTGTAAATATCCACATATTCAAAATTAAAATGCGGATATTTTATCGACACGTTATTTTTGCACCACTTAACTCCTCTTTTATCTATATCAAAGCCATAATATTCACCCTTGTTCGTATCCAAATATCTTGCCAAAGGAATCGCCATTCTCCCTATTCCGCTTCCTATGTCCAAAACCGTATTTGAAGATTTTAACCCGCCTATTTTTTTAAAATGCTTTAAAAATTCTTCTCCTATTTTCATAAATTCCCCACTACCAACAAAATTCAACCTTTTAGGCGGATACCCTTTGACTCCTTTTCCTGTAACAAAAGACCAAAAATCCTGCAAAGAATAAAGACAGTATTTCATTGCCTTCTTAACACCCGTTGGAATTATATACTTAAATTTCCTTTTCGCCTTATCCAGGAATGCCATATTTAAAACTTAAAATGGTCGGGGCAACAGGATTCGAACCTGTGACCTCTCGGTCCCAAACCGAGCGCGCTGGCCAGACTACGCTATGCCCCGACGAGTAGCCTAAACACTATATGAAATTTAACTTTTTAAGTCAAAGAGATTTTTGCTAATGTAAAGCTATGGAAAAAGAATATTCTCAAATCATAGGAACTCCGATTGTCGTAGAAGACCTTGGGAGGATCGGAAGGGTAACGGACATTACAGTAGATACTCAAACCGGAAAGGTTGCCTGCTACTTTGTTAATACGGGCAAAATGAAGATTATAACTCCAAACGATATAATCTTTTTTGGGCCTGCAATTGTTATTGGAGATAGCGAAGATATTGTAGACGCGGAAGATATAATAAGAGTCAGCAATGTTTTGGAAAGAGATATTGGCATTTTAAAATCCAGAGTTGAAACACAAAAAGGCGAAGTCCTTGGAAATGTACACAATTTTATTATCGACGTTGATTTTGCAGTATTAACAAAAATAATAGTTTATAAATCGTTTTTTGGCTTATTCAAAACCAAAGACCTTTTAATCCCGGCTAAAGACATAATTAAAATCGAAAAAGGCGTTATTGTCGTAAAAAACAAATACGCAAAAAAACCGCTTATGGTGAAGGATATAAAAAAATACCCAAGCCTTTATCCGGCAGATTTACCTTCTTAAATATAACAAAAGCCCTGGACCAAATTCGGCCCAAGGCTTTCTGTTTGTTGAATAAGTTTTTCCTTATTTAAGCAACTTCCGTTCCTTGTCCTGCACCACGGATCACAGTATTTACAAGTGCAAATGAGATTAGCACGATGATAATACCAACGATCGCGTACATAATGATCTTCTTTGCCTGGTCCACTTTCTCCTGGTTTCCAGCAGAACTTACGTAAGTGATACCTCCAAAGATAATCATAATTACCGCAAGAAGTCCTAGGAATAGCAGAATGAAATCTACAATTCGTAAGATAAGGGCACGAATCGATCCTTCACCACCTGTTGCAGCAGCTACGTTCGAAGGGACATCTCCAGGATTGATAAGCTGTGCTCCGGCTGTTCCCCCAAGCGCTGCAAATACCACAAGTAGCAGTGAACTCAAACCAAGCACGATGAATGCCTGCTTGAGACCTTTTTTCAAAGTGGTTTTTGTCATTTTTTTTGGGTTAATTTAAGTTTTCATCTAATTCTAGCAAATATTTGACATAAAATCAATACCCTTGTAAAAGAATACAACTATATGTCAACCTTGTTACCGCGCTCATCTATCACGATATTCTCCGGCTCAAGCTCTATTTTAAACTGATTATATACTTCTTTCTTTATTTTTCTGGCAAGATCTACGACATTTTTTTGAGTACCATTCCCTGTATTCATAAGCCAGTTCCCATGAAGCAAAGAAACTTCGATACCACCTTCTCTTGTGCCCTTAAGTCCGGCTTTATCAATTAAAAAGCCTGCCGATTCATTGGCCCTAGGGTTTTTAAAGAAAGATCCGGCAACATTTCCCTTGGGTTGTTTTGCGGCTCTAAATTTAACTACCTCCAAAGCGGCATCATTTTGGTCCAGAGGAGGCAAAAGCAAAGTAACGGATAAAACTATTTCATGTGTTTTTTTCAAAATACTTGATCTATATGAGAACTGAAAGTACTCGGGTCCTTCCTCTTTTACTCCGCTGTCCTTATCAAAAAGCTTAACACTCTCGACAAAATCCCCAATTTCAACGCCATGCGCGCCCGCATTTCCATAAACAGCCCCACCAATTGTTCCGGGAAGACCAACCATATTGATTATTCCTCCAAGTTCCTTTTCGCGTGCCTTGGCTATTACAACACCAAGAATAGCGCCGGACTCTGCAACAACCCTGCTTCCGTGTATTTCAATCCCATTTGCCTTGTTGTGTATTACAAGCCCCTCAAAACCAACATCGGAAAAGACTATATTGCATCCGCCACCCAAAATATAATAAGGAATCTCCAGCTCCAGAGCCTTTTCGACAAATTCCGGTATATCATAAGAATCCCTTGCCTCCAGATACAAATCGGCAGGTCCGCCTATTTTATAGGCCGTGAATTGTGACAACTCAACATTTTCCCGAACCTGAGGGAACTTCTCTTTAAATAAATTATATTTTTTGATGTTTTCTTCCATACAAAAACAGTTTACCCGAAATAAGCTTACAGTTGAATAAAAAATTGACAGGTAATTTTTTTTACAATATCATCATCAGTGCGTTTTGAAATTTTGCTTTTTAATAGGCCACCTTAGCTCAGTTGGTTAGAGCGGCTGTCTTGTAAACAGCAGGTCGTCGGTTCGAATCCGACAGGTGGCTCCACTTTAAAACGGGCAGGTGGCGGAGCGGTCAATCGCATCAGACTGTAAATCTGACGACCTTGTGTCTACGGGAGTTCAAATCTCTCCCTGCCCACCACGATTTTAATTAAACTTCAACGACGATCGGCACAATAAGTGGCCTTCTTTGAAGCTTTCTGTGCGTATATTTATCTATAACCGAGGTAATATAATCCTGGATATTTTGAACACCGGGCTTTGGATGTTTTTTCATCAAAACTGCATATTTTTCCTTTATTTGAGCCCTAATTTCTTTTAGGATTTCGTCAGATTCCGTTATGTAAATAAATCCGCGAGTTTCGATTCTCGGTGTATCAATTATCTGTCTGGTTTTTTTATGGATTTTAAGTGTTACTATAATAACACCATTTTCAGCCAATTCTTGTCTTTCAAGAAGCACTTTTGATCCTATATTTCCCATTCCCAATCCATCAACAAGAATATAGTTTGTTTCAACTTTATCTTTTGAAAGAACAACTCTTCCGCCGCTCAATTCAAGGATATTTCCGTTCTCCATCATTATTGAATCAGCCTCTTTAATACCCGTTTCCTGAGCTATTTCCTTGTGGGCAAATCTCATATAATACTGCCCGTGAACAGGCACAAAATATTTTGGCTTAACCATATCAAGCATCATTCTAAGATCCTCTTTTGAACCGTGACCCGATGTATGAACGTCCATAATTTTGTTATGGATAATACGCGCACCAAGCTTTGTAAGGTTATCAATAACCGTGTAAATAGCCCTTTCATTCCCAACTATCGGAGTGGCTGAAATTACGACTGTATCTCCTTTTCTGATTCTTACATTTTTATGATCTCCAAGAGAAATTCGGGTTAAAGCCGACATTCCCTCACCTTGACTGCCGGTTGTAAGAACAAGCGATTTTTTTCCGGGCGATTTTTCAGCCTTCCTTATATCGTGGATAAGCCCTTTTGGAACTTTTATATAACCAAGACGTTCGGCTATATCGATATTATCAACAAGACTTCTTCCGCTTATATATACCTGTCTTTCCCAGCGATGAGCCGAGTCGAGTATTTGCTGAAGACGCCCTATAAGACTTGCAAATGAGGCGATAATAATGCGCCCCGGAGTGTCACGTATAAGCACATCCAGAGTTTCTCCGATTGCTTTTTCAGAAATCGTATGACCCTCTTTGGTAGCGTTTGTACTGTCCGAAAAAAGCACACTAACTTTCTTTTCTCTTCCAAGTGCGGCCAATTTTTCGTAGTCAGCCTGAATTTGATCCGCAGGCGTATAGTCAAATTTAAAATCTCCCGTGTGAACAATTTTTCCTTCCGGAGTATCAATTATAACTCCAACACCATCCGGGATACTGTGATTTACTCTAAAAAAGTTACACGTGAACGGCCCAAGTCTTAAAGTTTCATCGGGATTAATTACGTTCATTACCGTATCTTTTTTGATTCCGAATTCCTCTACTCGCTTTTGAATAAGCCCCATCGTAAGCTTTGTTCCGTACAATTTCGGGAAATTCAAGCGCGGGAGTATATATGGAATTCCTCCGATATGATCAAGATGGCCATGTGTTAAAATAACACCTCTTATATCTTGTTTTCGCTCTTCAAGCCAACTGATATCAGGGATTACATAATCAATTCCAAGCATGTCTTCCTCGGGAAATTGGAAGCCCATATCTATTATGATAATGTCTCTTCCGTATTCGATAACCATCATATTTTTTCCAACTTCATCAAGCCCTCCAAGCGGAATAATCCTTACTTTTGTAGGTTTGTTACCGGAAAATTTCTGATTACCTTGTTTATTCCGTTGATTTGGAAAATGTCTTTTGCGATTCTGCCTGCGATTTCTGTGCGATTTCTTATTCCCGCTTGCAGGTGCAGGCCTTGAGCCTGCAGGCGCAGGAGAAACAGCCGCTGCGGAAGGAGCGACCTCGATTTTTTTAGGTTCCGCGGAACCCTGAATCTTTTCTTCGATCCAGCGGTCTAGTTTGTCTTTCATAAATGTTTGTTCAATAAATTCTTTTTTGTCCTAGTCTTTAGTTCGCATCAATTATATCACACTTTCGGGAATTTAGCCAAAAAGAGCGGACCGACTGTTGGCTTTTGTGGTAGAATATGTCCGATTTACAAAACATTATTATGGAAAATCATCCGACAAAAGAAAACCAAATAGCAATCCTTGGGTATGGAGTTGAAGGAATTGCCCTTAATGAATACTTTAAAAAGAAAGGCTTCAAAAACATAACCATTTTTGACGAGAACTCATCGGAGCCATCTTTTGAACATGACATTTGTAATCTGGACAAATATGATTTTGTCTACAGAAGTCCGGGAATTCACAAAGATCATCCGGAGCTTATTAAAGCCAAAAACGCCGGAGTTAAAGTTAGCAGTTCGACACAACTTTTTTTTGACAACTGTCCATGTCCAATTGTAGGTGTAACCGGGACAAAGGGAAAAGGAACCACATCTTCATTAACTTATGAAATTTTAAAAGAAGCCGGAAAAGATGTTTATCTTGGTGGAAATATTGGACAATCGCCACTGGAGTTTTTGGACAAGCTTACAACAACTTCAATTGTGGTTCTTGAGCTTTCAAGTTTCCAACTTCACGACATAACAAAAAGTCCGCATATCGCAATCGTTTTAAACACTACGTCGGATCACCTTGATTACCACAAAGACAACGAAGAATATCTTTCGGCAAAAGAAGGAATCGTTAGATATCAAACAGAAAATGACATTTTAATAGTGAATGAAGACTATCCGTACAAAGAAAGATATATGGCTTTAACAAAAGGGAAAATACTAAAGGTAAGTCGAAAAAAGCAGATTGAAAACGGCTCATACGTAAAGGATGGTGAAATATTTTTAGTCGAGAACGGAACTACTCATTTAATCTGCAAAGTCGATGAAGTAGGGCTTATAGGGCCGCATAATCAGGAAAATATAATGCCTGCATCGGTAGCGTGCCACGAACTTAATGTGCCTTTGAGTGTGATAAAAAAAGTTGCAAAGACTTTTATGGGGCTACCTCATCGCCTCGAACTTATAAAAAAAATCGACGAAGTTTCTTATTACAACGACTCGTTTTCAACAACTCCGGAAACGTGTATGGCGGCAATTCAGTCTTTCTCAAGCCCAATAATTTTGATTGCCGGAGGATCGGAAAAAAATTCCGACTACACGGAAATGGGACAAGCAATAGCCAATGCGGAAAATATAAAGTTTGTAATTTTAATGGGAAAAACAGCGGACAGAATAAAAAAATCTATTGTTAAGCATGGTGATTCGGTACAAATAATCACGACAGATTCGTATCAAAAGGCATTCGATTTGGCTCATCAAAAAGCCGAAAAAGGAGACACGGTTCTTATGTCGCCGGCATCGGCAAGTTTTGATATGTTTCAAAATTACAAACACCGCGGCGATACTTTTAGAAAATGGGTTGAATCGTTATGAATCAAGCCCTATAGTAAAAACGTCACTTTACGAATTCGCAATTTATGATAGTCTTCGAAAACGTTTCGAAACAATACGGGGTAAGAAAAATACTTGATGAAATCTCACTTTCAATCAAGCCGATGGAATTCGTATCGATAGTCGGCCCATCCGGAGCGGGAAAATCAACCTTGATTTACGCGCTTATTGGAGCTGAAAAAATAAATACCGGCAGTATTTTGGTTGATGATTACAAGGTTCACGCAATGTCAGAAAAAGCTCTTCAATTATACAGAAGAAAACTTGGAATCGTATTTCAGGATTACAAATTATTACCAAGAAAAAATGTTCACGAGAACGTTGCTTTTGCCTTGGAAGCTACAGGAACTCCTCAATATTTGGTAAATAAAAAAGTCGACGAAGTGCTTGAAACCGTCGGATTAATGGACATAAGAAATCACTTCCCTTATCAACTTTCCGGAGGAGAACAACAAAGAACGGCTATAGCAAGGGCCCTTGCGCATGATCCAAAACTGCTTATAGCGGATGAGCCAACCGGAAATCTTGATCCAAAAGCAACGGAAGATATATTGGAACTTTTGCTTAAGATAAACAAAAACGGATCAACAATTTTACTTGCGACTCACGATAAACAAATTGTCGATACTCTGCAAAGAAGGGTTATAAGGCTTGAAGACGGCAAAATAAAGAGTGATATGGCAAAAGGCAGTTACGATTCAAAATAATTAACTTTTACTATCAAATGGCTACATACGAAGAGGCGGGTGTTAATATCGAGATGGGTGATGAATGTTCACGTATCGCCTATGAGTCAGCTAAAGCAACTTTTTCTTCCAGAGACGGAATGATCGGAAGGCCTGTTATTCTTGAAGGCGGATTTTCCGGAGCCATGGATTTTGGAGATTTTTATCTTGTTCAGAACGACGATGGAATAGGCACGAAAATGGCGGTAGCAACACAAATGGGGAAGTATGACACTATGGGATATGACCTTCTTGCGATGGTTGCGGACGATGCAATCTGCGTTGGAGCGGAAACAGTTTCCATATCAAACACAATCGACGTTGAAAAAATTAATAAAGATGTAATAAGCCAGTTAATGAAGGGCTTGGAAAATGCATGTAAAGAGCACAAAATTGTGATTCCGGGGGGAGAAATAGCTGAACTTGGAACAATGATTAACGGCTATGTCTGGAACGCAACCGCAATTGGAATAGTTGAGAAAGAAAAATTTATTACATGTAAAGATGTTGAACCTGGAGATCCTATTATAGGGCTTCATACTGACATGTTTAGATCAAACGGCATGACCCTTGTAAGACACGTTTTATCACAAAATCTTGGACCTGAATGGTACAAAGTTGAATTTGAAGACGGGAAAACATGGGGAGAAGTTGTGCTAACTCCAACAAGGATTTATCACAGCGCTGTATTGGAAATGATAGGCAGATATAAGCAACCACGATTAATTAATCCAAAAGGAATAGCTCACATTACCGGCGGAGGCCTTCCGGGAAACGTAGTAAGAATAGTAAAAGGGAAAGGACTTGGAGCAAGACTTGACAGCCTTCCTGAGCCAAAAAAACCAATGAAAGTTCTTCAGAAAATGGGTAATATTTCAGACGAAGAAGCTTACAAGACATGGAATATGGGAGTAGGCTTGGCGATAGTTTCTCCGGATGTTGAAAAAGTAATTGAAATAGCGGCAAAATACGGGATTAAAGCACAAAAAATAGGAGAAGTAACAAGTACACCCGGAATAATTATCGGCGACATGAAATTTTAATTTATTTTAGAATTTTTTTAGAAAAATTTTAAGTTAGGCACGTAAAGTGTTTGAGTAAATAATATTTTTTTATGCTCAAATATTTTCACGCATGGAATTGTGTATTCGAAGGCCTGCCAAGACCATTTTGGAATCTTTTAAAGAATTTTTCCGACCTTGAATACGCATGGGAGAAAGCGGATTTTAGAGATTTAACCTCAAAGTGCTTAAGAGGACCATATGAAGAAAACTTCATAAAGCTTAAAAAAAGCGGAGATCCGTTTAGACAATTTGATGATTTTGTAAAAAATGGCATTCAAACGGTTTTTTTTAGAGACAGGGCCTATCCTTCGGTATTAAGAAACCTTAACAACCACCTCCCTCCTCCGGTTTTATACATAAAAGGGCATATTCCAACGGGATATACTTATTTAAGTATTGTCGGCACAAGATCTATGACTTCCTACGGCGAGCAGGTAACTTCATATTTGCTTAAAAAATTGGCAGCATACAAAATATGTATAGTAAGCGGCCTCGCGCGCGGAATCGACATGACTGCGCACATTAGCGCCGTAAATAACGGGACTCCAACCGTTGCTGTTCTCGGATATGGTCAATATAACGTGCCCTTTCATTTAACCGGGATATGCAACAAAATAATTGAAAACGGGGCAATAATAAGCGAATATCCTCCTCATTTAAAAGCTCAAAAATATTATTTCCCGCTAAGAAACAGAATTATATCCGGAATATCAAAAGCAACTCTTGTAATAGAAGCCGGTGAAAAATCGGGAGCCCTTATAACGGCCAAATACGCACTTGATCAGGGACGAGATGTAATGGCAATCCCCGGAAATATTTATCAGGAAAAATCAATCGGAACCAATAGAATAATAGGCGAAGGGTCTGCAAGCCTTGTCGCAAGTTTTAATGACATCCTTGATGTCCTTGGAATAGACAAAAAAGACGGCTCATTGGCCGAATTAGCGTCTTTAAATCAAAAAACGGTTCTTGATACGCTTTCAAGGGAACCTCTCTCCAGAGCTCAATTAATAAGGCAAACAAAACTTTCTCCACAGGAAATAAACATAGTCCTCACGGAACTTGAAATTGAAAACTACATAAATAAAAACAGAGCCGGCAATTATTACATTATCTGTTAAATCCGGTAACTCTAACTACCTCCTCAAGAGTAGTAAGGCCCTCAAGAACTTTTAAAATACCGTCTTCGCGCATTGTAATAAGCCCTTTGCGACGTGCGGCAAGAAGAATATTGTTGCTGCTTTCCTCCTTTAAAATCATATCTCTTATTTCGTAATCCAAATTTATAATTTCATGAATAGCTATTCGTCCGCTGTACCCCGTATGACTGCACTTGTCACATCCTGCAGGATGCGGAAGTTTAGCCGGTATTTCAATTTTAAGATCAGGCTTAATTTTGTTTATTGCTTCAACCGTTTTTTGAATATCCTTAAGTTTTGCCTCAGGAATCGATCTCATAACTTTGCAGTTATCACAGACTTTTCTTACAAGTCTTTGCGCTATTATCGTATGAAGGGCGGGCGCAACCATAAAAGGAGGAAGCCCCATATTTATAAGTCTTGGAATTGTTTCAACAGCACTGTTTGTGTGCAAAGTACTAAGCACAACGTGACCGGTAAGAGCGGCCTGAGAAGCCGTTTCCGCAGTATCAATATCACGGATTTCCCCGATCATCACAACGTCCGGATCCTGTCTTAAAACGGACTTTAATCCATCCGCGAAGTTATATCCGCGTTTTTCGTTTATCTGACTTTGCGAAACTCCATCAAGATTGTACTCAATAGGATCTTCCAAAGTAATTATTTTTGATTCAGGAGAATTAAATTGATCAAGAACCGAATAAAGCGTAGACGTTTTTCCCGATCCTGTAGGCCCCGTACATAAAATCATCCCATGGCTCATGTTTATTAAATTGTTCATTTTCTTTAGATAGTCATGCTTAAATCCCATATCTTCATAAGACAAAAGTCCCCTTTCGGAATCCAATAATCTGAACACAAAAGATTCACCAAATTGAGTTGGAATATCAGACACACGAACATCGATCTTTCTTTGATTAAGCTCAAAACTAAATCTTCCGTCCTGCGGAACGCTGCTTACATTCAACTTCATTTTTGCAAGATACTTAATTTGATTGCTCAAGTTTTTATAAGTAGCAGCATCAAGCTCAAAAACCTTGTGCAAGACTCCATCTATTCTAAATCTTATGCGAACCGCTTTTGCCCCCGGCTCAAAATGGATGTCCGATGCGCCTGTTTTCATAGCGCCCATATTGATAAGCTGAAGACCTTCCTCTGAAGTAACCGTCTCAACTTTTGGCCCAAGGTCGGCAAGATTAACAAGCTCTTTCTCGTATTCCTGAACCTCTTTTTCACTATATGTGGTTTGAATTTCTTTCTTAACCTGATACTGATCGGACTCATACAATTTTAAAATTTCCTCAAGTCCGGTCAATGAAGCCAGATTTATATTAAGCAAATATTTTTGCTTCTTAAGCTCTTCAATAACTCTCTTTGTTTCGGCATTATTTGGATCGACAACAGCTATTCTCAGCCTCTTGCCAATACGGAAGAATGGCATCATCAGGGCATTTTTTGCCGTATCCGGCTTTAAAATTTTCAGCAAATCAGGATTTATAGGGGCCTTCGCAATGTTGATATACGAAAGTCCAAGCTCTTTTGCTTTTTCCAAAGTGGCCTGTTCAAGATAGTCTCTATCAATGGATTCAAGCCCCTGCGACATTGTTTTTTGAGGAGCTGCAGAATCAGACGTTCCGGCAACTTGTTTCATTTTTGTATCTTCGGTCATGCGCTTCAAAATTAGAATCTTCTAATTATACCAAAAAAACGCCTTAAAATAAAGGCTCAAAGCCGGGCGTGAAATAACTATTTTGCGCTCTTAACCGCAGCAAATATTTCTTCTGCTGATTTTTTGTCTATACCTTCAATAGAAGCCAGGTCTTTCACGGTTAATCCCTTAAGCTGTTCAATAAGCGTCAAGTTGGCAGCTTTTAACTTAGTTAGAACCGATTTTTTCAACTTAAGCCCATCAATAGTTTGAACTTTTTCTTCGTCGGCAGCCTTTGCAGCCTCTTTATCATCAAGATCACTGATATCAAGAATATCTATCTCCCAGCCGGTAAGCTCTGAAGCAAGCCTTACGTTTTGACCGTTCTTACCTATCGCAAGAGGCCTCTGATCGGGATTTACATAACATGAAGCTCTTCTTCCACCGTCATCAAGCTTTATGAAAGTTATTTTTGCAGGAGCTAAAGCTATTTTTATATATTCTTCCTGATTTTCAGTCCAATGAATTATATCTATTTTTTCACCATTTAATTCATCCATAATATTTTGAACACGTACTCCTTTTTGTCCCACACAAGATCCAATCGGATCTATTTTTTCATCATTTGAAGAAACAGCCACTTTACATCTTACTCCGGCCTCACGTGCAATACCCTTTACTTCAACAACACCTGATTTAATTTCAGGGATTTCAAGTTCAAGAAGCTTCTTAACCAAGTTTGGATGAGTTCTTGAAATAACAAGTTGCGGACCTTTTGTTGTCTTAATAACCTTGTCCAAATAAATTTTAATTCTTTGTCCTCCGTAATATTGCTCTCCGGGAATTTGCTGATCCGGAGGAAGCATTGTTGTGATTTTATTATCGAGATTCAAATAAACCTGCTGATGTTCAACGCGATGAACAAGAGCGTTTATAAGCTCGTTTTCACGGTCCTTGAAATTATCATACATAACATCTCTTTCAGCCTCCTGTATTCTTTGGATGATAACCTGTTTTGCAGCCTGTGCTGCGATTCTTCCATATTCAAGCGGCGTAACATCTATACGAATTTGATCGCCGACTTTTGGATTTTTTTTGTACTTCTTTGCTTCCGCAAGAGTCATTTCAATGCTGTCGTTTTCAATTTTTTTAACCACATCTTTAACCACAAAAACCGTCGCAAAATTTGCACCTTCGTTAAGCTCGATATCTATGTTTTCATCTCTGGTCCCATAGTCTTTTCTGTATGCGGCACGTAATGCAGCTTTGATTGTTTCAATAACTTTGTCGCGAGGAATATTTTTTTCATCGCAAATCTGATTGACGGCAGCCATAAACTGAGATTGCATAGTTGTATTTGTTAAATTTACAAAAAAAACAGGATATTTCTATCCTGCCTTATATCATTTCGCTGTTAATGCTAACATTTATCCAAAATTTTGTAAATAGTATCGGGCTTAAATCCTTTTGATATTAATAGTCGCATTATCTTCTCTTTCTTTTTGTGCTTTTCAAGTCCGACATATCTTTTTTCGTATTTGGTTATAACTTTTTTTGCCAAGGATTCTTCATCGATATTAGCTTTTTCAATTGCATCTGCGATAAATGAATGACTAACGCCTTTCATGCGCAGCTCCATTTTAAGCATCTGTTTGCCCCTTGGGCTTATCTTTGTCCTGGTTGATATGTAATCTGTGGCAAACGAACCATCGTCAACATATTTCAGCTCTTTTAAACGCGCAATAACGCTGGCGATATCATTAATATCGCCAACCTTCTTAGCAACGAGCTTTTTGTTAAGTTCCCGCTCCGTATACCTTTTTCTGGCAATAAGCCTTAAGGCATACTGGAGCAGGACCTGGTAACAATTTTCCATAAAAAGTTATTGATCCTTTTTTACAAGAATGTCTCTAACTTCTTTTTCTATAGCTTTTGTAACTTTTGGATTTTTAACAAGGAAGTCCTTAACGTTTTCTTTCCCCTGCCCAATTTTAAGTTCTTTGTAGCTATAAAAAGCTCCTGATTTCTTGGTTATTTCGTACTTCGATGAAAGATCTATAAGATCACCCTCGAATGAAATTCCCTTGTTATACATGATATCAAATTCGGCGGTTTTAAACGGAGGTGCAATTTTGTTCTTAACAACTTTAACACGAACTCTGTTTCCCAGAATTTCTTTATTTTCTCCAAGCCCATTTTCAACCTTACCTATGCTACGAATTTCCATGCGGATAGAAGAATAGAACTTAAGCGCGTTTCCACCCGGAGTAGTCTCCGGATTTCCAAACATTACACCAATCTTCATTCTTATCTGATTAATGAAGACAACCGTTGTTTTTGATTTACTTATTGCGGCTGTAAGTTTTCTTAGCGCCTGACTCATCAATCTTGCCTGAAGACCCATATGGGCATCTCCCATGTCTCCTTCTATTTCAGCACGAGGAGTTAAAGCTGCAACAGAATCCACAACTATAATGTCCAATGCGTTTGAACGCACAAGGGTTTCAACTATCTCCAAAGCCTGTTCTCCGCTATCAGGTTGAGATACAAGCAAATTGCTGGTATCAACTCCAATGCGTGCCGCATAATCGGGATCCATTGCGTGTTCCGCATCTATAAAGGCGGCTTGACCACCTTTCTTCTGAGATTCAGCTATTATATGAAGACTTAAAGTTGTCTTTCCTGAACTCTCAGGTCCATAAATTTCCACTATTCTTCCGCGTGGGACACCACCACCAAGGGCGACATCAAGTGAAAGAGATCCCGTAGGAATAGTTTCAATCGGCACTCTTTTTGCATCACCAAGTTTCATGATAGAGCCCTTCCCAAATGATTTTTCAATCTGTGACAGAGCCAATTCAATCGCCTTTTGACGCTCGTTGCTTTGTTCAACCATAAATGTTTAGTTAGAAAATAATTATAATGAGATTTACTCGGCTAATCTCTAATGATTCGAGTATAGGTGAGTGCGCACTCACCTGTCAACAGAAAATTTTCTAAGCTCATTTTACAGCTTATACTTAAACAAATTCTAAAATTTTTCTAAATTATTTTTTATCCGCTTCTTCTTTTTTATGACTCGCTTTAGGCTCGTCACCCGGCTCATCATCAATATGGAAAAAATTCTTTAAACTTTTTTCAGTCCCAAAGGCAACGTTTTTTGTTTTACAAATAGGGCATCTGAAAACATATTTACGACTAACCTGTTGCCCTTCAACAAACTTGGCACAATCTTTGCAATAATACGAAATTTTCTCTCCAAAAGGTCCGGATTTTGATTTAAGCATAATTGTTTATTAGAGATCCATGCGAATAACCGAATTTGGATTTATATCTTCAGCTTCAGAGTGAATCTTTTGAACATCCGGATAAGGCTCTCTTCTAACCGTGGTAGCCCCAAGCACTCTCTCAGATTTTGCTTTATATTCACGCCCGCCGTCGGAAGTGCGAACAACCGGACGTGCGAATTCGGGCTCGCGAACCTCACGAACCGGCTCGGAAACTTTATTAGATTCGGATTCAAGTCTTTCCTTTCTTTTCTCCTGTTCTTTTTGAAAATTATTCAATTCTATAACAGGATCAACATCGGGCGTCTGAGCTTCTTCCTGAAATTCTTTTATAAGTCTGTTTGTGCCGCTTTCCCTATTCTTCATAACTCCTCCCGTTGTAAGTGCAATTGCCCCAATAAAAGCCAACATCATTCCTACTCCGTATTCTTTTGAAGTTATATTTAATCCAAATTGAGGGTGAAAATATATTGAGTTAGCTATGATTAAAAGAAAAAGGGAAGTCGCTCCGCTAAGCAAATAAACCATTGATTCTTTAATTGGCAAAGAAGGGATTTTCCTCTCAAACAAATGAAGGATTGTAAGCCCAAGAGAAAAAGCGCTTAAACATATAATCACGTAACCTATAAGGTATAAAGGGCCTGTTATTCCAAGATATGCGCCTCCGCGATCAAAGGCATCAATATCTTTATACCAGGTTAAAAAGGAGCTTATAATTGTGATTAAGGCCCCTATCCCTATGAATTTTTGATGAGTAGGCAAATTGTTAAATTTGTCCTGTATGCGTTGAACTGGCACGGTAATAATATTAGTTATATAACGCTATAAAAGATAACACAGGAGCCAAAAATGTAAAGAGGGTGTTAAAAACACATAAGTGGCTGTATATTGATTGTGATTTTGATTATGAACATATGAAAATCGGCATAGATATAAGGGAAACAGTTAATGAAAAAACCGGCAAAGGATATTACGCCTTTCATTTAACGAAAGCTCTTTTGGCTATTGATACGGAAAATGAATATTTTTTGTATTGCGATAAAGAACCGGCAGACTTTGGAAATCATTCGAATTTTGAGATTAAGATCATAAAATCAAAAGGATTGTTTTGGCACAAAAAAGTTCTTTCCGATTTGTATAAAGAAAAAATCGGTGTTTTTTTGGCACCAACAAGCTACATAATTCCGGCACTTCATAATCCGAAGAAGTTAAAAGTATTAATGACCGTCCATGATTTAATAGCATTTTTATATCCGGAAAATCACAATAAAAAGGCTGTTCTAATAGAAAAACTTACCCTTGGCGTGGCATTAAAAAAAGTAAAAAAAGTACTTAGCGTTTCCGAAAATACAAAAAAAGATTTAATTAAAAAATTCGGTATAAAAGAAAGCCTTATAGATATAATTCATAATTCCGCCTCGGATTCTTACGGAGTCATAGAAGAAGATCAATGTGAAGCTTTAAGGGAAGAAAAAAATCTTCCGAAAGAATTTATTTTTAGTGTCGGAACAATTGAACCGAGAAAAAATTATACAACTTTGATTGAAGCTTACTCAAAAATCAAAGCCCATCATCCAAATGTAAAACTGGTTATAGCAGGCAAAAAAGGATGGAAAAGTGAAAATGTTTTTAAGAAAATTTCCGAACTCGATTTAAAGGAAGATGTAATTTTTTTAGGATATGTAACCGAGGAAGAATTGGCAAAAATTTATAATCTGGCGACTATTTTTGCTTATCCGTCCATTTACGAAGGATTTGGAATACCTCCTTTGGAAGCCATGAAATGCGGATGCCCCGTAATAACTTCCAATATTTCTTCTCTGCCGGAAGTTGTTAACGATGCGGCAATATTGGTTGATCCGGTTTCCGTTGAAGATCTAAAAAACGCCTTGCATCAGCTGTTATCCGACCCGGCAATGCAAGAGAATTTAAAAGAAAAAGGGTTTGCTCAATGCGATAAATTTTCATGGGAAATAAGCGCAAGAAAACTGCTTGCTATAATAAACCAAATTTAGCTAAAATTAGGCCAATATGACCAGAGCAAAAAACTTAAAAAAGATTGAGAAGGTCGCCATCATCACCAAGCAAAATATTATAACGCGAAAAGATGAGGTTTTTGCGCTAGTTAATTATCTAAGAAAAAAAGGTAAGCAAGTGCTTTTTGACAACAACAGCGCGGCTTTAATGAAAAACGAACTTGGCTATAAAAAAGAAAAATTATTAAAAGATGCCGACATAGCTGTTTGTCTTGGCGGGGACGGCACACTCTTAAAAACAGCCAGAAGAATAAGTAAGAAAAAAGTTCCGGTTTTGGGCGTTAATATGGGAACACTTGGTTTTTTAACCGAGACCACATCGGAAAAAATGTATTGGGCTTTAGATAAGATATTTGAAAATAATTATGTAATAGACCAAAGATTCCTTTTGCGCGTAACGATTTACAGAGATGGCGTAAAAATATATACAAATCTTGCATTGAATGATGCGGTGATTAATCAGGGACTATTCGCGCGACTAATCGACCTTAGGTTGGAGGTTAATCAAAGGAAGATAATAGACTTTGAAGCTGACGGTATAATTGTGGCTACACCAACGGGATCAACCGCCCACGCTTTATCAGCCGGAGGACCAATAATTCATCCTTCCGTACATTCGTTTGTGGTAGTGCCAGTATGCCCTGCGTCTCTTTCGGTAAGGCCGATTGTTATCCCAAACGACAGACAGTTAACAATTGTTGTACAAACACATCGCGTAAAAGAGCACGTTGGATTAACGCTTGATGGACAGGAAACTTTTGACCTTGAATACGGCGATGAAATAAAGATCCGCAAATCATCAAGAGCATTCGAAATGATTAGAATAACAGGCGGAAATTACTACAAAGTTCTTCGAACCAAGCTCCACTGGGGAGACTGATTATTCCAAGTTAGCCTGAGCTGCCGCGAGTATGGCTATAGGCACTCTGTAAGGCGAACAACTAACATAGTTTAGCCCTATTTTGTGACAGAATTTTACAGAATTTGATTCGCCTCCCTGTTCGCCGCAAATGGCTATTTCAATTTCCGGATTTGCCTGCCTGCCTTTTTCAACCGTCCATTGCATAAGTTTGCCGACTCCGTTTTGGTCAATACTTTCAAAAGGATCAACTTCCAAAATTCCGCTATCTATATAATCGGAAAGGAATTTTCCTATATCATCGCGGGAAAAACCAAATGTCATTTGAGTAAGATCGTTTGTTCCAAATGACATAAACTCGGCATATTTGGCTATTTCGTCAGCAATAAGAGCGCATCTTGGAGTTTCAACCATTGTCCCGAATTTGTACGGAAAATTAATTTTACCCTCATACGCGTCCACTACTTTTTTAAGTCTATCTTTCAGATAAGTAAATTCATTAACCGAAGAAACAAGCGGGATTTCAATCTCCGGCACAGGCACAATTCCTTCGGCGGAAACCTCAATTGCAGCCTCAATAATAGCTTTTACCTGCATTTCGTAAATTTCCGGATAGGTAATTCCAAGTCTGCATCCGCGATGTCCAAGCATTGGATTCATTTCATGAAGAGATGAAATTTTTGCCTTTAACTGAGAAACTGGAAAGTCCATTTCCAAAGCAAGTTCTTCTATATGCTCATCTTTTTGCGGCAAAAATTCGTGGAGAGGAGGGTCCAAAAGTCTTATTGTAACACCAAGTCCATCCATCGCTCTGAATATTCCTTTAAAATCTTCCTTCTGATACGGCAGAAGTTTTTCGAGCGCTTTTTTTCTACCTTCAGTATCTTTTGCAAGAATCATTTCGCGCATATTTTTAATTCTTGTTTCATCAAAAAACATGTGTTCCGTGCGGCATAATCCAATTCCTTCGGCTCCAAAATCACGCGCAACTTTTGCGTCCTGAGGAGTATCGCAATTTGTTCTGACTCCCATTTTTTTCATCTCCTTTGCCCACGACATAATCTTTTGGAAATCACTGGTTAATTCAGGTTCAATTGTTGGAACTTCACCCAAAATAACCTGCCCAAGTGCACCATCAAGAGTTATTGTTTCACCTTCTTTTACCTCGACATCTCCAATGGAGAACTTTTTATTCGGGTAGTCGACGTGCATAGCTCCGCATCCCGCAACACATGGCTTACCCATGCCTCTTGCAACAACCGCCGCATGAGAAGTCATTCCTCCCGTTGAAGTTAAAATTCCCTGTGCCGCATGCATTCCGTGAATATCTTCCGGAGAAGTTTCTTTACGAACAAGAATAACTTTTTCATCTCTTTCTTTTGCCCACTCATAAGCTTCATCAGCAGTAAATACAACCTTGCCTACCGCAGCACCCGGAGATGCCGGAAGACCTTTTGCGATAACTTTTTTCTCCGCTTTCGGGTCAAGCATGGGATGAAGAAGCTGATCAAGCTGCTCCGGATTAAGACGTTTTATAGCCTGCTCTTTTGTTATCCGACCTTCTTCAACCATATCAACGGCAATTTTTAAAGCAGCAGTAGCCGTTCGTTTTCCGTTTCTTGTCTGCAACATATAAAGCTTACCCTGCTCTATTGTGAACTCGATATCCTGCATATCACAATAATGATCTTCCAAAGTTTTTCGAATTCCTGTGAGCTGCTTATAAATTTCCGGCATGCATTTTTCAAGTTCGTCGATTTTATTTGGAGTTCTGATTCCAGCAACAACATCCTCTCCTTGCGCATTTATCAAATACTCGCCGTAAAACTCATTTATTCCATCTGACGGATTTCTTGTGAATGCGACCCCTGTACCGGAACTTTCGCCCATATTTCCAAAAACCATTGTCTGAATATTAACCGCAGTACCTTTAAGTCCGGTTATTTTGTTTATTCTTCTGTAAGTATTCGCACGCTGATTATTCCATGAATTAAAAACCGCCTCAACGGCCATATTAAGCTGTTTTTTTGAATCCTCAGGAAAATCTTCTCCTGTATTTTCTTTAATTATTTTTTTAAATTCGGCCACCAAATTTTTTAAATCTTCGGCATCAAGATCAGTATCGTTAGTCACACCTTTTTTGATCTTTGCGTGGTTAAGCGCTTCCTCGAAAAGATCATGAGAGACACCCAAAACAACATCTCCAAACATCTGAACAAACCTCCTGTAAGCATCGTAACAAAACCTTTTATTCCCTGTTTTTTTAATAAGACCTTCAACCGTTTTATCGTTAAGGCCAAGGTTTAATACAGTATCCATCATCCCCGGCATTGAAACCGCAGCTCCGGATCTCACGGAAACAAGCAGTGGATTTTCACAGTCTCCAAAACACTTATTAGCCTCATCCTCAAGCTCTTTTATGTATTTTTCAAAAGTCTCGTTATACCCTGCCGGATATCCGTTTTGTTTTAAGTACAAATCGCAAACGTCTGTTGTAATTGTAAAACCCTGTGGAACCGGAATGCCGATTTTAGTCATTTCAGCGAGGTTTGCGCCCTTTCCTCCCAGAGTTTCCTTCATATTCCGATCGCCTTCCTTGAACGAATAAATATACTGCATAAATCACAGCGATAAAGAGTAAAACCGGGCACATTATAGCACGTGCTTATTTGCTTTATAATATGCCACTTTAGTGGTATAATATTTGGATATTTATAAGGGTATACAATTATCCATGATAAAAAAACAAAATAAAAACACTAGCTCGACAAAACTTCTTGCTGTTATAAGTTCAATCCAAAATCTGTCCAAAGAGGAAAAAGGCGAATGGGGAAAACTTATACCTTTTCTTGAACAAGAAGATAAAGATAATTTATTTGGATATTTCGACTCTCTATTAAAAAGAGAACTGAACTATGAATTACAAATTATCGCTAATAATAATTTAGAAGGTAAATTGGAGGGAAACTTAAATAAAATTTTTTCTGAATTCAAAAAAAGAATCGCACAAAAAGAAAAAAACTTTAAACAATCACTAAAAAAATAAAAATAAAATGCCGTTCGCCGAAGGGAGAAAGATGATCTCGGAATCATTAGATCCACAAAAAATCAAAATTGAAAAAAAACAGGATGTAGAAAAGCTAAAGCACATTTTGGGTAACCATGCGTTTGTAGCTGAATATACAATAAAAAGCTTAACTTATCCCGATAAAGAAAAAGATAAGAAAGATTTCCTTAGCCAATTACGAGCCGAGATACACGAAATAGCAAAAGATAATCTAGCCGAAAGTAAAGAACTTGTCCCACTTGCCGAAAAATTGGAGGAAAGATCTAAAATATTAAGGCAAAACTTTTTAGAAAAACAAAAGAAATTCGATACAGAAAAATATCAAGCTGCTGTAATTAAGGTAGAAGAAGATTTGTCTTCTGCTAAATTTACTGATGCGCATGCAAAATTAAACGCGGTGAGTACATCTCTTAGCCCTTTAAGCAGAACTGCTATCGAGGGTTACCACATATCAAGCAGGTATAATTTGGAGGAAGCTGACGTTAGATTGGATATCAAAATACGTGAACAAAAAATTAAAATCGATGAAAGTAAACAAGTTTATGAAAAATTAATTCAACAAGGGCAGGTTATCAAAGGACGAGAAGGCAACAATTACATTTCAAAGAAAGAAAATGGAATGATTGCATTAACCAAGGTCCAAATTGACCCGGAGACCGGCGCTAAAGTTTCTGTTTGGACAGGTCAAAAAGAAAATATAAATTGGCTGAGTCTTTGGAGTGAAATTCAACAAAATGACTACAAAGTTAAACAGCTTGAGGCCAACAAAGATCCCAAAACGGGTGAATACGTTGCAAATGAAAAAGATATTGTTATTAAAACTTCGGAAGAAGATATAAACCTAAGTAAAGAAAAAGCTAGGATTGCAGAAATTAAGGCTTTAAAACAAATTAATCAGCTTTATTTGTTCAAAAATGAAGCGATGCAAAATTTACCAAAGGATAAAAAAGAGTTACTTGAAAAAGCTTTTGAGGAAAATTTAATGAATCTTACGATTTATTTTGAGAAATATTTGACCAGCACAGGACCAAGCATAAGACCAACAGAAGCATATTTGTATGCTGGAAAATATCTCAAGCAACAAATTTTGCAACAAATGATTAGTGGGGCTTCTACTATTTTGCAACGTTTGCAAATCGAGAATAAACTTAATGAAAAAGGAGTTGATCCGGAGATTCAGCCTTACTACAAAGCTGAGGTTTTGATGTCGAAAGGACTTTATATAAAAGCTAATTTTTATTATAGAAAATTTCTTGAAAAAAATGCCGGGAATACTGATGGAAAGTTTAACCAGGAAGTTAATAATGCTAAACAGCAAATTAAAATTACGGCCTTTAAACTTCTGGATTTTGCCAAAAGGCATCTTATCGCCGTATCTTCACATTTAACAAAAAAAGAATATAGTGTTGGGCTTGCAATGATAGAAGGAGCTGAACAGGATTTGCAAAATAATCCGGACACATATGATTTCACCAAAGCTGTTTTTAAGCAGGTGAACATCCTTAAAGAGCTAAGTGGTGTTGGGGATGATGGACTCAAGGCAAATCGTCGCGATGCGACTGCTTTTGTTTTAAGCCTTGGTAAGGCAATTACCGCAGATAGTGCCGAGGGGGTCATGGAGAATATTCTGAAGCTTGGAAAAGAATCAAGAAAAGCTGATTTCCCTGAAGCCGCTGCAGTTGTTTTTAAAGAAGTTATGGATGAAGACGTCAAGGAGCACAAGAATGCCTTCGCGAAACAAAATCCGGAAATATATCGTGAAAAATTGGCTGAAATTCAGAAAACTGCAGGTAGCGACATCGAGCTACTTAGAAGTGCAAGAAAGTATACAGAAAAAGTATGTGGGGAGGAATTTAAAACCATGAGTATTGATGAACAGAGAGAGCAAATTCTTTACTATAGCAATCTTTTTCTTAATCAAAAGATTGAAAGTGAAATGAATCAATTTGTTACTAAGGATTACCTGAACAAAACAAAAGGTAAAAATAATGAAGCTGCTCAGCAATATGTTGATATGTATAATTATTTTGACAGCAATATGCCTTGGAAATGGTCAGATAAAGCTTGGAATACCATTACCGACGAAATAGTTATTAATGGCACAATGTTGGCCTTATCCGGAGGTGTCGGGAATGTAGTTGGAAATTTAACCAAGGCCGGATTACTTAAAATTGCAGGAAGCAAACTTCCATCAATTTTAACTGGGCTTACAGCTTTTACTGCCGAAACAGGAGCATTCACTCTTACGCACGCGGGACTTTCGACGGCAATTCAAGGAGCCGAAGGCCAATTTAAGTGGGAAAATTTAAAAAAGAGTTTTATTCATAATTTTGCATTGCTGGGAACAATGAACCTTGGAAGCAAGCTTCTGAGGCCACAGTTAATGAAGTTAACTCCATATAAAAACATCAGCCCGCAAGACTTAACTATTCTTCAAAAATTAGCCCAAGGAAGCACAGCTAAAACGCTTTCCGTGACAGCAGTTGAGGCGCCTATTATGGCAGCTTTTTCAACATTAATGCCAATATTCGAGAATGATCAAAATCAAAAGATTTCATTTGCAAATTTTGGGAGACATTATTTGCAATCGTTAAGGGATATCGCTTTTATTAGTGCCGGCCACAAGCTTACAGGGGCCATGACAGGCGGATTTCTTCCAAAGTTGTCACGCAGGTTAGAATTGAAAGCTCAATCTATAGAGCTGGAATCAAACTTTGTAAAATTACAATCAAGCAAAAATCCGGCGGATCTTGCCAAAGCAAATATTTTGGAAACCCTGTTAAAAGAAAACAAATTAAGCCCGGAAGCTACCTTGAAAATAGCTAAATCGGAATTAAGAAAAGAAGATATTGCGAAGCTTGCCAAATTTATGCAAAATCCCGTAAACGCCGACCTGCTTACCATGTACGAAGCAGCAAGAAGATCTGAGGATGGCGGTAAAGAAAAAACAGGAGCTCTGGAAAGAGTGCGTCAGTCATTGGTTGAAAATATGCAAAAACTTGGAATTAAAGGAACCGAAATTTTCAAAATACTTGGAACAATTTCCGAACGAGGATTGAGTGATCTGAAGATAGGAAGTCAAATGACAATGCAATCTGCGAAAGAATATCTAACTAAGAACACACAAAAAATCAGCAAATTATTGGAAATTCCAAAATACAAAGCTGCGTGGCAACTCTTTGTCAAAGACTGCGAAGGATCATATGAGACATTCATGCAAAAACACCCAAAAATAGCAAACAGTTTGCCCCCTACTCTTAAAGAAGCGATGCAAAAAGTTACTGTTGTTGGAGTTGCCGCTTTAACCGGTATGCCCGTTATGATTGGAAATATTGAGTCTGTACAAAACAAGGCAGTCCAGGAAAAGAATATTGAAATTGCAATGAATGCTATTAAAAATGGAGATTATGTAGATAAAGTAATTACTCAATTAAGTAAAAAAGAATTAAAAGTTCTATCTGAGAATTCTGAGGTTATGCAAATGTTGAGTGATAATATTGCTGAATGGGCAAACCTTGTAGATGTAAAAAATGCGTGTAATATGTTCAAACCATATGTAAATTTAGAGGCAAAATTTTTAGCCAAGAAAAAACAACAGTATGAAGAAATATTTGCGGAAGGATCGAGTCTTCAAGGGCTAATATTAACACTTGAATTAAAAAAGGTGTTTCCAAATTTTGACTTAGATTATAGGTCTAAAATTACCTTAGATAAAATTCCAGTTATAATACAGTCTTCCTTTGATAGGGGTTTTTCTAAAAATGTTTTGCAACAATTATCAGATTCATTCCAAACATTTGGGATTTCAAAACGTGAAATGATCGAAATGGCTGGGAATGCAATTAGGGGCAAATTAACGAAGGAAATTGAATCTGTTGTGAAATATAAAGATATGCGATCAGCAGAGGACATCGTTAATTTATTTGAAAAATCTGGGAATTTTTATGAGGCATTTGGTGATCCGGGTGGGCATGCAAAACATTTTGTTGATGCAGCAAGGATTTTATACCAAAAGGGCAAACCCTATTTGGCAGTGGCTTTATCTGAACGTTATGGTGCAATTACTTTAAATGATTCAGAAGTTCTAAAAAATCCATTTGAAGGAAAAGATCCATCTATAGAAAAAGTTTATTTTATGAGTAAAGCTTGGGAAGCTTTTAATAAAATATCTATAAAAGATAAGCAAAAATTGGATCCTTCTAAGTTGCAGCAAAAAATGATTTCATTAATGAAATCAGAAAATTCATATGCACTTACATTAAAACAGAGAAAATTAATCAATGATTTTTTGACTAAGTACAAAAAACATCAGGGGATAAGTGAAGTCGTTAAAGGTTTGCCACAAGATAAACAGCGTTTGTGGCTTAACAAAGCGATGCAAGATATTAGAGGGGTTATGTTTGAAACTGGTAATTTTGAATTTGATCTTAAGGTTGTTGAAAATGCTAATGCTGGACCTAAGATGAATTTTTATGTACCAAAAGAAATTTTTACACAGTACTACCAGGATATTGCTAATATGAAAACTTTAAGTGAGCAGCAAAGACAGACTTTAATTCAGAATACTACAGCTGGAGGATGGAATGTGGATATCTTAGATGGGTTGGTGAATATAATCCCGAATAACTCCAAGACACCTTCCCAACAGCTTGAATTGCACGAGGGGGCACATGGTTTCACAAAAATGTTTGGCATACGATCCAGATATAGTGATATGCAGATTGATTGGAATCCAAAGACTCTTAAAGATGCCAAACTGAATATGGTTCGTGCATATCAACGGGAATTACAATATATGTCAGATGAAATCATTTCTTTTACAAAGGATGGCAGTTTGGCTCACGACGGGGTTGAATTTCTTTTTAAAACTTTGAAAACAAAATATTTTGCCAACCCATCAGGAGCTGAGATATACAGTCTTGATTCGATGAAAGATGGTGCTGTTAAAGAGAAGGTGAGAGCTTTTAAATCTAAGGTAAATGCTGATTTTGAAGTAGCAGTTCTTGCTGCAATTCGAAATGCAGAAACAATCTATCAGCATCCAGAAGGCTTTAATATGATGCGCATTGCGAATGTTAAGGAATGGGGAAAAGTTGCATTCTATTTGCAAAATAAAGGGGCAGTTGATACTGCTGTGAATAAATTACGTAGTGAAAATGTCCTTGGTCCAGAGGAGTCTGGGATTGAACTATTGAAATATGATGCAGTTGTGAAGCTGAAAGAAAAAGAACCATTTTCACATGTTCTTACAATAAAAGGGAAAACTCTTGGATTTGACGTGAATGGGAAGTTGAAAGTTTATGAAAATGAGCAAGCATTATCAATGGAAAAATTGATGGTTGAAGCTGAATCTGTTCGTTACAAGACAGTTAATGAGACCCTTGATATTTTAGGGGTAAAAGGTGAGCACCGTGAGCTTGTTCGCGAAACATATTTCGATTCGGCAAGCGGACTTATGAATAGAAATGGCCTTGCCCTCGGAGAAAAACTTTTATTGGAAGGCAAAAAAATGAGTATCGCAAATTTTGACGCGGACCATTTTAAAGCAAGCAATGAGTTGAAAAGTCGCGAATATGGAGACGCACAAATAAAAATAATCGCAAAAAATATAAATCAGGCCGTTATGGAGCTTAGAGCTGCAGGCTATAAAGCATATGGCGTAAGAATGGGCGGTGAGGAATTTACAATAATGAGTACCGCTCCACAGGGAGTTCTACACAAAAAAATGCTTGAAATGTCCGCAAGGAGTAAGCAGGAAACTTTATCCACTCTTTCGGCAGTTGATAAAGAAAATATGGCGGGACACATAAAGAAAACAAAGTATGGTGATAATCCAAGTGGAGTTGAAAAGGCTATGTCCGAGCTGGGGGGAATATCCGGATCGGTTATAGGGATAGACGGCAAGGTTCTTAAAAAAGACCAAAAAGGTAATATGGAAAAATCACTCATGTATGCCGATAAAGAAATGGAACGCCTAAAAAACGAGAATAGTGGAAGAGGCAACTTTAATTTGGACAAAAAAAGTCCACAAGATACATCAAAGGAAATAAACGGATTTAAAATTCACAACGTACTAAATGATACACAAAAAGGCAATCTGAATATTGAAGTAAAAAGGCTAGCAGTAAACGTGGATAAGCAATTTAACAGCCGTCTAGAACTTACAAATTCCGTTATAAATGGTGTTGATGCCTCTAAGCGGAAAGCATTTGGATACGAACTAAAAAGAGTTTTGAGCTCTCCGGATTCAACTATCGAAGACATAGGGAAAGTACTTAAAAACTACGGAGCCGAAGTATCATTAGCAGGTAGACTTCAAAGCGAATATGTCTCTAATTTAAGAGACCATGGAACCTATACCGGAGCAAACACAATGGGATCTTATCAGAAGGAAATTTTGCGACCGAAAGGAAGATTTGAAGCTAAAAACAGCTGGGAACTTGAAGTTGGAAAGTTTAAGTCAATCAATGAAACTTTAGGACATGTCGGCGGAGATATGTACCTAACATTTGTTTATCAGGATGTAATTTTAAGCACGGCAAAAGATCTTGGAATCAAAGTTGGAGCAAAAGAAAGAAACGTTGTAATAGCCCAAAAAGGAGCAAATTTCCGATTCTGCTTTAGCACGGAGTTTATGGCAAAAAATCCTGGGATTGAAGCCAAATTCCAAGCTGCGCTAAATGCAAAATACCAGATACAATACAAGGCTTTAATATCAAAATTAAACAAAGAAAGTGGCAAAGATTACCAACAGGAAAGAGACGCATGGCTAAAGAAAAACGAAGCTTCAAATCCGAACAGTATGACACAACAATACAACCTTTCTTTTAATAAGTCATAAAAAACCATATAATATAACCAAATAATCCAATGAACATAGACAGCTCAATTTCCAAAGAAGGTAACGAAATAACAAACGACATCTTTGACGCGAAAAATAAAATCGCTAACTATCTAACGCTCCGAATAGCCGAACTCACAAACTCAATCGAAGGCGAAACCCCAGACGAAGAAAACAACTACTCAAAGAATTATTATTCGACAAAAGATTACCGTGATCAACTAAACAGATTCTTGGAAATTGTTGAATCAGCTTTTAAGGAGGCTCAAAATTTTGATTCCGTAGAAGATTTTTTGCAGTCAATTTCACAGAAAATACAAAACTTCCCAAAAGAAAGCTACGACCAAATAATTAAATTTATTGAAGAGACCTTTGATGTCAAAGTTAAACCTTTGGCTGGCCCACCAATGTATTATACCTCTTGGCTAAATTATTATTCGAAAAAATACAAAGTCACGCCCGAGAAAGTACAAGAAGTTCTGCCTTATGAGTTATTTCAAAAATTCGAGCAGAGTAATGATACTGCTGCCCGAATTAGATTGATGATGGACAATTTCGGCGAAGCCGAATAATTATTTTTGGCTACCCAAGACTACTCAAATCCTCTCTGTTCCATGATTGCCTTTAGACGTGTCATGGCTGATATAAACGCTGCCTGCCTTAGAGTACAGCTGTATTTGTTCTGAATTTCAACTATACGTTCCCAAGCCTTAACCATTATAGGTTTTAGTTTTTCCTGCACTTCTTCAGCTGTCCAATAATACTGAGCTTCGTTCTGAACAAGCTCAAAATAACTTACCGTAACTCCTCCCGCATTCGCAAGAATGTCAGGTACAACTGTAATTCCTTTCTTTGCGAAAATCTTATCAGCTTCCGGAGTTGTAGGTCCGTTTGCAAGCTCGAATACCATTTTTGCTTTTACGTTATCGGCATTTTTCTCATGAACCTGATTTTCAAGAGCGGCAAGAATCAAAATATCGCACTCTTTCTCAAGCAACTCTTCGTTGGTACATACTTCATATCCGCTTCCCAAAGACTGACACTGCGTAACTGAACCTTTTTCTTCCTTGCATACATCAACCTTTCTGGAATCAAGGCCATCGGCGCAATAAAGACCTCCTTTTGAGTCTGAAACTCCACAGATTTTGTACCCTTTATCTGCAAGAAGCATAGCCATGTTTCCTCCCGCGTTTCCAAATCCCTGAACTATGATTCTTGTTTCTTCCGGCTTAATTCCTTTTGCTTTAACGATTTCATCAAGAACATAAACTCCACCCTGAGCGGTAGCCTGATCACGTCCGGCAGATCCTCCGCACTCAATTGGCTTTCCAGTTACAACACCTTTCTTATTTGTATTTCCAAGCTTCATATACTCGTCAACAACCCACGCCATAATCTGACCGTTAGTATTTACATCCGGCGCAGGGATATCTTTATCCGGACCAATAATAGGTTCGATTCTGTCCGTGTATTTTCTTGTTAACTGTTCAAGTTCTCTTTTTGAAAGTGTTTTTGGATCAACAATAATTCCTCCCTTTGCACCTCCCAAAGGAATTCCAACGACTGAACATTTCATTGTCATCCATGCGGCAAGCGCCTTAACTTCACCCATATCAACCTGTTCGTGATATCTTATTCCGCCTTTAAAAGGTCCGGCCAAATCATTGTGCTGAACACGAAAACCTTCGAAAACTCTTATCTCTCCAGAGTCCATTCTAACCGGCATGCTAACCTGCATAATTCTCTTTGGATGGCTAAGAATCGTAATGATGTCCTTGTCCAGATTCATGATCTCCGCCGCCTCGTTTATTTGTTTTAGCGTGTTCTCAAAAAGTGACATGAGCCTTTTGGTTAATAAATCAAGCACACGCATGCTAGCACTTTTTTATCCGAGTGCAAGTTTTTTAAGATGCACCTTTCTATAAAAAGGTTGAAATAAATTGCTGAAAATCCTGAAGCGGATTTGTGATCTGTACAAAGCTAACTCCGATTATAAAAGCGGCGGTATGACCGGCAAATGCGGAAAAAATAGGGACCGTTAAATTATCGTCCATTTTGTATGTAACGAATTCTACAGCGCTAGCTGTAACGGCCATTACAATTCCAACCAACGGAAACTGCCACAAAAGAGCCATAACGACAACGATATTCGCAAGTAGTCCTGCGCCAAAACCCTCCCACGACTTACCATTTTTTATTCTGTGTTTTCCATATTGAATACCCACTATAGCGGATACAAGATCTCCAAAAACAGTTAGTAAAAGAGCTACAAGTGCTATCTTAAAATCGAACACGGCGAATACAACTATTGTCGCCAAAATCATATAAAGCATTCCGGTAGCATTTTTCTTCTCGGATTTTCTCATTATTCCAAACGGATCCGGAAATACAACTTTCCATTCAAGCCTGAGCATCTCAAACTCCAATATAAACATAAGCAAAATAACCAAAGCGAAAATCGCGACCCTGTCGGAGAATTGATAACGCAAAACAATGTATCCAAGGATAACCGGAAGCTGATACAAGTGAAACAACTTTCTTAATATTTCACGTGCTATTTTTCTTTTCATTAGAGGCGAGCGTTAGCGAGACTCTTGCGAGCCCTAAGGGGCGAGTCAACCGTTATTTCCAAACTTGATACCATTTTCTCTTTGGCTGGGCCAAAAGCTTAACCTGATTTTCAAGCACAACGACTCTGTCCTGAAATGTTTTTACAAGTCTGAAAAAATTCTCTTTGTCTTTCTCATTCTGATCTATAAGTTTCTGTACAGTATCCTTAAAAATCCCCATATCGTCATGAGTAAGATACTGCTTTGCAATCTTCTTTGTATTCTTTGAAATATTGTCGGCAGATTCCTTTTTTTCAGCAACAACCGCGTCATTGGCCTTTTTAAAATCATAGCTACTCAACAGGCTATCTTTATCAATCATATAGTTATATCCTTGCGGAGTTTTCTTCTTTCTTGATTTGATTTTTTTTGATTGAATAGCCCGACGAATCGTCTGAATAGACTTTTGCGTAAGATCCGCGGCCTCTTGGATAGTCAAAAATGTTTGAGCCATAATGTAAAGGTCGTTAAGAATAAAGTGCATCCGTATGCGGGAATCTGATTATAGCAAAATATCTTGGGTAATCAAGGTAAAGCTGTTTGACAATATTAACTTTTGTACTATGATTAGCACTGTATAGGCGCTTAACAAAACAACCATGTCGGGAAAATTTTTAAATTCAAGTGTTATCAGTTGCGAAGGAAGATTCGAAGCATACAAAGTAGGTTCTCTGGAAAATCCGGAATTAAAATTGGGAGACATCGTTAAACCTGTAAACGCAATAATTCAGCAATTTTCCGATAATACAACAGACGTTATTTGTCCTTACTTCGATGAAAAAGAAGATTTTTGCACAGCACTAAATGCCGCTTCCGACACGGAAGAAAGCAGACAAGCTATAAACGACAGGGCATCTTTTATTGTTGGCTCAAGTTTAAATAGCGATGATGAAAAAGGGAACAGACGTGTATCTATAGATGGCAGCGATCAAATTCATACAAGTTGGACAAAGTGTCCTTACAAAAAAATAAAAACACCATAACTTTCGAAATGTGTTTTTTCTGGCGGAACGGACGGGACTGTCCTAGAACTATTTTGCATAGCTGTGATTAATATGTTAAAATAGTATTTAGTTGTATTTAAAACAATTAAAAATGGAAAAATCTCAGTCAATAAAAGCAAAAGAAACTTTGGCTTTAGGAAAAGGTTTGAATTTGCTCTTTTGGGGTGGAATCTTTATAGCTGTTGACTTTATTATTAATGACTTCGATATTCTTCCGGACTTAATCGGCTATCTTTTTGCAATTGCCGGTGTTCTATATTTAATAAATGGATCTGTATTACTTGAAACAACTGGGAAAGTATTCACTTGGATTGCTGCAATTACAGTCTTTTTAAGCTTTGTTGCATATATTATTGAGTTCTTGATTAAGAATTTAACACACCCGTTATGGATTGTGTTTGTTAGTATTCTTTTCCCAATATTTCTACTTTCAATAGCTTATGTAGGTTATTCAATTTCAAAAAAATTGGTTCAAAATATGGAAAAAAGATGGAGAAACCTATTATTTATTTATATCGTCATTTCTCTTATTCTTTTTGCAATCCCTGTAGCTTTTACGGTCGCACTTCCAGAAATTTTAAAAGACGGCACAAGTTTTCAGAGTTCAGTAAATTTACACCCTATGCTGTTCATTATTCTTGTATTTATTTTACCTTTAATACTAGTTGTTTATTCATTTTTCACGATACGTAAAACTTCAAAACAATTAAAGAATAGTGTTAAATAGTTCAAAAAAGACCGCGCCCCTTTAAATACATGGGGCGCTTTTGAAATGATAAAGACGGACCTCTCGCAAACGAGAGGTCTACTGGCGGAACGGACGAGACTCGAACTCGCGACCTCCACAGTGACAGTGTGGCGTTCTAACCAACTGAACTACCGCTCCGCGTTAATCGCTAATTACTAACTTTAGTTTGTAAAAGCACGGATAAACATAATATACTTCCGTGCGAAACTCAAGGTAATTTATAGCGAGCAAAAAAAATTATGAAAATTGGAATAGACTGCAGAATTTATTCAAGCAAATTCACCGGCATAGGAAGGTACGTGTACGAGCTTGTGCACAGGATCTCAAAACTTGATCAAACAAACCAATATGTTTTGTTTTTCAACAATCCGGAATTTGATGAGTTTACGCCACCAGCAAACAACTTTAAAAAAATCCTTGTTGATGCGCCAATTTATTCGCTTAAAGAACAAACCTCTTTTTTAAAAGCGATTAATAAGGAGAATCTTGACCTCATGCATTTTACGCATTTTAACGCACCGATTTTTTACGGCAAACCTTCTATTGTTACTATCCACGATTTAACTCTTTCGTTTTTCCCGGGCAAGAAAAAACGCTCTTTCCTCCACAGAATTGGATATTACTTAACTTTAAGGTCAGTGGTTAAAAAAGCCAAGAAAGTTATAACAATTTCCGAAAACAGCAAAAAAGATTTACTCGAAATAACAAGGATTCCCGAGGAAAAAATAAGCATTATATATCAGGGAGTCGGAGAGGAATTTGCTCCCATAAAGGACAAAAAAAGAATAGAAAGTACTTTGGGAAAATATAAAATAGAAAATCCGTTTCTTTTATACACAGGCGTTTGGCGATCACATAAAAATATTCCGAACCTGGTAAAGGCCTTCCATATGATAAGGTCCGAGTATGGAATGAAAAAACTCAAACTTGTTTTAACCGGGAAAGAAGATCCTTTTTATCCCGAAGTAAAAGACACCATTTCTAATTTGGGTGAACTTGAAAACGTAATACGCCCCGGCCTTGTTTCCGAAAATGAACTTTTGGATTTATATACGGCCGCAGATGTTTATGTTTTTCCCTCTTTTTACGAAGGATTCGGATTACCTCCGCTGGAAGCAATGGCTTGCGAGACTCCCGTGGCCGCTTCCAATGCATCTTCAATCCCGGAAATATGCGGAAAAGACAGCGCAGTATTTTTTGATCCGGCAAATTTTAAAGACATGGCGCAAAACATAAATGCGCTTTTAAAAAGCACCTCTCTCCAATCACGACTAGTCGAAAATGGAATAAAGCGGGCAAAAAAATTCACCTGGAAACAGATGGCACAAGAAACATATAACCTGTACAGATCATGTTTAAACAATTAAAAGATCTGCTCCCACGAGAGATAAATAAGCAGGGGTATGCAAAAGAATTTGCCGCACTTGGGGTTATAAACGAATATAAAAAGTGGTGTATCGAAAATTTCGGCGAAGACGGACTTAAAGAATTAAAAGCCCGATATTACAAAAATAAAGCCTTATACATAGACGCGGCAAATGCAATGTGGGCTCAACAATTATCAATGAGACAAAGTAATTGCGAAGAGTACATAAACAAAAACATAGGTAAGCCTCTGGTGAAAAAAGTTCTGATAACGATAGTAAACAACGCCGATCAATCGGCTTGACAATGGAATAAACTTCGCTAAACTAAAGGCGCCTTACATTTAAGGACACATTTTTTGTATTTTTTAAACTAAAAAACGTTGTTAAAGATAAGACTTTCACGCACGGGAAGAAAAAATTACCCTTCGTATCGTATAGTTGTTGCTGAGCACAGCGCTCCAATTAAAGGAAAATTTCTTGAGGTTTTAGGCCACTATATTCCAAATCGTGAGCCTAAGGTTTTTGAATATGACGAGAAGAAAATTCGGGAATGGATATCCAAAGGTGCAAAACCAACCGATACGGTAGCATCACTTCTAAAAAGACATGGTGTAAGCGGTATGGAAGGTTTTATTGAAGCCAGAAATAAGAAAAGAAAGAGTAAGAAAGCTGTAGAAGAAGCACCTGCTGCACCGGTTGCCGCTGCCGCTCCGGCAGAGACTCCAGCCGAAGCACCTGCTGAGACCCCGGCAGAAACTCCGGCGGCATAAATTAGAAAAGAAGTTTTTAAATATATATCTTCTCTCTAAACCACCGTCCCGTAATCTCTAAAAACCATGAATCCAAGTACAGAAAATGCTAATGGTCCAGACAAGGATTTCATTGAGCATGTTGTAAAGCTCATAGTCGACAAACCTGAAGACGTAAAAGTATCCAGAGCTGTTGATGAAATGGGTGTTTTGATAACCCTTCAAGTCTCCAAGGAAGACATGGGTAAAATAATCGGTAAAAATGGACAAACCGCAAAGTCTTTGCGTATACTATTGCGTGTTATCGGTTCAAAAAACAACGCTCGTGTAAATTTACGAATTGTTGAACCGGAAGGTCACGAAGTTGCCGTTGAAAGTATTGACTAGTATATCTTGAATAATTAAGTACCACTATGAATCAGTCTGACTCTATCATTGAAGCTGCTCAACGTTATGATATCGTTGAAATAATCAATAAAGGCCTTGCTTATGCCATAATCATCGCAGGACTTTTGTCTGTCATATTCATTTTCGTAGGAGGTATTTCGTTCATTCTCTCAGGAGGACAGGAAGAGAAAATCAAACAAGCCGTAGGCACAATCCGTTACGCTATAATCGGACTTGTTATCACGGTTTTAGCCGTTGTAATAGTAAGTACCGTAGGAAAAGCGCTTGGACTTGATATCATAAAATATATCGATTTCGGCGATATAATTAATACGGTCACCAGTATTGGAGACGGAGCAGGATCGGACTCTCTTGACTAAGATGACTTGGTACAGCTTCTTACTATAAATTTCCAGTCATAAGGGAATTTGTATGTTTCGCATGCGCGAACAATTGCGGCAAATATTTCCCAATAATTTTTGGAGTCATATACAAAACTGTTTCCGCTTTCCGTGTTTGGATTGTAATCTATAATGGAAGAATCAAATGCCTGAGTTATAGGGACAACTCCCTGGCTCCAAGCTTTTTTTAACAGATCCATATCATTTTCAAAAAGCACAATTATATGTGATTTTTCCAAACTCGAAAAATCATTCTCGTTCTTTAAAAGCTTTATATGCAAATGAGAAAGACCTTCTTCAAGAGTGTCCAAGATTTCACTTTTAATATTCTCGCTTATATTGGCAGCCGCCAATAACACCGTTGGAACTTTTGTGTTTTTTTTAATCGCAACCTGTTGATCGGCCTGCTGCATAGGTTAAATTTAATGAGTTTTGTTTTTGTTTTCCTGTAATTATAGCAAAAAACAACTATTTTTCCCACCACTTATAATTGACAGTCCTGGTGAACATGATTTAATAGATACATGCCAAAAAAGATAATACTCGTAGATGCGAACTCGTTAATTCACAGGGCCTTTCATGCCCTACCTCCTTTTAAGTCACCGCAGGGGGAGCTTGTTAACGCTGTTTATGGCTTTTATTCAATACTTTTAAATATAATCACAAGATTAAAACCGGACTACGCGGCGGTTTCTTTTGACGTTTCCAAAAAAACTTTTCGACATGACGCATTTGATGGGTATAAGGCAAAAAGAGTAAAGGCACCTGACGAACTTTATGAACAATTCGCAAGGATTAAGGAAATTCTTGGAATATTGAATTTCCCGATTTTCGAAAAAGAAGGATTTGAAGCCGATGATGTGCTCGCAACAATGTCCACGTTGCTAAAAAAAGAAGATGACATGGAAATTTATATAATAACCAGCGATAAAGACGCTTTTCAGCTTGTAGATGAGAAAACATTTGTTGTCAGCCCAAAAAACGGAGGAAATGACAATATAATTTACACAAGTGAAGAAGTTGAAAAAAAGCTTGGCATAAAACCAAATCAGGTTATTGATTACAAGTCTTTAACCGGCGACCCTTCCGACAACATTGCCGGAGTTCCCGGAATAGGGGATAAATCAGCCCAAACCCTACTTCAAGAATATGGCAGTCTTGATGGAATTTATGAAAATATTGATAAAATAAAGGGCGCTCTTAACAAAAAGCTTTCGGAAAACAAAGAAAATGCATATTTTAGCCAAGGGCTGGTTAAACTTGTACATGACGTACCAATAGATTTTAGCCTTGAAAAGGCAAAATTTCATATAAATGATTTTGAAAAAGCCATTCCCATTTTCAATCAACTGGCGTTTAAATCACTTGTAAGCAGACTTGCCAATATTCTGCCTAAAAAACAGGAAGAACCCTTGCAGACAAGCCTGTTTTAGGGCAAATTAGACAAATTCCTGTATACATATTTAGTTCAAAGCTCATAAATAAGCCGTTTTTATATAAAAAAACATTTGCATTTAATATAACTTTCATTTATATTCTTCGCAGGCTTGATGTATAGGCTCCTTTTTTTATCTCTTTTCTTTTTGTAATGGCAAAATCACGTGTTATTGCCAGTCTTGATATCGGAAGCTCCAAAATACGAACAGTTGTTGGAACGCTTGAGGAGAAATCGCAGACGCCCAACATAATCGGAGTTGGAGTAACTCCTTCCGGAGGCCTTAGAAAGGGCTCCGTTATTGACGTTGAAGAAGCAATCAACAGTATTTCCACTTCGCTTGAAGATGCGGAAAGGATGGCCGGCGAACCGGTTAATCATGTTTTTCTTGGTATCGGAGGAAGCCACATCGAATCATTTAACAGCAAAGGTGTTATAGCTGTTTCACATGCGGGAAATGAAGTTAGTGAAGATGACGTTGACCGTGTACTTGAAGCCGCGCAGGCGGTTTCTATCCCAAGTAACAGAAGAATTTTAAGAATAATTCCAAAATCTTTTACGGTAGATGAACAAAAGGGAATTAAATATCCGGTTGGAATGACCGGAATTAGACTTGAGGTTGAAGCGCACATTGTTACCGGACTTATTCCGGCAATTAAAAATGTCGAAAAATGTGTATTGCAAGCCGGAGTTGATATCGACGATATAATTCCAAGTTCTTTGGCGGCTCCAGAGGCTGTTTTGTCAAAGAGACAAAAGGAGCTTGGCGTTGTTGTTCTTGATATAGGAAGCGGAGGAACTTCTCTTTCCGTTTTTGAAGAAGGAACAACCCTTCATACGGCCGTTCTTCCAATTGGAGGAGAAAGCGTTACAAATGACATCGCAATAGGACTTAGAACTGCAATTGATACCGCGGAAAAAATTAAAATTGAGTACGGAAGCTGCATACCGGAAGATATTAACGAGAGAGAGACTATCGACCTTTCTTTAGTAAGCAAAATTGATGCACACAAAGTTTCAAAAAAACATATGGCCGAGATTATTCAGGCCAGATATCATGAAATTTTCATACTTGCAAAAGACGAACTTGCAAAAATTCATAGAGACGGAATGCTTCCTGCCGGAGTTATTTTAACCGGAGCGGGTGTAAAAATGCCGGGAACAATAGATTTGGCCAGAGAAACTCTTAATTTACCTGTTCAAATAGGATTCCCTCAGAATTTTGACGGAGTTGTTGATAAGATAGATGACCCGGCTTATGCCACGGCTATCGGGCTTCTTATCTGGGGATCACGCTTGGAATCAAGATCTTACGGATTCCATTTTAAAGGATTTGGTCTTAAAAAAGGGTTAAGTGGCCTTAAGGATTGGGTAAAAAACCTACTTCCCTAATTTATTTTAAAAAACTTATTGACATTTTGTAAAATTTAATCGACAATAGTCATCCAATTAAACATAACATCCTATGGAAGATAAATCATCACTTCGAAACTTGTTCTCCGGAAGAGCCGGTACCAGTAGCCACCATCATCATGTAAATGTGAATGTGACTCCTCGTATCAGACCTCAGGAAGTTGTGCCTGAAATGACACCTGTTGCGTCAATTAAAGTTATTGGCGTTGGAGGCGGAGGCAACAATGCTACCAACAGAATGATTAAATCAAACCTTAGAGGTATTGATTTCATTTCCGTGAATACTGATGCACAAGCTCTTTATCACTCTGAAGCTCCTACAAAAATTAATATTGGAAAAGCTACGACAAAAGGACTTGGAGCTGGAAGTAATCCTGATGTTGGAAGACAGGCCGCAGAGGAAAGCGCAGAAGAAATAAGAGAAGCAATTGCCGGAGCTGATATGGTGTTTATCACAGGAGGTATGGGTGGAGGAACAGGAACAGGAGCTGCTCCTGTTATCGCGGAAATCGCTAAAGAACAAGGAATTTTGACCGTAGGTGTTGTTACAAAACCATTTGCTTTTGAAGGACACAGAAGAAGAATACAGGCTGAAGAAGGACTTGAGAACCTACGTGCAAAGGTTGATACATTGATTACAATTCCAAACGACAGAATCCTTTCAATCATAGATAAGAAGACTCCAATTACTGAGGCCTTCATGGTTGTGGATGACGTTTTAAGACAAGGCGTACAAGGTATTGCCGATCTTATCACCGTTCATGGAATGATTAACGTGGACTTTGCGGATGTAAGAACAGTTATGGAAAATGCCGGAAGTGCGTTAATGGGTATTGGATACGGGACAGGTGAAAACAGAGCAATCGAAGCTGCAAAAGCCGCTATCGAGAGCCCACTTCTTGAGCTTTCAATTGACGGAGCCAAGGGCGTGTTATTCAACATTACCGGTGGAAACGACCTATCAATGTACGAAGTTGATGAGGCCGCAAGAATTATTACGGAAGCTTCCGATGCCGAGGCAAACATTATATTCGGTGCAGTAATTAACGACTCTTACACAGGAGAAGTTAAGATCACCGTGGTTGCTACCGGATTTGACGCCGTTTCAAGAGGCGGAACTTCATTCAGATCACACTCATCATTAAATAGCATTTCAGCTACATCAAACTCTTCAATGGCTACTCCGGTTATGAGAAACGCCGAGGACGAGCTTGATATCCCTGCTTTCATTAGAAAGAAGATGGGGTAAGCGATGGCGAGAGGCCGCTTGGCCGTTGCCACTTAAACAAATTATTTAAAAGAGGTCCGCGCCTGTGAAAGGTGGGGCCTCTTTTTTTTGTGTTTGTTAGTTGGGGACCACTTGTGCAGCTACAACTGCAGCTGGAGTTTCTTTGAAATCCATTGCAACTGTAATCTTTTGTTTTTCTTGCGGGAAATCCAGTTTTACGGCAGCGCCTCTTGCATTAGTGAAATATTTATCAATGAATACCTTTTCTGCGTTAGAGTTATTAGATCCGCTTTTTAACTTATCGTATATAAATTTTATATCCTTATCTCCGAGCTTTTTATCTTTGTCTCCCACCGCCTCTGTATTCCATCTTGCAATCAGGTCTTTTTCAACTTTTTCAAGGCCATCCTGTGTTGAGATTATTTCTCCATTAGGTCCTTGTACTCCACATTCAACCTTTATCTTGTCTTTGAAGGCATTTTTTTGATCTGCTGGAACTTTGGCAAGAATTTTATTCTTCGCTTTTTCCCCACGCTCCTTTGCAAGGTCCAAATTTCCCTTTAAATCCCCATCAGGACTTGCTGTCCCATAAACTTTAATATCCGGGATCAAACCTTTAAATTGATCTTTAGTTGCCGCTTCAATATTTTCATCTTTAATTTTTCCCAAGGCCACCTGGAAATCAACTCCAGTGAATTTGGCCGCCAATGTTCCACTTATTCCAGCTTTAACAAACTCGACAACTTGTTTTTGTAGACCTTCCATCCCTTGAGCAATAAATTTAACATCGGTTTGCCCGGAGTCAGAAGTTGCTACGCGCATAGGGTTTTCCGGCAATTTAATTTGAAGATTTTCACCGGCTTTGTCCGCAAGATTTGCACCGGTTATGTGAACACCATCTTTATCAATTTGAATCCCGGTTATTTCAGTTTTCTTGTTTTCAGGAATAACTTCAGGCTCTTTTGGTTTTGAAATTAAACTAGACTCCAATTTGGCAATAGCGTCTTTCAATATTGTAATTTCTTCATTCATAATTGGAATATACTTAGACTTTAATTGATTTGCTTGCCAATTTCCCAAGATCCATTCGACAGGATAATTGTTATTGGCATCCACCAATTCACAGCTTCTTGCAGTTACATTTATTTGTTCCTGATACCCATAAAGATCATCCTTGTCACCTGAAAGTGCGGTAAAATCATTAATAAGCCGTTTCCTTTCATTTAAAATATTTTCAATTTGCAAAAGATCTTCATGCGTAAGATCCCTGCTCTCCAAATCCAGCGCGACTTCTTTTTTCAATTCTTTTTCCAGTATTGGGGTATATTTTAAAGTCCCTCCTACAGGTCCATCCGGCATATCATTTTCAGTCCAATTTTTATCTTTATAAATTGCCCTTGGGGTATCCTTAAGCCATTCAGTGATAATTTTATTTTTAATTGTATTTACAACACTATCTTTGTCATCATAAATATCTTTTTTCAAAATATCTTCAAGTTTTTTCAGATCAAAATCCTTAATTTGCTTATTAGTCATATCTTCAACAAGAATTGTATTTTTGATTATAACGTCACTCATTATTGCCTTTGTAACATTAATCAAAGCTTGCTTGCCAATTTTTTCCCTATCGGAATCCGTAAAAAAATCAGATTCAAAAAACTCCACCATATAATTAACAGCCTTTTCTTTTTCTCCTTTTATACTTTCAATAAAATCCTTTCTCTTTTGTTCATTTTCTATAAATTCATTTGTCAATTTTACTAATAATTCCTTGATTTCTTCCAGCTTTTGTCTAACAACTTCTTTTTTTTCATCAACTGATTTCGCGTTTTTAATTCCTTCTGATTTGTAAAATGACGTAAGCCCTTGCATTGTTTTTTCTTGTATGTCTTTTTGAAAACCAGGTTCACGAATTAGTGATTTTTTGGAGTCACTAAAGATACTACTCGAACCAAGTTTGTTTCGAATTCTAGCCATACACGCAGCAACAATAGATTGTCCTTCTTGATCAAACTTTACTTTATCAAGGTCGGTCAAATCTGCGTTAGCCTGAGGAACTTCTGGACTTTCAGAAAAAGCAAACACAAACTTTGCGTAGAAAAACGGATTGAATTTTGGTTGTAACATTTTTATTTTGGTTATTTGTTAAATTTGGTTTAGCTTTCCGAGGATTTCTTCCATTTTGTTCTCATTGGTCTTTTGCTCTTGTTTCTCACGTTTTACACGCACTTGCTTTAAGAATTTTTCCCTTATGCGCTTAAGATCAGATATAAAACCCTGCGCGATTATTATTTTTTCTTTTGTTGTCTCATCCTGTTTTTCCTCGTCGGTTTTAAATATATCGGCGAACGGATCCTCTTCCTTCTGCGTAGACTCTTCAGAGGCTTTTGCGGCCTCTTCCTCCTGGGCTTTTTTGGCAGCCTGGGCATCAAGCTCTTCAAACTTTTTTATATTATCCTGCAGTTTTTTTAGGACATATTTTTTAAATTCGATCTTTTCGTTCTCGTTGGAAAGCGCGTTTTTATCAACGCCATCAATAGCTTCACGCGCGGCATTTCGCATGATTTCAAGCGGGTCTCCCTGTAAAGTCGCGCCTCCGGTGAGGTCAACCGTTGAGGGAAGCGATGGCAAGCTTGTTGTATCGGCCATATTTTCTTTTTATTTTTATCTGTTAATTATACCAAAAAAAGGGTGTTTATTCAAGGACCGGAGGTGGGGCGGGAATGAGAGCGGTTGCGGGAGTGGAATTTTGATGATTGATTTCGTGGCGCAAAATGGTGAGGACAGGCTCACCTATTTTGTGTTGTAATCGCATGTTGAAGCGTTTAAACAGTTGACGATTTTTGTAGGCTTGAGTTACACAAAAAACACGGGTTTGCCACTATAGTTGAGTTTACGGAACAGTTGAAAAAATTTTCCAGGTAGAAAAGTATGTAGCGAAGTGGGTGTAAATAAAGTGCGAATCGTGGCAACTTTGGCTACACGGGAAAACCAAGCTGAATTGGCAAAGATAGTACAAACAATGTCGAAAACTGCTTTGGAACTTTTTGCTCAGGAACAGAGAGTACCGGAAATTCCCAGTCCCAGGACTGGAAGAATAACAGTCAGTTTTTCCCTTGATAAAGCCACGGAATTCAAATTGCGAAAATTCAAAAATAAGATGGGCGGGGCCATCGAGTGGAATGATGTTATAAAAGTTTTGCTGGAAAAGGCAGAAGCGCAGGGTGGGCCGGTCGTAAAAAAGATTCGCAAAGGACGCAAAGTTGCGGCGCAGAAGTGGCTAAGGCACGCGACACAATTGCCCTTGCTTTATTTCTCTTTTATTGTATTATATTCTCCACTGCCGTTTAATTTTAATCGCTTATGGATAATTGTGAGTCAGGGTCAGAAACCCCATCCGTTGATGAGTTAATGCAAAGTCCCGCTATGGTTTTGAGTGAAATTTTGAAGGCGCTTGAAAGTGGGAATCTTGATAAAGGCTTTGTAGAAAAACATTTGGCGGAAATTTTAAGGGCGGCACGAAATGTAAATGCCTTTACCAACAATGGAGAGAACGCTATAGGGCAGGATCTTAAAACCAGGTTGCTTGTGAAATTGGCAACTTCCGACTTGAGCAGGAATAATCTTAAAAAAATACTTGAAAAATTTTGCGCTGAAAACGGGCTCGATCTTCATCCTAAGGCGGGATGGGTGCTGACTGGCATTGAAACATGTAAATTAAATCCGGATTTGATTTCCGACGACAATAAAATTGCAATTAAGATAAATAAGGACAATATTTGCGTTTACGAAAAATTGAATAATGGATGGGTGGGGATGGTTTTTTAGTTTTAATTAAAGTAGAATTGTCGCGTTAATTAACGGCTTTTCGTTTTGAATTGTATAGAACAGACTAAAGACTGGGCAGAGTTTAGAAAAAGCGCAAAGGGCGAGCAGTTTTGGCTTGTGAGTATAGGCGGTGGTACTGTGGCCGTGCTACAAAAAATGCCGCTGCCAAAGGGGCTTTGTTGGCTTTACTGTAACAGGGGGCCCGTGTCGGGCGTGGATTTGGAAGAATATTTGCGCGAATTTGTTGAAGAAGTGCGAAAAATAGCCGTCAAAGAAAACGCCGTATTTTTGCGTATAGAGCCGGCTTATAAAAAAGATGCGCCTGAAGGCGCTGAATACGAAAAAATCGCCGAGAAACTTAAATTTAGGGCAGCACACGCGTCTCATCAACCGGAATGCACGGTGATTATTGATCTTACCAAGACAGAGGCCGAAATTCTTGCCAACATGAAACAAAAAGGAAGGTACAATATAAAGCTGGCCGAGAAAAAAGGCGTAACCATAAGGGTGTCAAAAAATGCAGAAGATTTTTACAGGATTCTTGAGGAGACAACACAGAGAGATGGCTTTACCCCACATGATAAGAATTTTTACCAGAAGATGCTGGACACTTTGGAGCCTAAGGGAATGGCCAAATTGTACATCGCCGAATATGAAGGAAAGATTATTGCAGGTTTGCTGGCGACTTTTTACGGAGAAACAGCCACTTACTATTATGGGGCTTCGTCAAATGAGTATCGCAATGTTATGGCGCCTTATTTATTGCAGTGGCACGCCATCCGCGAGGCAAAAAAAACTGGATTCGCAAAATACGATTTTCTTGGAATTGCACCGGTAGGAGCCAAAAATCATCCGTGGCAGGGAGTTACGGATTTTAAATTAAAGTTCGGCGGGGAAATTACCGAGTACGTAAAAGCCAAAGAACTTGTATTTAAGCCATTTTGGTATTGGGTGATAAGACTGGCCAAAAAATTTAAGCTTCGTTAAGCCTATCCACAAACAAAATACCGTCCAAGTGATCAACTTCGTGCTGAATTACGCGAGCGTTAATGTCGGAAAGCTCAAGGAGTTGTTTATTGCCTTTTAGATCAAGGAATTTGACCCTTATTATACTACTTCTTTCCACCGGCTCGTACACTCCAGGGATACTTAAACAGCCTTCTTCACAAATAATTTTTTCTTCCGAAAAATACACTATTTCCGGATTAACAAGGGGAATAACCAGCTCGTGATCGGTATTGTAGTTTAGGATAACAACTATAAGTCTTTTGTTGATGCCGACCTGTGGAGCTGCAAGCCCAAGCCCTTCGGCCTTGTCCATAGTCTCCATCATATCCTGCGCAAGCTTTTTAACGTATTTATCCACACAATCAAAAGGCGTCGATTTCGCGCGCAAAATTTTATTTCCAGTCCCGGTTTGTATGGTTAGTTTCATGACAGATCCGCTTTAGGTGCTTTAAACTTCATCTCAAGATATGATCTTATAAAACCTTCTATGTCCCCGTCAAGCACTTCTTCAACTTTAGATGTTTCATATTTCGTCCTATGATCCTTAACCATCGTGTAAGGATGCAGTACGTAAGACCTTATTTGGCTACCCCACTTAATTTCCACCCTGCCTCCGCGGATGTCTTCAATTTTTTCGGCGGCCTCTTTTATTCTAAGGTCATTAAGCTTCGCGAGCAAAATTTTCATCGCCTGTTCTTTGTTTTGCAACTGACTTCTTTCATTCTGACACTGAACAACTATATTGGTTGGAATATGCGTTATTCTCACTGCCGAATCGGTTTTATTAACTGATTGTCCACCTGCGGAAGAAGATCTGTAAGTGTCTATTCTTAAATCATCATGATCTATTTCCGGAGATTCTTCGAGCTTTAATTCCGGCAATACTTCCACCATCGCGAAAGATGTTTCACGTGTATGTTTTGAGTTAAAAGGCGAAAGTCTTACAAGCCTATGGACTCCGTTTTCCGACTTTAAATAGCCGTAAGCAAGATAACCTTTAATGGTAATCGTGGCACTTTTCAAGCCCACTTCCTCGCCTTCCGACTTATCCAGAATTTCAGCTTTAAATCCCCTTTCCTCGGCATATCTAAGATACATTCGTAAAAGCATTTCCGCAAAATCCATAGCGTCTTTTCCGCCCGTCCCGGCATGTATGGAAAGAATTACGTCATTTTTGTCGTAAGGCCCGCTTAAAAAAGATTTCGTTAAAAGATCCTTCCATCGGGCATCAAATTTGGCGACCATCTGATGAAGTTCCTGCGCCTCCTTTGGATTTTCCTCGGCATTTGTAATTTCAACAAGCCCAAGAAGTTCGTCGCAATCTCTCTGTACCGTTTGCCAATCCTCAATTATTTGATTAAGCGCTGCGACCTCCTGCGAAATACTTTGCGCCTTTTCCTGATCATCCCAGAAATTCGGCTCTGACATAAGCTGTCCAAGCTGAACAACCCTGTGCTTAAGTTCCTCCGGATTTACTGTTTTTAAACCTTTTGCTATCTCTTCTTTAGCTAAATTAAGAGAATCTTTAAGTTCTTGCATTTGTTTGTTTTATAAGGCTACGTATGAGTATTATACCATTTAGATTCATTTGCATTCAAAGCCTTTATTGGCTATCGTAGGTTGGGTTCGCTAAGCGCCTCGTTAACTCGCCTCTAATGACAGTTGCACGAAAAATATTATCAAACACGGCCGCTCAGATTGTAGGGAAAGGTGCTTCGGCGGTTTTGAGTCTTATAGGCGTTAAGATTATCACCTATTATCTTGGAGCCGGAAGCTACGGAAACTACAGTTACGTTTATGAATTTTTCGCATTGTTCGCAATTATAGCGGACTTTGGACTTTTTACGATCGCAGTGAGGGAAATGTCGAATGATGAGGAAAACATTCCCAAGATTCTTGGCAACGTTTTAAGCTTAAGAGTTATCATCGGACTTATTACTTTTATCGGCATTATCACTGCCGGCTTTTTGGTGCCGTCCCATCAGGGAACTCAAATTCCGTACGCGATAATGATTGCCGCAACCGCATCTTTGCTCGGCCTTACAAACGGCATTATCACAAGCGTTTTGCAGCAAAAATATAAAATGCAGTACGACGCGATTATCAAAGTAATCGGAAAAGCGATTCAAATAGGATACATGTTCTTGGTGGCCTTTGTATTTTTTACAGACAATACGCATGCTGGGTTTTATCATCTATTTTGGGCGGGCGTAATTTCAAGCGCCGCAATGCTTGTTTTGAGCGTAATTTTTGTTAGCAAATACACGGAAATACGCTTTCGCATAGACAAAGATTTAATGAAAAGTCTTCTTAAAAAAGCGGCCCCTTACGGCCTGGCACTGTTCTTAAGCAACCTTTATTTTAGAATAGACGGAGTACTTATTTACAACATTAAAGGTGCAACAGAAGTTGGATTATACTCCGTCGCGATACGAATAAGAGAGGCTTTGGCCCTTCTTCCCCTGTTCTTTATGAACGCCGTTTTACCTACACTCACAAAATTCATAAAAGACAAAAATGAAAGCTACAAAAAAGTTCTTCAGTATACATTCGACTTCCAATTTATGATGAGCGTGCCTTTTCTTATAGGCGGATTTTTGCTGGCAATACCGGTTATTTACCTTGTAAGTACGCCCGAATATGTGAGTAGATTCGCCGAGGGAATTTACGGATCTGACGTTGCTTTGCAGATAATTTTGTTCTCGTTTGTAATCGGCTCAATTAACATAATTTTCAATTACACGCTTATAGCAATTGGAAAACAGTCGCAACTTTTGTGGATAAACGGATCGTGCGCAATATTCAATTTGATTGCAAATTTGATTTTCATACCAATGTACGGCTTTAGAGGCGCGGCGGTTGCAACGGTGGCTTCCGAATTTATTGTCCTATGCCTTGTTTTCTTTACGGTAAAAAGATACTTACCTTTTAAAATTTCCTTCAACAGAACAGCCAGAACATTTGTTTCAGCCTTGCTTATGGGCCTTGCGGTATGGGCGGTTGAAAGACCTATACAAAACGCCATGGGTAGCTACGGTACTCTTATAGTTATTATGATAGGCGGCGCGGTTTACATCGCTTCGCTTTTTGCAACCAAGGCCATTACCAAAGATTTGATTAAGATGGTGGTGAGGAGGTAGCGAGCTATTTATGAAACTTCTCATGGACCTCTCTTAAGCGCTTGTTTGTAACGTGCGTGTAGATTTGAGTAGTCGTGATTGAGGAGTGGCCAAGCATGTCCTGGACACTGCGGATATCCGCGCCATTCACCAATAATTCCGTAGCGAAAGAATGGCGCAAAACATGTGGCGTGACCTTTTTTATTATTCCTGCCTTGCGAGCAATGGTCCGCACAATGTACTCAACGGAGACACGCGTGAGACGTTTTTTTTCGCCTAGCGTTATGTCGTCGCCTTTTCTGCCACGTCCGTGATTTATGAAAAGTGGCTCAAAATTGTCTTCTCGAGCCTTTAAATAGGCTTCTATATGCCCGGCGGCCCTTTCCGACAAAAAGACTATTCGTGGTTTTTTCCCTTTTCCGCGAACCATAAATTCCTTTCTTTTAAGATCAACTTGCGACCTGTTTAAACTTACAAGTTCGCTTACACGAAGTCCGGTGGAATACAAAGTTTCTAAAATCGCGCGGTTTCTTAAAGTAGTAATCCCCTCCCCGGAAATCTCTTTAAAAAGCCGTTCCAGCTCATCCCGACTTAAGTACTCAACCGTTCTTTCCGGGATTTTTTGCAAATCTATTTTTTCCGGCGGAAGAGTTTGAATGTCATTTTTTATTAAATATTTAAAAAACGCGCGAAGGGCGATAACGTGATAGTTCTGGGTTTTTACGCCCAAAGTTCTGCCCCTTTCATCACTATATCTGTTAAGAAAAAGACGGTATTTATGAATGTCTTCCAGCGTGATTCCGGCGGGATTTTTGTCGCCGTACCACGTTAAAAAACGATTCAAATAATGCTGATAATTTTCGATTGTCTTTAAAGATTGGTTGCGTCCAACCTCAGCGTGCTCAAGAAATTTTCGTATGTAATCCGACAATTTTTTTTGTGTAGTCATACTTAAAATTTAGTCCGATTTATTATTTTGCACAACGCAAAAAAGTTCGTTTGATTTTAATAAGATTTGTGCAATAATTCCTTACCCTACACTATATATTGTATCTATGCTTAGAAACAGAAGGGACCTTGAACAACTTGAAGCTGACAAATTGGCTCCCTACGCGATAAAAAGCGCAGACAGCGCAGGTAGACTAAAGCAAGAAGAAGATGATAACTCCAACAGGTTGGCTTTTCAGCGTGATGTGGACAAAATTATCTGGTCAAAATCGTTTAGAAGACTTGGAGGGAAGACTCAGGTGAAAGAGGAAAGTGACAGAGATGATCACGACAGAACAAGAATGCCGCACGAGCTTGAGGTTGTATTTATCGCACAAAGCATAGCGCGCAGACTTGGCTTAAACGAAGACTTAACAACTGCGATAGCGCTTGGACACGACATTGGACATCCTCCTTTTGGTCATGCCGGAGAGCAGGAATTGGACAGGATAATGAAAGAAAAAGGGCACAAAGAAGGCTTTGAGCATAATCGCCACAGCCTATATACCGTTGATGAAATTGAAAAATTAAATCTTACACTGGAAGTTCGCTCGGGTTTGGATAAGCATAAAAGCACTTACGATCAAGCCGGCTCAAAACTTACAGCTCCTCATCTTGAAGCTCAGGTTGTTAACCGCGCGGATGAAATCGCTTATACCGGACATGATATTGACGATGGCTTAAGGTCGGAAATAATCAGTATGGAAAAAATTAAAGAAACCGAGCTTTGGAAGATAGCGACCGACAATGTCACAAAAAAATATCCATCAATAAAAGAAGATGATCCGGCCTATATTCAACGATGCGTTGGAGAAATAATCGGCCATCTGGTTGAAGACATATGCGTAAATACCGATAAAGCTTTGGGTCAAAACGATATAGAAACCGTCGAAGATGTTAAAAACTTCAACAAAGAACTTGTTCGATTTGGAGATAAAGTTAAAAGCCACTTGGACGAGATGAGTAAATTTTTGCGCGATAATTTTTATCAGAACGAAGCTATAAAAAAATCAAATGAGCATGGTCAAAAAATAATCCGCGATTTATTTGAAACTTACTATAATGATCCGACCACTCTTCCTGACGAACATGGGAGATTGATTAAAAATGGTAAAGACAAAGCAATAGTCGTAAAAGATTATGTCGCCGGAATGACGGATAAATTCGCCAAAGAAGAATGGGCTCGTCTTAAAAAATGAAAATATGCAATGTCCAAAGTGTAAGAAAAAAACAACCCGCGTGCTTGATTCCCGCGAAACGGAAGAGGGAAGAGCCGTAAGAAGACGTCGCGAATGTGAGCAGTGCTCATACAGATTCACTACTTTTGAAAAAGTCGAAAAAAATAATCTTATAGTGATTAAAAAAAATGATTCAAGAGAGCCTTATTTTAGAGACAAAGTTGAAAAAGGAATTTGGAGGGCATGTGGGAAAAGACCTGTTACTCAGGCACAAATAGACGAGATTATCCAGTCTCTTGAAGAAAAATGGCAAAGCTTGGGCAAAGAAATTTCAAGTGAAGTTATAGGCGAAGGAATAATGGACGAACTTAAAAAGCTCGATGAAGTTGCTTACATAAGGTTCGCGTCGGTTTACAGACACTTCAAAGATATTGAATCTTTCCAGAAAGAATTGGAAAAGCTTATTGAATGATTGAAAAAACATGCAAAGTATAGTAAAATATACTAATAGCCTTTTGTCAAACCCCTTATCTCTAAACAAATTATATGAAAAAATTTGCAAAATATTGCATGGCCACTGCAGGCCTTTTCCTTTTGTTCACAAGTAGTGTTAACGCCCAAAGCTATGCAACCACTCAACCTGATTATTGCACTGCGCAGCTTGCGGCAAACGTAAAACCGTCTTACGATTTTGAATTTCTTGGTACCAAAAAAAATCTTAGCTTTGAAAAAGAAGAGCTCGCGGAAGTGACAATCTACATTAAAAACACAGGTACGATTCCAATGTTTTCGGATGAAAGCGGATGCACACTTAGACCAACCGCTCGCCTTGGAACAGCAAGAGATAGAGATCGCGACAGTGCGATTTTTGTTAATAAAGACGGATGGCAATCGCCAAACAGATTAAGAATGGATCAAAAAGTATTGAACCCCGGAGAAAAAGGATCATTTACTTTTACGGCTAAAATGCCAAGCGAAGAAGGCATTTATAAAGAATATTTCGACCTTGTCCTCGAAGGCAAACAATGGATGAACAAGGAGTTCGCCGTAAGCTTTGACGTCGGCGAATATATAGCCGAGAATAGAGATTATTTACAGTACGTAGACAAATCCGGACGGATTACAAAAGATGATTTAAACGGAGAGAAATCAATTGAAATAGTTATAGCGACGCAAAAAATGTACCTTAAAGTTGGAAGTATTGTTATTAGAGAATTCCCTGTAAGCACCGGGACTTACAAAACCCCAACTCCATACGGAGAAACAAAGATTTTAAACAAACAGGAAGTTAGAGTTTCAGGAGCTTGGCCACATTATATAATGCCAAAATGGATGGGATTTAGGGCAGGAGGATACGGAATCCATGCACTTCCAAGTATTCGATATGACAACGGATACTACTGGAGAGAAGCATTGAGCCATATAGGCACAAGAAGAAGCCACGGATGCATAAGGTTACTTCCAAAAGATGCTGAATTTGCCTATGGTTTCGGAGAGATAGGGACCAAAGTGACAGTGCGCTAGGTGCGCGACGAGTGATTGACAAAAAATTAGATTAGTATAAAATGGGCTACCGATCGAAATTTAACATTATTTTATGAAGGATGGCGTAATTTCCATTACAGTTGAATCGAGAGAAAGAGATAGTGGAGCTAGTCGCACTTATGAAATACCTTTAAAAAGCGGCTTTAGTATACCAAGTGGCATGATACCCCAAATACATAATTATGTAGCAAGATTGTTGTTTGACGAATATGAAATTTTAAATTCAGAGAGCGCAATGGAAATCCGCGGAGTCGAGGTGAAAGCGTACTCGGAAGAAGAAATTCAAACAATGATTGTAGGCAGAGTAAGAGATATCGCCGCAAAGAACAGAATCGCTGAAATAAGCGCTGAAAGTCAATAATAATTGGGTTTTTTATTGTACCTGTTTCGGGTATAATCTGGGTCCAGACTTTGATTACCCGAATTGATGACGGAACACGACCCATTAAAGAACCTTAACGACAAACAAAAGGAAGCTGCTGTCCATTTTAAAGGACCGCTTATTATTGTTGCCGGAGCAGGTTCGGGAAAGACAAAAACTCTCACCCAACGTATAGCTTATTTGATTGAACATCATAAAGTTGCACCATGGAATATTTTGGCTGTTACTTTTACAAACAAAGCCGCAAATGAAATGAAGGGAAGGGTTAAATCTTTGCTTGCGCACAATGATTCCAGTGGCGGAGAGCCAACTGTTGGGACTTTCCACTCAACATGCGTAAAGATTTTAAGAAAGAACGCGCACCTTATGGACTATGAAAACAGCTTCACGATTTACGATGCGGCTGATCAGCAAAGTTTGATGAAGCGAATAATGGAGGACCTGCACATAGATCAAAAACAGGTAAATCCGCGCGCACTTTTGTCTCATATTTCAGCGGCAAAAAGCGAACTTATAGATCCAGCTCAATACAGCAGTATGGTTGGAAATTACTTCACCGAGCGTGTATCCGAAGTTTATGGCCCTTATCAAAATGCTTTAAAACTTAATAATGCTTTGGACTTTGACGACCTCTTAATTAAGACCGTCGAGCTATTTAAAAAGAACCCGGAAGTGCTTGATTACTACCAGGAAAAATTTAGGTTTATATGTATAGATGAGTATCAGGATACCAACAGAGCGCAGTATGAAATCGTAAAAATGCTGGCGGAAAAATACAGAAATATTTGTGTAATCGGAGATTCGGATCAGAGCATTTACAGCTGGAGAGGCGCGGATATAAGAAATATTTTGGACTTTGAAAAAGACTACCCGGATTCAAAAGTGGTAATGCTTGAGCAAAATTATCGTTCGACACAGGTAATTCTTGATGTGGCTCACGAAATTATTGTTAAAAACAGAAAACGAAAAGAGAAAAAACTTTGGACGGAAGAAAAAGGAGGCGAGAATATTCAGCTTATGGTAGCCAATAATGAGCGTCACGAAGGAGAAATTATCGCCGAAAGAATAAGAGAATTGATAAGAGAATATGAAAATCCTCCTTATAAAGATTTTGTGGTTTTATACAGAACAAACGCTCAGTCGCGTGCAATCGAAGAAGTGTTTTTAAGGTATGGGGTTCCTTACAAAATAGTCGGAGGAACAAAGTTTTACGAACGAAAAGAGGTTAAAGATATGGTTGCCTATTTAAGAGCAATTCAAAATCCAAGCGACTCCGTTAGTCTGCTTAGAATCATCAATACTCCACCAAGAAAAATAGGTTCAAGGACTATTGAGATACTTCAAGATTACGGAAATAAGCACGGATTTTCTTTGTTCCAAGCAATGGATCACGCGGAAGATTGTGGCGATTTAAACGAAGGAAAAATAAAAGCGGTTAAGCAATTTGCTAAGCTTATTGGGCAGCTTAAGAAAGCCAATTCCGAGTTCACGGCGTCCGGAGTTATAAAGCATGCGTTCAAATTAAGCGGGTATCAGGAATTCATAAATGACGGCACTCCGGAAGGCGAAGCGCGCTACGAAAACATAGCCGAACTTATATCTGTGGCTTCAAAATATGACCTGCTTGAACCGGGCATTTCACTGTCTGTTTTTCTGGAAGAAATTTCATTAATTGCCGACATAGATTCAATGGATGAAAAAGAAAATGCAGTTGTTTTAATGACAGTTCATTCGGCAAAAGGTCTTGAGTTTGAGAATGTGTTTATAGCAGGATTGGAGGAAGGAATTTTCCCGCATTCAAGAAGTATGATTGAGCCCGAAGAGTTGGAAGAAGAACGCCGACTAATGTATGTGGCGATAACCAGAGCCAAGAAAAGATTACACCTTTTGTATGCAAGACAACGAACAATTTACGGTGAAACGCGCGCGAATGCTCCGTCCGCATTTATCGCGGACATACCTGAAAAATATATAGCCACATTTGGACAACCACGTAGACATTTGTCTATAGGTACAATTGGCAACAAACCTGTTCCTGTAGAGGATATTTCGCCACATGTAGACGTAAGGGATGGCGACAAAGTTGTCCACACCAGTTTTGGCGAAGGAATTGTCGTAAGCGTGGAAGGCGAAGTTGCTACCGTGGCATTTAAAGACCCTAAAGTTGGTATAAAAAGATTGGCACTTTCAGTTGCGCCTTTGATAAAAATTGAGCAGTAAACGGACAATAAAAAAGTGCGGCCATCCGTTTGGATAACCGCACAAAAATTAAAGACTTTTAAAAAGCGTACTGTCATTCGCACCGGCGACGTCCGCACAAAAAGACCGGGTTTTCCCTAAATCTTTTTGAGGACAATGGCATCGGCGACGACATACTTGTTAAGAGTCTGTCCCTTAACCTTTATCGTGTACTGATTTGAAGAATTAAGATACTTGGTTCCGAGGTAATGGATGAAAGGCGAGGTGCTTGTCTGGTTGAGGGTTTTGAGGTAGGCCCCGTCGAAGTAGTAACGAGCACTGGGATCGTGGGAAGTACTGCCGGGATACGTGGCGTACAGCGTGTACCACCCGGAATCCTCGACACTGAAGCGCCACTGGAAGTAAGCCGTATCGTTGGAGCCCAGCCATTTGTGGCGCTTGTAGTTAGTCCCGGCAAAGCCATCAACCAGGGTTTTGGTATCCCAGGTGCCCGAAGGGCTGACAGAGTCGAACGTAAAGTCGTTACTGAGCGACACATTCCCGTTGTTGTCGAGCATGGAAACGTTTGCACCCAGAGAAGAAGTGATCCACTCGTAGGAGTAAAGCGCCCCTTCGGCAAACGTAAACGGCTCGGAAGCCCCCATCTGCGATTCCATGATCTGAATGTGCAGATGCGGACTCGTGGAATAACCGGTCTGTCCGACCTTCCCGATGTAGTCTCCCTGCTCCACCCAGTCACCGACATCAAGATGATCGAGCGATCCATACTGCAGGTGAGCCATGCGAACGTAATAAACCTCCTCTCTGTCCATTATGACGATGGTGTTTCCCCAGCCGTAATTGTTCGCGGCGTTCGAAGAAGTATTGTTAGAAAAATCACTCACCCCGTCGCGGATCTCAACGACTTCTCCACTCACAGGGGCGTACAGGTTCTTCCCATACGCCGGATTCGTACCCCCGTTCACGTTCGAGGCCTTGTTGAAGTCAAAGCCGTAGTACTGATTTCCCTGATGGGAAAAAGTACCTCCCTGTCCCTGCGTGCAGTACCAGGACTCCCCGTACTCGAACGGCAGGAACACCAGCGGATTAGCCTTCGCTGAGGGTACGATCACCATTAAAATCAAGAACATTCCACACACAGTCTTTCCACGCTTTTCCATCTCTTCCTCCTTGCGCGAAACTTCGCGCCAGTTTTACAACCTGATCCTCGAATGCACCATGCGTTTGAGGATCACCAAATTCGTACAAATACGCCTGAACTGTAGAACCTCCTTTCGGAACAACAAAAATTGCGTTGTAGGGGTCTATCGGCCCCGGATTATCTACAATGAACATCGAGCCATCCGGCTGAACATCTGATTCAAATTCTCCATTTTTTATGTACACATTTATACCGTTACCAAATTCATCAACGGCACCAAAAAGGCCATTTTCTTTAAAAGTATGAGTAACCGTAAACCCATCCGGCAATTCTACATTAAATTCCGAAGAGGTATTACACTCATCTACAGCCTGGGTACCGGACAAAAGTAACGATACAAAGAATAGTAAGTATTTCATTTCAAGGAGCTTGTTAAAGGACAGCTCAATCCTACATTAAGATCTTAAAATAATTTTAAAATAAACATTAAATATGATATTGTGAATTGCGCCTTTTATCCAGCTTTTATAAGAAAATATGAAGATACTTTTTATAGGTGACATAGTGGCAAGGCCGGGCAGAAGAACCGTTAAAGAACTTCTTCCCGCAATAAGAGAAGAATTCATGCCGGACGCAATTATTGCGAATGGCGAGAATATGGCTCACGGAAGAGGAATTTCCGAAGAAACAGTAAAGGAAATGCAGGAGGCCGGAATAACTTTTTTTACTTCGGGTAATCATATTTTTGCAAACCCCGTGGCAATTCCAAAGCTGGACGACAAGAAATTTCCCGTAATAAGACCGGCTAATTTTCCTCCCGGAAATCCAGGAAGAGGATATCATGTAATCGAAACGGGAAAGCTTCAAAAAATACTCATAATCAATTTAATGGGGCGTGTTTTTATGAAACAAAACTACGACTGCCCTTTTAGAGCCGCAGATAAGATTATAAGTGAGCACATGGGTGATAATTTAAGCGCAATAATAGTTGATATTCACGCTGAAGCAACATCGGAAAAAGTGGCACTGGGACATTATCTGGACGGAAGAGTTTCGGCAGTATTAGGTACACACACACATATACCAACAGCTGATCCAACGATACTTTCCGGCGGAACTGCATATATAACAGACGTTGGAATGGTTGGGGTAAAAGACTCAGTTATAGGCGTTCAAAAAGAACCTGTAATAAGAGGATTTTTGACTCAAATGCCATTTAAATATGAAATCGTGGACGGCCCATCAATTTTTGCGGGAGTACTTATTGAAATAGATGAATCAACAAAAAAAGCTACAGATATAAAACAAATTATAAGACACTTTGACACACCTTAATTTAAAAATATGTACGCAAAAAAACAGCTTATATATACAGTTCTAGCGCTCGTTTTCTTTTTTCTTCTTGGATGGAAAACTTCCGAATATTATCTTTCAACAAACGGATCGGATACCGGGATACTTGAGTCCGGCAACGGCAATGAAAGTATAAATATCGACAATCCGCAGGACGCAAATATGGCTCTTTTTTGGGACGTGTGGGAAGAAATGGATCTTTATTATATTGATGAATTAGCGGTTCAGGACGACAAAAAATTGGTATATGGATCAATAAAAGGGCTTGTAGGTTCCGTGGGAGATCCTTACACGGTATTTATGGATCCCAAGGAAACAAAAGAGTTTGAGGAAAATTTAAACGGATCTTTGGAAGGAATAGGGGCTGAATTAACTGCGGAAGATGGATTTTTAAAAGTTCTTTCTCCTTTGAAAAACTCTCCGGCCGAAAAAGCCGGCCTGTTGCCGGGCGACATAATTTTTCAGATCAACGGTGAAATCACCGGAGAAATGACACTTTTTGATGCCATAATGAAGATTCGCGGAGAAAAAGGTACGGATGTAACACTTACAATTATTCGCGAGTCGGTTGAGGAGCCTTTTGACGTAACAATAACGCGCGATTCCATAACAATAGAAAGCGTAACGTATGAACTTTTGGAAGAAGGTTTGGCTTATATAAGCATAAATCAGTTCAGTGATGATACAAGTAGTGAATTTGATAACGCCGTACAAAAATTGCTTCTGGATAATCCAAAAGGATTGATAGTTGATTTAAGATATAACGGCGGTGGATATCTTGATATATCGGTTGAAATACTCTCTCAACTTATAAAAGGAGAGGAAATTGCGGTACAAATACAAACAAGAGAACAAGATGAAAACGAGATGCTTTATCTTTCCGGCGACGGGAAATTATCAGAAATTCCGCTTGTGGTACTTGTTAACAACGGGTCCGCATCGGCATCGGAAATAATGGCGGGCGCAATACAAGATTATAAAAGAGGGCTGGTTATTGGCGAAACAACTTATGGAAAAGGAAGTGTACAAGAGGTTATCTATCTGGAAGACGGATCAAGCCTTAGAATGAGTATTGCTCATTGGCTAACCCCAAATGGAAGAAGTATTCAAGAGGTTGGAATAACACCGGACAGGATAATAGAGTTAACCTCCGAAGACGCAGTGGCAAACAAAGACACACAGCTGGATGAAGCAATTGGATACCTGTTAAATCTCTAATCTGTAGCCGACTCCGTGAATTGTTTTTAATATGTCGATATTGTTTTTGACGAGCTTTCTTCTTAAATGAGACATATGAACATCAACTGTGTTTGTAAACGGATTGCTTTGAAGACCCCAAACCCGGTCCAGAATAGTATTTCTATCAATTATCGATCCGTGGTTTATAAGCATAAAATGAACCAGATCAAACTCTCTTCTTCGTAGATTGACCTCAATATCTCCGTATATAAGCTTTTGCTCCCCCGGATCAAGTTTGTACCCTTTCACCTTTAAAGGCTTTACCTTAAAGGGAAAAAATCCCTCCATCATTTTGAGCATTTTTTCCTGGATTTGATTTGGAAGGACTAAAAGCTGAGACATAGTGAAACAGTAAAGTATAAGGACTTTTACTTAACCACACTATTATGAAAAAATTCTAAAGAAATATTAAAATTTCCATCGAAGTTTCTTTTTCTTAAAAGAACCATACTTGTGTGCGTATACCTTTGTAAATTCCGCACCAAAAAGGAATATTTGGGCTGAATAATAAAGCCACAAAAGAAGAATAATTATTGATCCGGCAGCTCCATATATCGACTCGGGAGTTAGGTTTCTCATATACAATCCTATGAGCCAATTTCCAATAAGAAATAAAATTGTTGTAAAAAGAGCGCCTATCCATACGTCGTTCCAGGCTATTTTAACTTCCGGGATAAATTTATAAATCATGCCAATAACAAAAGTTATCAGTAGAAATGAAATTCCAACATTTATCATTTTCATCATCAATATATTCACCGGAAAAAGCTTAACCACATATACTCCGACGGTAGCCATTACGCCGCTTATTAAAAGGGCAAAAACAACAAACAGTCCAAGTCCAAGGACAAACAGAATCGAAATAAACCTCGAATGAATAACTTTTTTTATTTTCTTAAAAGGCTGGTGCTCAACGTTCCAAACATCATTTAATGCAATTTCCAAGCTCTCGAAAATCTTTATGGATCCGAACAAAAATAAAATTATTGATATACCGGTAAAAATAATTCCTTGATCGGCCAATTTGGCATTCTGCACAATAAACTCTATGGAAGTCGCCACTTCTTTGCCAACCAAGTCCTGAATATGAGCAACGATTTCGCCACGTATTGCCTGCTCACCAAAAAACATTCCGGCCACAGCTATAATAATAACAAGCATTGGAGCAAGCGCAAAAAGCATATAAAAAGTGAGCGAGGCCGAAAGCATAGAGGCCCTATCCGTTTCCCACTCTTTGTAAGTTTGTTTGAGAAGATTTATCATTTGTGAGCGTAAACTCAATTACACAGTAAACTCACCAAGTTCTATCTGTTTTGGAGAAACCCGATTCCTACCTTTTTGTTTGCTCTCGTACATAAGAACGTCTGATTGATTTATAAGATAGTCAACCGCTTTATCTATATTCCCATTTAAGAATCTATGCAAATTTGCGGTAAGCACGCCTATGCTAACCGTGACTTTAAATTCAACCGCCTGCCCATCTTTAAAAGTTGTAAATCTACTTTCTTCAATTTTTTTGCGAACATCTTCAGCAAGTATTGCCGCATTGTGAGAGTCACATTTTGGCATAACAACAACAAATTCATCTCCACCAAATTTCCCGGCCACATCACTTCCGCGCTGAAATTTATCGCGCACAACTTTCCCTACACCTGTAATGGCATCATCTCCGGCCTGATGACCAAAAGTATCATTAACGCCTTTAAAATGATCTATATCAAAAAACATAAGCGACACCTTAACCGGATCCTGATAAGCCTCCCTCTGAAGCATGGCAAGTATGTTTTTAAGACCGCTAAGCAGATATTTCTTTTGTAAAAGACCCGTCATTTCATCGTACATTTCTTTCTTAAGTTCGGCCTGCGTAGATGAAAGACCTTCTTTTAAGACTTTATTCTGGGCCGACAACTGCCTTCTTAAATCACGTTCCGTATCAAGGGCCATTTTTGATATAAAGCCGTCAACCTTGGACTTTATTATTTCATCTTCAAAAAGCTGTAAAGACTTGTCGTCAAGCCCGGACTTTTCTTGTAACTGTTTTAACAAAGTTAGGACTTCTTCCTGTATTTTTTTAATACCGGTTCTTATTTTTTCATCCGGAATTTCCTCCATCGCCCTTCCAACGGCATTCCTAAATTTTAATTGCACGCGTTGAATAAGAGGGTTTTCACCTTCAACTTCATGACTTCTTTTTTGTTCGATTTGTTCGGTTTCAGGAGAAACTACGGGAGTATCGCTACCTCCACTTACATTATTGGGCATTTTGAGCGCGTAAAAATTTACTTTGTTTTTGCTTGCTTAAGCTACATGGAGAATTTGAAGATCTTTATCGACCTCATCAATTTCTCTTTTTATTCCGTCCTGACATTGAATTATTTCTTCCCAACCTTCAACATCAAGACCAAGATCCGCAGAACCACTCATTTCGGCAAGCAAATTCAACCTTTGCATTTCGGCTGATATTTCTTCATTAGAAGACATTTTGGTTCTTGTTATAGTATAGTAATTGTAGCAAACATATTTATCATGTCAATGGGCATCTTGTCAACCCTCAAAAAGGATGAGTCTTATATGCAAAAGTGCATTACATTTGCTAAAAAAGGAGCAGGATACGTTAGCCCGAATCCGCTTGTTGGATGCGTAATCGTGCGGAATGGGAAAATAATCGCGAAAGGTTATCATCATGAATATGGTGAAAAACACGCGGAAATAGACGCTTTAAATAAAATTGCGGGAAAAGCGGAAGGCGCCACTTTGTACGTAAATCTTGAGCCATGCTGCATACATGGAAAAACTCCGCCGTGCACGGAAAGAATAATAAAAGAAAAAATCGGGCGGGTTGTTATAGGAGGTTTGGACAAAAATCCTCTGGTTTCAGGCAAAGGAATTAAGATTTTAAAAGCCGCCGAAATAGAGATTGCATCAGGGGTTTTGGAGACTGAATGCCAAATGCTAAATCAGTTTTTCTTTAAGTGGGTTAACACAGGCCTACCTTATGTAACGCTAAAAATTGCAAAAACTTTTGACGGTTTTGTGGCCGGACCAAATGGGAAGCAAACCAAAATAACCGGAGAAAAAAGCCAAAAAGAGACCCACAGACTGCGCTCTTTTTATGATGCGATTTTGATAGGGAAAAACACAGCGCTAAAAGACAATCCAAAATTAACCGTTAGAAAAGTAAAAGGTAGGCAGCCTTTTAGGGTAGTTCTGGACTCGCGCGGAGAAATTTTGGGTAATCAAAATTTAAATCTTTTAAATGACAAATATGCGAATAAAACGATGGTTATAACGGGCAAAAATTCGCTTAAAGATACGCTTAAAAAACTTGGTGAAAAGGGTATATCATCAGTTCTTGTGGAAGGCGGCCCAACCGTGTGGGAGTCTTTTATAAAAGAAAATCTCGTTGACCAGTTGATTGTTTTTACATCTCCAAAAAAGCTTAAGAAAGGGATTTATTACTCGAAAAATTGGAATCCGAAAAACCTAAAAACAAAAAAAACGCTTCAGCATAAAAGCGGAAATGATTTGGTGGAAACAATTTTTCTAAACGTCTATTGATAAAAGGTGCGAATTTTCTTTAAGCCATTTTCTATCTTCCCTATAAGACGGATGCGCAGCTTCAACGGATCGCCAAAAATCCTTTTGATGATTCTTATGTTTTGTGTGAACAAGTTCGTGAACTATCAGATAATCTATTGCACTTGGAGGAGCCAGCATAACCTTCCAATTTAGGTTGATTTTATTTTTGTATCCGCACGACCCCCAGCGTGTTTTTGCGCTTGAAAGAGCCATTTTTGAAAACAAGTATCCATGTTTTTCGGAGAGATAATCAAGCCTTTCTTTAAGATGCCCCTTAGCTCTTTTTTTAACTTCAAGCAATGAAAATTTATCAACAAGCTCATCCAGTCTTTGTTTTTTCTCAATTCTTTGGCCCATAAACTTGACCTTTTTTTCTATCCAGGAAGTCTTTTCCCTAATAAATTTCTCAATATATTTTATATCAAGACGAATGGGCGCCCTTACAACCAAGTCTGCGTTTTCATCTACGTAAAGAGATAAAGTTGACCTTCGCGAACGAATCAATTTGTATTCTTCGATACTCATGTATAGAATGTTTATGTTGATACTTAACACTCCACAACCATGAAATGTCAATGCGATTCCCTGATAAGACTTATGATTTATTCGCTGGTTAGCGCCTTAGTTGGCCTTATCTCGGGATTTTTGCTTGGATATATTATTTACGGAGTTGGATTCCTTTTTTATCCGGAGGATATGAGAGAAGGCTTATATTACATTGCTCCGTTTCTTGGAATGGCATTTGGAACAGTTATAGGAGCAATTCTTGGAGGAATTGTTGCAATTAAGAAGGTTGAGAAGTAGTTTCAGGCTGCTTAAAAGCCGGAAGTAAAATTTTAAAAGTCGTGCCTTCGCCGACCTTGCTTTCAACGGCAATATGTCCGCCATGCTGTCTTATTATTCCATGAACAACGGACAAGCCAAGTCCGCTTCCTTTTCCTGCGTCCTTGGTTGTAAAAAATGGCTCAAATATGTTTTTAATAAGATTTTCCGGAATTCCTGTTCCATTATCTGAAACACTTATTCGCACATAATTGCCGGCCTTTATATTTTCATGATTTATTATTCCATCTTCCTCGATAATTTCATTTTGTACGCCAACCGTAATTATTCCTCCCTCAATCATTGCATCGCGCGCGTTTACAACAAGATTCATAATAACCTGCTCTATTTGGGTTTTATCAGCCTTAACAGGGGAAATATTCCCGCCGGTTTCAAACTTTAACTTGATATCTTTATCTTTACCAATAAGCATTGAAAGTATTTTTTTAAATTCTTCAAAAGTTTTATTAATATCCAAAACCTTAAATTCAAGCTCCTGCTTGCGTGCAAACGCCAATAATTGCTTCGTTAATTCAGCCGCCCTTTTCGCAGAGCTATCAATAGCATCCAATGCTTCATTTTTATCTTCTTCCGAAATATCCCCGCCACCCAGCGTAATAAACTCGGTATAACCTATAATTGCAGCAAGTAGATTATTAAAGTCGTGGGCAATGCCTCCGGCAAGCCGGCCTATTGAGTCCAGTCTTTGAGAATGCCTAAGCTGCTCTTCTTTTAAAGAAAGAGACTGCCTCATTCTATTTTTGTTTATGGTGATACCTATACTATCGACTATCCTCTCAAAAAATTTGATAGTTTCCCTGTCAAAAGTTTTTTCGTCATTTGAGTTAAGCTGCAAAAAGCCAAGAAGTTCTTCGTTTCCTTTTATAGGGATACTAGAACTTGCTTCATTTCCTTCAAAAGATTTTGCCTCTTCCGGACCTTCAAAAATATGGAAATTAACCGATTCTATTTTTAAATTTTCCCTTATAAGTTCGATGATTTTTTTAATTGTTTCATTTACATCCTCCTCAACATTAAGACACTCAAGAATTTTAATAGCAAGTTCCTGCCTTATCATAGCGATTTTTCTGGCCGACACATTTCTTGCTATCAAAAGAATCGAATCAAGTTTACCCAGTTCGTCATGCAAAAAAGAAAGCTGATTTTCCGTCCAAATTAAAGATTCGTCTTTGCATTTCATTTCAAGTTCAACAACCCGAACTCTGTTTTTGTCGGTTTCAGGAAAATCATCGACCTTAGATTCATTTTCTATTAACTGTCTTAAATTCTCTATAGCCTGCGGAGTAAAAATATCTTCAATATTTTGCTCTTCAACTTCACGGTCGGAAAAACCTCTTTGCGTTGACAATTCGCCATTTACCAAATGCCTCATTTCTTTTAAATCCGGAGAAACCAGGCACAAAAAGTTTGGCAGTTTTTCGTGTATTCTTTCCAGATCAAGACTGGGATCTCCAGTAAAAGATATATCAAGTTTTTTCATCTAAAAACTCAAAGGATCAAAGGTTGGTACATTATGCCATTTAACTCTTTTTGTCAAGGTCGGTTAGCTCCTTCTCGAAGTCTAGATTCACCCTAAAAACACAGCGTGAACCAACATATTTACGCTTTGACTGAGGTATATGAATTTCAAAACCAACCATTTTTTCTCTGCAATGCGCGCAGTGTACGCTTGGCGGATTTTCACCTCTTTCGAGCCAAACTTCAAACTTATTCTCAAACTGCCCATGGTTAATGCGGGACTCTTCTTCTTCCGTTATTAATCCTTTTTCGGAAATAATTTTGGCATCATGAGGAATTTCTTTTCTATCTTTTGTGGTTACAACCTGCCCGTCTTCATCAATATACGAAATCCTTGTAGCGGCGTTTCTAAGCTCAAAATAACCTTTTCCGAGAGTTTCTGCAGGTGGCTCACTACACCCGTCTCCGATTACAAGTTGGCCTTTTTCGTTTATAAAATAAATTTTTGGATCGGTAAGCGTATTTATGCCGGGAATGAAATCCCGCATATCGGGAATTGAATTGATAACATCTTCCCAGCTTATGATTTTTCCGCCTAAAGATCTGTCCTCCTCGGGAAGACTTTCATACATTCTTTTGATTTCATCCAAGGCTTTTCCGGTATCAGTATTCTCAAAAAGTTCTTCATAGAACGTGGATTTTTTAGCACATTCTTCCGGACGACCTGAAATACTTAAGTGCATTATTCTAAGTATTTCCTCACGAACAGAATTAATTGTTTTCTGCCTGTCCTCACCTTCCCTAAGGCTAAAACCTTTCGTACCTATATCCTCCAAAGTAGCCCCGGGAGTACTTGCTATGCGCGAAAGAAGGCCCCGCACATCTTTGTTGGGATCTTTACCTGGTTCTCTTTTTTCTTCCATATATATGAGCGCTATATATCCTACCGGGAACAAATTATAACCTTATTTTTTTACTTGCCAAGTGATTGGCCGAATCTTTTGTCTGCCAAATGTTTTTGTAAAATTTTAACTTTAGATGAACACTGTGTCTCCTCGAGATTTAAAATTGCATCTACTGTTAGGATATGGCCATTATTTTTAGCTGCATTTTCCATTGATTCATCATCTATTAGGGCTTCATAACAAGGCATTGTAGCTCTTTCGGTATCATTTTTTGCACCAATTTCATTAGTTTTTTCCCTTGCGGTACCTATAAAATCGATTTTTTTAATTTTAGTCCCGTCCAAAACATTGCCAACTTTAGAAGAGCTGCCAGGTAGAATTACGCCACTTGCTATTGGAAAATCAAGTCCATCCAGATACGCATCATCTTGAGTCAATAAATAGTTATTATCCGCATTCTTAAAAACAACCGAGATGGAATAACGCATGTCGTCGACTATCAATCTACATTTTTCATCTATATTTCCATCGTAAATTTTAGTTGCTTCTTCGCGAACCCTTGTTAAAAATTCAATAACGATAGGCTTATCCTTGGAAACAAGGTCCGTATCTATCATCGGATCAATAAAAGCTTTTAAAATATATGATTTTCTCTCTTTCATATTTGCTTATAAAGAATAAGGGATGGCTATACTTACATACAATAAGCATTCTTGTCAAGAGTACTCCCCACACCGAAATGGCGGAGAGACTGGGATTCGAACCCAGGAGGCGATTGCTCACCTAACGGTTTTCAAGACCGCCGCTTTCGACCGCTCAGCCATCTCTCCGTAATTTTGCTTACCCACTATATCAAAAATCTCCAAGTAGTCCACACTATTTTCACAAAAGATATACTTCACAAAAGGAAGTATTTCGTGAACAGCTTCACTACGTTGCGATTGTTCACTTCATACTTCTTTTGTGGAAGATATACGGAACAAACAACCGCAGCGAAGCGGAGCTGTTTGCGAAGTGTATATTCCACAAACGTTACATCCTTTCCGGCACCTCAATCCCAAGTATCGCCAAGCCTTCCTGCAGAACTCTGGCAACAGCTTTTGTAAGGTTTAAGCGAACAAGCCTTACATGTTTGCTGTCAGCCTGCAAAACAGAAACCGAGTTATAAAAACTGTTAAACTGCTGAGCAAGATCATACAAATAATTCGACAACAAGTTCGGTTTATACTCTTCGGCAGCAAAAACAAGGTTCTCCTGGAACTTAATTAAAAGTCTTGCCACTCCCATTTCGAGAGGATGCTCAAGAGGCTTAAGATTATCATCATATCCGTCGACTCTCTCAAGCGCTTCAAAAATATCAATCTGCTTATTTTCTTCTTCCAAATTTTCTTCTTTTTTCTTTGCGTTGGGCTTTTTCCATTCGCGTGCCATTGCATCGGATTTCTTTAAGATACTGTTTGCACGCGCAACCGTGTATTGCAGGTAAGGAGCGCTGTTCCCCTCTATGCTTAACATTTTTTCCCAATCAAAAGTAATATCGGTAGTTCTGTTTTGAGAAAGGATATTGTATTTAACCGCTCCAATAGCCACTTTTCTTGCAACTTCCTCGCGCTCTTTCTTTTTCAAATCATGACTTTTCTCTTCAACAATTTTTCCTGCCCTTTCAAGCGCTTCGTTAAGAACCTCTTCAAGAAGCACAACGTTGCCCTTTCGGGTACTCATTGATCTGTCCGGCAAATTCATTCTTCCAAAAGAAACATGCACCATTTTTGCCGAATCAAGACCCATTAATTTTGCGGTCTCAAAAAGCTGCTGGAAGTGAAGACTCTGCGCCGTATCAACAACGTAAACAAGCTCAACCGGATCCCATCTTTTAAGTCTGTATACAAGTGTAGCCAAATCACGTGTCGAATAAAGAGTGGTCCCGTCTGATTTTTGAATCATGTAAGGCGGATATTTATCACCTTCAAATTCAACTATAAGAGCCCCACCGTCACCTTCTTTGAACACACCTTTTTCCTTACCTTCGTCAATAACTGTCCTCATCTTGTCGTTAAAAAAGCTCTCTCCCATATACTCATCAAAGTGGATACCCAAAGTTTCATAAGTCTTTTCAAGGTCTTTTCGGCTCATATCGTTAAACCATTTCCAAAGTTCCAGATTTTCCTGATTACCTTCTTCCATTTTTTTGAATTCCTCACGCCCTTTATCCTCTATCGATTTATCCTGCTCAGCTTCTTCGTGAAACTTCACGTAAAGTTTTAAAAGTTCGGGAATTGGGTTCTTCTCAACCGTCTTTTTATTTCCCCATGTTTTGTACGCATATATAAGCTTTCCAAATTGTGTACCCCAGTCTCCAAGATGATTTACTCCAACCGTTTTAAAGCCAATATGCTTATAAATATTATATAGAGACTGGCCTATAACCGTTGATAATAAATGATGCACCCCAAGTGGCTTTGCCGTATTTGGAGATGAATAATCAAAAACAATAGTTTTGCCTTCGCCAAGCGCGTTATCGTACATAGGAACCCCTTCCGCAAGATCCTTTACTCTGTTTTCAAGCCAAACTCGCGCAACTTTTATGTTTATAAATCCCGGCAAAGCAACGCTTAAAGAATCTATAAACTGAACAGGCTCGACATATTGAATTATCTTTTCAGCTATTTTTTGTGGTTCCTTTAAAAGTCTTTTGCTTAATTTCATGGCTATACTACAAGCATAATCACCGTTTTCCGGATCACGCGGGTACTCAACCGTCAACGATGACACATCCGCCTCCGGATATGCTTTTGCGCATGCCTCTTTTAGCAAAACGGTCAGCCTTGTTTTTAACGAATTTGTATCCAATCCATGCGATTCTTCATTTATAGCTTCGGAACCAAGCCTTACCTCAGGCTTTTCTTCCACAATCTCCGTAACTTCTTCTTTCTCTGGCTCTTTCTCGGGCTCTTTTTCCGGCTCTTTATCGGAATATTTGGCAGGATCATATTCGGACAAACCCATAACACTAAGATCCTTTTCTTTGCGTGGGGTTTTTAAAATGTCCTCTTCAAATTCGCCTCCGCTACAATATCTTTGAATCATAAGCGCGATTTCGTGTGTTTTTTCTTTTAATTCTTCATCGTTCAGTATGCCAAGATTTTCGATTATACAAACTACATTTTTTGTTTCTCTGTTAAGCGTTCCTCTTGATAGCTGCTCGCTATTCCATTTTTTTGTAAGATTCCCACCCCGATCTTTATAAAAAACGGCATCTTTATCATGCTCAAGGGAAATATCGCCATAAATATCATCAAGGCTAAAACACATGATTGGGATTTGCCACTTAACCATACAGTAATCACGAATCATCCCCATGTTTTCATTAAAAGGAATTTCCTTGTTTTTCAATGTCTTATAAAGAACTTTTTCCATTGAAGTCTGAAAAGTTTTTGCGCTTATATCTTCAAAAACGGTACGCCAATTTGAAATCTTTGGCATATCTCCGGGATCCGTATTTTTAAACTGCTTACCAACCTGAGCCTTAAGCCCATCGTACATTTGCAATAAGGCACTGCTCTTTTTTGAGTTATCTATACGCTTTGCAACGATTATCCCAAAAGATAATGATGGATATTTTTCGCTAATTGCCTCACTTATGATAAACTTCATACTGCAATACCTTAAAGGTTCCTTGCAAAAGATAGCAAAGAAAGTAGAATAAAAAAAGATAAACGTTAACAAATAATACTTAAATGACCGGGATGATTATATGGCTCGTTGTACTAGTGATTCTTTCAGCATTCTTTTCCGGAAGTGAAACAGCCATTATTTCAGTTTCTGAAGCCAAAGTTCGAAGTCTGGCAAAAAAAGATGTAAGTGGAGCTTATGTTTTAAGCAAACTAAAAAAAGATCCACACCGGCTTTTGATAACCATTCTTGCAGGAAATAATTTAGTTAACATCGGAGCTTCCGTACTGGCTACCGTTATTTTCACTCAGGCTTTTGGTTCTTCCGGACTTGGAATAGCAACCGGAGTAATGACATTTTTTATCCTTATTTTTGGAGAAATAACTCCAAAATCATTCGCCACAAAATATTCGGTTCAAATTGCGCTTTTAGTCGCAAGGCCAATCTATGCAATACAAATTATTTTTACTCCAGTAACATGGTTTTTGGACAAAATCGTTAAATTTTTAATAAGAACAATCGGCAGTGAGACAAAGGAAGATCAAGTTAGTGAAGAGGAAATCAGGGCCATTATAGATATAGGCGCCGAAGAAGGATCAATATTAAAGGCGGAAAAAGAACTTTTAAAGAATGTTTTGCAATTTAACGATATACACGTTGAAGAAGTTATGACCCCAAGAGTCGCAATGGATGCACTTCCAATAGAGTCGACTCTCCAGGAAGCAATCGACTTTGTAATTAAAAAATCGCACAGCAGAATACCGATATATGAGGACACAATCGATAATATAGTTGGAATAATAACCATTAAAGACGTTTTAATCCTTTCGGAAAAATATAACGTGAGCAAAAAACTTGAAAATATTGATCTTAAAAAGCCAATTACCGTCCCGGTATCAAAGAAAATAGATACTCTTTTTAAGGAATTCCAGCAGGCAAGAACACATATTGCCGTAGTTATAGACGAATACGGAGGCACCGCGGGAATAGTAACTTTGGAAGATCTTCTTGAAGAAATAGTCGGAGAAATTATAGACGAGTCCGACATAGAGGAAATGCCAATTCAAAAAGTAAGCGAATTTGAGATAACGGCACATGGAATAACAAGGCTGGAAGACATAAACGATTATTTGGACATTAAAATACAAGGTAATGAAAAAGAGGCTATAAGCGCTCTAATCCTTGATAAATTACACAGATTTCCAAAAGAGGGGGAAGTTATTGATTTGCCTCACGCTAAAATAAAGGTGATCAAAATGCAGAACAATAATAAAATTCTACGTGTGAGTGTAGAGAAAAAACAAAAGAAAGGTTTGAAATAAATCGCTAATTTTGCTATAATTTAGAGATTTATAAAAACTAACACAAAAACACATGCAGAAGTTTCTATCTACCTTAGCAATGTTATTGCTTGCGATTACTCTTGTTCCGCAAGTAAACGCCCAAGGCCTTGATGCCGACATTACCCCGCCTGACGACGTGGAAAATCTTCAAATTGAATTATATGACGGCGCAGCAATTTTAAGCTGGGACGTGGCTACTGACGATACAGAGGTTGTCGGATATAAGATTTATTCCGGCCCTGAAACTGTTACGGCTGACGAAGGGGAATATTCATATAAAGTAATAGACGCGGAGAATGTAATAGAATATCGCGTTGAAGGACTTGCTAATGGAAAAGAGATACATTTTGCAATTACAGCTTATGACGCAGCCGGAAACGAAAGTGAAAACTATAGCGATGAAGCTTATGGTACTCCGGATCCATCTTATGGACCTGCACCTGCAGCGGTACACGGCGCAGCTGATGAAGAATCACCAACTGTAAGTGACGCACAGGCTATAGACAACCAAACAGTTAAAGTTGTTTTCTCTGAAGCCGTTGTATTACCTGCATCAGGAGCAGAAGCTGCATTTAGCATCTTTAATAACGCGACATCAGAAAATCTAACAGTAATTAGTCTTGAAATGGACGCGGAAGATATCATTGGAAAAACAGTTTTGTTAACAACGGATCCACAAGAAGGTGGAGCCGAATATATTCTTACAGCAGGAATTCAAGTTGAAGACACTGTTGGCAACCCTATTGTAAGCGGAACTTCCGACACAGCTGCTTTTATAGGAAGCACTGTTGAACCGGGAGCTGATATTACAGGAGACCTTCCGGAAGAAGATTTTGAAGCCCCTACCGTAGTTTCAGCAGAGGCTAAGAATATGAATTCAGTACAAATAGTATTCTCGGAACCTGTGGTTTTGGATAGTGATCCCGAGCTTAACTTCTTTATTTCAAAAGTTACCGATCCAACAACAGAACTTGCAATTACAAGTGTTGAAAGAAACGACACTGGATCTGTAATAACAGTTAAGACTTCAACTCAGGAAGAAATTGAATACTCGGTTTTGGTTACCGGAGTTCTTGATGAAGCCGGAAATGAAATTGATGACCTTGCAAACACAGCTACATTTATGGGAAGCCTTGCTACGGGAGAAGAAACAGATGAGCTGCCTGTAGATGAAACAGACGAAGATATAATGGCGCTTACTCCGGAAAATGTGAAGAACTTGGTTGCAACTTTGATAAGCGACCTAGTTGTACATCTTACATGGGAAATGCCTACAGATGCTTCTATTATAGATCAAATCCTTTACAAGAGTACTGACGGAGGAACCAGCTATGATGCAGGAACTTCACTTGGTGCTGATCGCGAAGAAGTTGAAGTTACAGGTCTTACTCCTGGAATGGAATATTACTTTAAGCTTACAACAAAGGATATTGAAGGAAACGAAAGCGACGGTATGATCACACACATTAGACTGCCTGAAACAGGTATGGGCCTTGGACTTCTAATAGGAGCTTCAATGGGACTTGCAGCACTTAAAAATAAAAAGAAAAAATAATTGATATAAAAAACTAAATTGGCCGGTCTTTGCAGTCAATCCATGGCTCTAAAAAGATCGGCTTTTTTAGTATTTGTTTAGAAAAATTTTAAAATTGCCGAGTAAGATTAATGGCATGATTAAGAATGTTTTTTTAATGTGCATAATCGGGCTTGTTTTGATTTGTATTTGCGTAGCGGGTTTGCCGGGGCGGGAAGTACAAGTGTCGTTTTTAAATGTCGGACAGGGAGACAGCATTTTTGTGCGCACGCCGGACGATTATTTTATTTTGATTGATGGTGGACCGTCCGTTTCCGTTCTGGAAGAGCTTGCCGAGGTTATGCCACGCTACAACAGAACAATCGATTTGGTTTTGATTACCCACCCCCATGCGGACCATGTTAATGGGCTTGTTGAGGTTGTTAAGCGATTTGAGGTTAAAGGTGTAATGCTTGTTGGAACGCCTTCCGGAAACACTTTTTACCAAGAGATTTTGCGACTATGTGGTGAGCAGGGAATCCCGATTTATTTTGGAGAATCCGGGCGGGACGTAAAGGTTGGGAGCTATCTTTATATTGATGTTGTTTGGCCTTCGCGATCGATGGCCGGAGTAGAATTTGAAAATTTAAATAATGCTTCTTTGGCGGTTCGTTTAATCATGCCGGACAAAGTTTTTATGTTAACGGGCGACGCGGAAGAGGAAGAGGAGAGGGAAATTTTAAGGTCCGGTTTTGATTTATCCGCCGATATTTTTAAGGCGGGACATCACGGAAGCAAAACGGCAAGTAGTGATGAGTTTTTGGATGCGGTTGAGCCGGACACGGTGGTTATACAAAGCGGCGCCGGAAACAGTTTTGGACATCCGCATAAAGAGGTACTGGAAAGACTGCTGCGCCTCGGCATACAGGTGAGAAGGAATGATTTGGAGGGGAGGGTGGAGATTTAAACTAACCATGCCGTACAAGAAGGGTTGACGGGGGGGGGGTTATGGTATCGTATAGATGGTAATAAAAAAATATTAACACAAAAACAAAATGGAAAATTCATTTTTCAAAGAAAACAAACTGGTCTTTATGATCACCCCTACTAAAGAACCTGAATGGCATAATGAGGAGCCAAACACGCAAGGGCCTTGACAATTTTAATATTTGTGATAAAATGCAACCTTGTTCAATTTATTAACTTACAAAAATATGACAGAAAAAAGAACAGATCACGTTGAATGTTGTGAACAATCAGGGGAAAACTCAAATTCTCCCACCATAACTATAGGTTTGGATCAAATGGAAACTGTAAAAAAACAAGTTGGTGGAGTTTTAGATGAGGTAGCCACTAAGCCACAAGAAGGTCAAGAAAAAGAACAAATAACTATATGGTTTGCCAGGGTATTACCAGAAGAATCCCCCTTAGAAGACGGAACCCCATTTGTGGGTATAACAATGGAGAAAGTCGATTTGGACTCAGAAGTCGCTAAAGCGTATTTAGCATATAAGGAGGCTGAAAGAGAATGGTCTAATTGGCAAGAAACATTAAATACAGTTGACGAGAGAGGAAATAAACTACGTAGTTATGCCAGGACGAATTATGAGACAGATCTTTGTAGGGCAAGGGTAGAAAATGCAAAAATAAAATTCTTAAAAGCCTTTAACGCTTCCAATTTAGGTGAAAAATATAAAGGAGATAAAATAACTAAGCCTATCAAAAATTAAAAAGGAATCAGGGATACAAAGGTCCGGTTTTGATCTAACTAATGAGAGAACCTTTGAATCTGTAAAATCCCGAAGCAGTCTGCGAGTAATAATTTTAATTTACTGGGGGTTACTTTCTTTCGATTGTAGCTCCCAGTTTTTTTAATTTCTGTTCAAGGTTGTCATAACCGCGGTCTATGAAGCCGATATTGTTTATTTCGGTTTCACCTTCGGCTACAAGGGCGGCAAGGACCATGGCGGCTCCGGCGCGAATGTCCCAGCTGGAAATGTGGACACCTCTTAAGTTTTGTTTGCCCGAAATAATCGCCTGATGTGGATTTAGAATTTCAAACTTCGCGCCCATTTTTTCAAGCTCAAAAAGGTAATTAAGACGCCCGTCAAACAGTGTTTCAAAAACTTTACTTTTCCCGTCCGCCTGAGTAAGCAAAACCGCGAAAGGGGCCTGGAGGTCGGTTGGGAAGCTTGGGTGAACCGCCGTTCTAAGTTGGGTAATCGCCTTTAATTTTCCATGAGGTTTTACGATTGCCGAATTTTTTTTGAGCTCATAAGGCACACCAAGTTCGGAAAATTTTTGCCAGAAACTATCAAGATGATGAGGGTCTATGCCTTTTATTTCAACTTCGCCATTTGTAAGGGCGGCCGCGATCGCGAATGTACCGGCCTCAAGGTAATCGCCGGTAATTGAGTACTCACCGCCTTTTAAAGATTTAACTCCTTTAACTAAAAGTTCGTGCGTGCCGATGCCGGAAATTTTTGCGCCAAGGCTGTTTAGGAAGTTACACAGATCCTGGACATGCGGCTCCGCGGCCGCGAGCCTTATAATCGAAGTTCCTTCAGCCAAAACAGCCGCCATAATAACATTTTCCGTGGCCGTAACACTTAATTCGGACATCACAATATCAGCACCTTTTAGCCCTTTTGAAGCGACTTTTAATTCTATGTTTTTTTGATCATCAACAACCTGAACACCCAATCCCATGAACGCCGAAAGATGCGTATCCACAGGACGTTTTCCAAGTATACATCCTCCGGGAAATTCCATTTCCGCCTTACCAAATCTTGCAAGAAGCGGACCAAGCAAAAGGATGGAAGCCCTCATACAGTGCTTTCCGTCATTTGAAACATAAGTACTTTTTACATTTTTCGGATCAACCGTAATTACGCCGTCTTTGAATTCAACTTTGGTTCCAATCGTTTTCAATATCGAGATCATCGCGTGAATATCGGCTATATCCGGAACGTTTTTTAAAATGACCGGCTCTTTTGCAAGAATTGTAGCGCACAAAATAGGTAGGGCTGCGTTTTTTGAACCGCTAACCGTTACAGATCCTTTAAGTTTCCTGCCGCCTTGTACAATATATTTTCCCATAGTGATACGCATTATAAAGTTTGCCCTTTATTAAATCAAGGTGCCGTGGTTTGTAGGGCAATGGAAATGGTTATTCCTCCTGTTCAAAATTTAAAGAATAATAATTTTCTGTTTTTTCTCCCCTATAACTCGGATAAAAAATAGCAATATTTTTGCAAGTTCCTGTTTCAGGGTTTATTTTTGTCGCACCAGCCAACAAGTGACATCCAAATTCATTATCATTATTTATTCGTGACTTCATACAGGTAACTCCTACCACAAAACTATAATTTTTTTCTGGCTTTAGAATCTTCAAAAATAAAGGTCTAATAAAGTTTTCAAGGCTGTAATACATACAACCATTTTTCAACTCCTCATCGCTTACTTTTGGTAAAGGCAAATGGAAAAACAATACAGTAAAAGCAAGTTTTGACCCTGTATTGCGCATCGTTTGATAATTAACTTCTTCATCGGAAAAAATTATCTTTTCACTAGTTTTTGAAATATATTTTGGGACTTTATTTAATCCCCAAAAAACACCTCCTAAGAACTGATAACCATCATTGGTATCGTTAATTAAATCAAAACCATCAATCAATCCAACTCCCTTAGGCAATCCAGTCTCTGTATCAAAACCTTGAATAATCGCCCCTTTTTTCTCACCTTTAACATGAATTTTACCACTGACATGATGATTAATTACAATTCTATTATTAGTAAAATATCTTGTTTTGTTGGCTTCTATTGTTTTCTCTCTACCAACTTTGTTTACAGGCATATCAAAAGTACCAATTTCATATTCCGGATTCTCAATATGCTTCGTAATGAGATCAGTAATTTGGAAACTCCCATCTGGATTGTACGCCGCATTTAGAACAGCCGTTTCAGAGTTTTTATACCTAATAATAATCGCGAAAGAGTTCATTGAAACTAATAATCGTTAAGTTGTAAACACTTTAACGCCTATCGCCCATTTCGATATAGAAGATAGACGCGTCAGAATTACATTGAAATATCAACCATCTGCCAAGCTCAAAATCATATTTTAAAACCACCGATTTTGGATTCCCCAACAAGGCTAAAGTAGATGGATTTAGGGCCGTCTCAAGCTGCAACAAACTCTTTGGCATTTCTTGAAAGGCCTTAACAAACAAGGCTTTATCTTCAACGAAAACCTGATTTTTATAATCGTATATATCAAAATCAAAATACACTTCAACCTTGTTGGATAAAACAGTATCAATATAAAATTTTGATCTATTCTTATCCTTACTTACCTTTTTAATGACATCTATCAGTTTATCAGCTAATTTTGCACCTATTTGAGCCAAGAATCCTGTTAAAACAACACCTGTAGCAAAAATAATAACATCAACAGGGAACCAAAACAGCCCTCCCTTTGCAGAGGTATCACCTCTACTAAACTCTGGAACAAACCCCGCCTCTTTAATAATCGCATTTAAACCATCAACTATATCTTTAGAAAAGTAATTATCAACCGTTATTTGTATTGTTTTATTATTATTCATTCGTAAATAAATTAATTTGCTAAACATTCACAAAGTACCATCAAATCAACTAAAAAACCTTTGCATCAAAGCATTAAAATTCGTTTCTAATTCATCAGATTGCTTTAACGAGGATTGTATTATTTTGTCAGCTTTTACAACAATTTTAGAAAATTTTATTTGGAGATCAATAGGTGGTAATAAAATTTTAAAATTATTAATTTTAGTTAATGTAAATCTTTGAATGGCAACACCAGCCATTTGCTGTAATAAATATTCTTTAACCTGAGAATTATTAAGCCAATAACAAAGAAAATGATTTATAATTAATTCATTATCTGGCTTTAAAAGAGCTAAACTTGAAAGCATGCTAAACTCAAAATCATATTTATTTATTGCAGCTATCCCAGTAGTTGCACCATCTTTAATGTAGAGAACATCACCTTTTTCCGGTCTACATCGCGAATATATTTTATTATGCTCGTCTTGAGAAATATAAGTTGGGTTATCAAAAAATTCTAAACCAGTTTTTTTGAGATGCTTAGCGGTTATATAAGGAACCCCAGTTTCAACTATCGGAGGAGAAAAATGTGTTCCATCAGTAATTTTTATACAAACATCAGATAATTTTTTTACCGCCCAACCTTTTGGATTTTCTACTGGATTCCCAAACATTTCCAAAAACACCGCTTTCAAATAATCGTCCAGCAAAGTGATTGCCTGCTTGCGCTTTTGTCTTAAGGCATCTGCCGCATCAAGCTCGCGCACAATGCATTTTTGCTCTTCAAGAGATGGAAGTTGAATTTCTATGTTATTTATATCACTCAAACTTATAGACGGATAAGATTCATCTTTTATTAATCGTGAAGGTGGGATTGCTATAAAATAATATTTTAGAAATTGGGGGGAAACCATAGCAGTATCAGATAAAACCGTTGCCAAATGATTTACTACATACGCCTCGTTATTTAGACAATACACTCTACTTTTCGCTGCCGACATACCACTTTTGGCAAATACTAAAGTACCTTTGGGATGGAGCTTCAACTTATATTCTTGTGCAACAGTTTTGTTAACTAATTTGCATGTTTTATATTCATCATTTGTAATAATCAAATCCTCAAGATTACCTGCTTTAATAAAAGGGATTCCCTCAATCCCGAAATTATTATCCCCTTGAGGAGCACCTTGCCCTGCCGATACTTGAGCAATTTTTGCTAACTTGATTATTTTCATATTTTCATATTCTTAAGATCCCTAATCCCTGCCACAATCTCCTCTTCCAGCTTCTCTATCTTCGCCAAAATCACTTCCGGCTTTTCATACTCCACTTTCTCATATTCAACCACCTTGTAGCGGTTAATGCTGAGGTCAAAATCATTCTTCTCAATCTCACTTTTATCCACCCAGAAAAACTTACTCTTTCGATCATTCTCGGTCACCTCCTTACGATGCTTCCACTTGGTCACAATATCCGGAATATCATTCGTCTCAATCTTGTCACGCTTATCATCAAGGCTGTAGCCATCCGCGTCCATGTCATAAAACCAGACTTTCTCGGTCGTACCGCCTTTCACAAAAATCAATACCGCCGTACTAACCCCCGCATAAGGCTTGAACACTCCACTCGGCATGGAAATCACACCTTGCAGCTCGCAATCATTTAAAAGCATCTGGCGAGCCATTTTATGGGCCTTGCTTGACCCAAACAGAACCCCGTCCGGCACAATCACGCCGGCACGCCCACCTATGCGCAAAGAGTTGATAATTCGGTTGATAAAAAGCAGCTCCGTCTTGGTGGTCGGAAGCTTAAAAGATTCGTTGATGTCCCCTTGATCGATACTGCCCTTAAAGGGCGGATTTGCCATAATTACGTCATAAACTCCGTCCTCTTCATACTTCTTGGAAAGCGTATCTCTTTGCTGAATATTCGGGTGTGAAATTCCATGCATCATCAGATTCATCAGCCCGATACGCACCATGGTTTCATCCATATCAAAGCCGAAAAAAGTCTTTTCCTTAAGATGCTTCCATTGGCGTTCGTCTGTGAGTTTGTCGCCAATTAATCCACGAACAATACCGTTTTGATCGGTCTGTCTGTGCTTTTCGCTCGTGTGTTGAGTGAGAATATGCTGGTAAGCCCCGAGCAAAAATCCTCCCGTGCCGCAAGCCGGATCACAAATTGTGTCACCGAGTTTTGGATTCACAAGTTCGGAAATCATCTGAATAATATGACGCGGAGTTCTGAACTGGCCAAGTTTGCCAGCGCTGGTAATTTCCGAAAGCAAATATTCGTACAAATCTCCCTGCGTGTCCTGAAAGCCCTGGCCTTCCGATTGTTGCTTGGTAATTTCCTCAAAAATATTATCAATGATGTTAATCGCTTCAACCAGTAAAGAGGGCTTGGCAATAATAAAAACAGCGTTTGTCATATGCTTGGCGAAAGGGCTTTCATGCGCGCCCAAAGTCTTTAAAAACGGAAATACTTTAATCTGAATATGCATGAGCATTTCACCACCTTCCAAATGCTTAAAATGGCTCCAACGAAGCTCCTGTTTTGGCACTGTTTGATTGTCTACCGGAGAGGTAAAGTCACCTTCAAAAAATGAAAGATAGGTTTCCCCGGTCCACTGCGCATCTTGCGTTTTTTTGAGATCCAGTTCATCAATACGCTTCATGAAAAGCAGATATGAGATCTGCTCAATTGCCGTAAGTGGATTACTAATACCTCCGCTCCAAAATTTATCCCAAAGTCGTTGAATATCGGATTTAAGTGTTGCGTTAAGCATTCGTTAATAATTGGTTAGTAAATTCCAGAAGTTCCTCTTGTTCATGAGGATTAAATAATCCTCGAATTCCGAGCTTATGAATGCGCGTAAAGGGTTCGTTTACCAGGTCTTTTTTCTCTAATCGTCCATTTTCGATTATAAAGGTCTGCAATGTCTGCAAAAACTGGATCTGCTTGGCCGTTAAAGTGTTATGAGTGACAATATATTCAGCGAAAGCTGCCGAAACTTTGTCAGAAAAAGTTACCAAATCTCCAATACCCATAATGTATTTAATCAAGTCGATAAAGCGCACCTGCCTGGCATCATAAGCCTTTTGCAGATTCTTTTCCGTTGGGTACGGTTCATACTGCATTAAGGTGTTTGCCAATTTTTCCAAATCATCGGAATCAAGTTTTTCACCTTCTTTTATCTTCTGCAAAACTTCGTTTTCTTCAGCCAATTTTTTGATCAACTCTTCCACTTTTTCACGATATTTTTGAATTGTTAAACGCTCATTGTGCGGGCCAAACTCAATATACTGCTTTTCTACCGTTACATCTTTAAGATTGAGTGAATCCTGATCCGGACTTATTCCTTCTTCGCGGAAGCGCATCAAAGGAGCAAGGCGTATTATTAAAACTTCAAGATCTTCTTCATCTGCTTTTTGCACATAGCCGTTATTCAAAACAGCCTCAATCAGTTCCTTTTCTTTAGCAACGGTGTTTACCTCAAGAGGCAAATCCGAAACCTTTTCGACAATCACATTCGCCAGCATTTCAAGCTTCTTGTCCTTCTTCGGAAATTCCTGCAAATTGGCTATGGAAAAGTTCAAAACATTGATTTCAAAACTCATTGCTTCAAAGTCTTCGCCCGTACGTGTTCTCATTAACGGAGCAACTTCTTTTTTTAAAATTTCCATTTTATCCTCATCGATATCTCTCCAAAAACGTTCATCCAACCGCTCCAATTTATTTTTTGAATCTAAGACTACTACATTGTTTTCAGGCAGTTTTACGATATCCCGTCGGATCTGGAAAATCATTTTATTCATCAAAATCTCCTCATTCATGCCTTTAGCCAGTTCATATTTTAACAACTTTGTTTCGAACAACCTTACGGGCATCGGCTTGGTTGGCCTGTCTTCCTTGCCCTTTGGATTCATCTGGAAATATTCAAAATTATTCCAACAATCGATAATCAAAAATTTATCCTTCTTGGTACACCACGGTTTTTTCTTTATAGCGTCAAGTAAACGCGTACCACGCCCGATCATCTGCCAAAATTTCGTATAAGAAAACACCGGCTTGGCAAAAACCAGATTGGTGATTTCGCGCACATCAATGCCCGTATCCAGCATGTCCACGCTGATGGCAATGCGCGGCATATCGCTGTTCGTAAACTGATCCAAAAGGCCTCCGTTTCCATACACGCGCGAATCATCCGAAACAATTACTTTTGCAAGTTGCCCTTTATGTTCGGGGTAAAAATCGTTAAACACTTCCTCTAATCTGCGCGCATGCTTCATAGTCATGGCAAAAAATATTGTTTTACCGGGCAAAGTACCGCTTTCATCCTTAATGCATTCCTCCATAAACTCCTGCACAATCAACGCGTTCGTACCCTTGTTCGTCACCTTCTTTTCCAAATCCGTGCCTTCGTATTTGATTTCTTCCGGCTCCTTGCCATCGGCTAAAAGCTTTTTTTGCTCTTCAAACGAAATATTTTGTTTATGAATTCCTTCTTTTTGAAATTTGGTTCGGAGACTAAGAACTTCAAAATCGCAAAGAAAAGGGGGATTGTGATTTATAGCTTCTTCATACGAATAGGCATAATCAGGCATTCCATCTTCACAACTAAAAAGTCCAAAAGTGTTATGTTCAAGCGCATCTTTCGGCGTTGCCGTGAGTCCAACCTGCACGGCATCAAAATAATCCAAGATATTTCGATAAACGTTATAAACCGATCGATGGCTTTCATCAGCCACAATCAAATCAAAAAAGTGAGGACTGAGTGGGCAATTTTTATCTTCAATGATGCCCAGCATAGTCTGGTAAGTAACTGCATACACGCGCCTATCGGTGGTGATTTTCTTTTCACCTTCCTTTGGCCAAATTGGCGCATTTGGCAAAAATTCTTTAAACGCATCCAAGGCCTGATTGCGCAGAGCGATGCGATCAACGAGAAAAAGAACCCTCTGTACTCTGTTAGTTCGCATCAAAACATCCACGAGTGAAATAAGAGTTCTGGTCTTTCCGGTACCTGTTGCCATCACCAACAAAAATTTACGCTTGGCTTTTTCAACACCTTCCAAAACCGTACGAATCGCTTCAATTTGGTAAGGGCGACCGGAAATCTCGCGACTAATCAACTCCTGCGAAAGTGGTTTTTCCGATTGCCTCAAAAACCTTAAACGTTCCAAGTCCTTTCTGGTCGGAAAGCCATAAACTTTGCGAGGCGGATACTTTTCCGTATCCCAAAAATAAATATCGTGACCATTGGTATAAAATACAAAAGGGATCTCACGCTTGGCGTTCTTGGAAATATTCTCGGCATATTGGCGCGCCTGTTCCTGCCCCACACGTGCATCTTTCGCGGTCTTCTTTGCTTCAACAACCGCCAAAGGATATCCATCCGGACCAAGCAAAACATAATCCGCATATTGATGACCCTGATGTTCATGCATTGGCTCTTTTACGCCTTCCGGAAGACCAACCCAAATATCAAGTTCGGCGGTAACCTGCGAAGGGTCGTTCACATCCCACCCGGCTTTTTTTAGGCGTTCGTCAATAATTTGCTGTCGTGTTTGCGATTCGGTTTTAGACATATTTATTTAGCTAAGTTATTCATTTCCTCCACCAGTAAAAATACAGCCGAAGAAGGATTTTTATCAATTTTATCCTTTGAATAAATTCTTCTTGCATTGTTAATACCGGCGCTTTGAAAAGACAAAAGAAATCTAAACATATTTTCCATATTCTTTTTATATACCCCCAACCCATTTTCTTTAAAATATTGACTCAACTTTTTATGATAATCTTTTCTCGGAACGGCTGAACTAAACTGTCCAAAATGGCATAAAAACCACAATTCAAAACACTCGTTGCTCCACGCTAATCGAATACCAGCTCTTTTTGCAATCACGCAAGCTTCCTTAAAACGCTTTTGATTTTGTGCCCAATAATCATCAACATCAAAAACACACCAAAATTGATCACCATCCAATTCAATAAATTTACCACTTCTCTCAAACCCATGCTTACATTTTACCGCCTCATCTATAAACTCCCATGGGGCTTTGCCTCGAAACCGCTTGTATTCAATCACTCTGATATTATTGGCCTTCAAATGTCGCTTAAAATCATGAAAATATTGTGGCTCTGCAAGCTCACCATTAGACAAAATAAATATGCGGGGTTTCATTATAATTTTTTCCATGCTTAAAGTTGATCAATACCTTCTAAAGAATTTATGTACGGCAAAGCTCCATATCTGCCTTCAAAATAACGTTTTCCATAGTTTAAATCTTTTCTTTCTCCAATTTCTGCTAAAGAAAATAATTTTGATGAGCCGTATCTATCTTTTTCAGAAAACCAAATCTGATCTCTTCGAAGTATTTCACTATCCAATAAACTCACATCGTGTGTCGTAAAAATCAACTGGGCATTTTTTGGATTTTCCTTTTTTGAATTGAATAGTTTTAAAATATAACGACAAAGGAAAGGATGAAGACTTGCGCTTAATTCATCAATCATCAAAACATTTCCTTTATCCAAAGCCTCGGCAATAATACCCGCAAGTCCAAAAATTCTTTTTGTTCCCTCAGATTCCTGAGCAAAGAAATCAAATTCAACATCTTTAACTTCTGTTCCTTTTGAATCATACATAGTATGGACTGTAGAAACCTGCCTGTGAACGAACTTATTTTTCCCAGCAGTCAAGAATTCTCTAACCTGCTCAGGAAAAACTGGTGGAACAAATTCATCTTTTGTAACCTCCTTCTGGGCTATCTTAAAGGCCTTAATTCCTACATCCGATTCGAAAATCATACGATCTATTTTATCTTTATACCTTGGATAAACCTGAAAGGAATACTCAAGCATTAAATCTTTCTGATCTGCCGGGAATACTGTTATTTTTTTAATCTCATCTACGATTTTATTGGAAACCTCACCGTTATAACTGGCAAGAACCGTTAAAAACAAAACGTTCGACCTTGTTTTTTCCTTCAAATCGCTAGTTGCTTCTTTTAAATTCCGCTGACTTGTTTCAATTGTGCCATTTCTATCAAAAAGTACTTTCTTGTTTGGATACTGATGCAACCACTCTCTATGCACACGATCTTGAGTAACCTCAAACCCATACACATATCTTATTTCACCAATTAAAAGTTCTACCTCAAAACAAGAAGGCATACTTTGAGTATTTACATCCAAAAGGAATGGAACGGTTTGAATAGGACTGTTCGCCAACGAAAGCTTCAACCCTTCGGTCACAAATCGTTGAAAAAATACCAGAGCCTTGGAGAAATTAGATTTTCCAGAAGCGTTCGCTCCATAGACGATTGCACTCCTTAATAAATCGCCCTCGCTTGTCTTAAAAAAGGATTCTTTATGGGAAGCATCATTTTTTTGACGCTCCATTGTAAAAACAGTCTCCTCCTTAAATGACAAAAAGTTTTGAAAGATAAAGTTTTTAATCATGTTATTTATAATAATTGTTTCTAACATAATTTTACAGAATTTGTTGCAAAAAGCAAGTATTTTTGCAATTTTTCTGCAAAATTCTTAATTTTTGCACATTTTTGTGTAAATTTCTTAATAAAAGATTTATATTCTTATTCTACTTTAAGCCTCCAAACTAGAATAAGAATTTTCTTATTCCTATTTCCGGAAGCAATTGCCAATTACCATAGAGTTTATATAGAATGCGAGCATGCTAAGCAAAATATTTCGCTCTCAAAAATCGGGACAGGCCGCATTTCTTTTAATGATGGCATCAGTGTTGAGCTATGTTGCCGGACTTCTTAGGGACCGCACGCTGTCTCATACCTTTGGCGCGACACATCTAACCGATGCCTTTAACGCGTCATTTATCATTCCGGATTTCATGTTTAACATGTTTATCGCGGGAGCACTTTCCGTTGCATTCATACCCGTTTTCACAAGTTATCTTAAAGAGGACCAAAGGCAGGCGGAAGACGTTGCGAATACAATTATCACTTTTGGAACACTAATTCTTGGCTTTGTCGGAGTGGTGGTTTTTATTATTGCTCCTTATATAATTCCGGCAATCTTCTCCAGCACACCAGCAAATGAACATGAGCTTATAATCACAATGACAAGGATTCTTCTTGTTTCACCGATTCTTTTTGCCGTTAGCAATGCCCTTGGAAGTATTTTAATTACTCACAAGAATTTCCTTGCTTATGCGCTTTCCGGATTTTTGTACAACCTTGGCATAATTTTTGGGGTAATAATCCTGCACGAAAAACTGGGCATTTATTCCGCGGCAGTTGGAGCAATTATCGGAGCCTTTTTTCATCTAGCAGTACGAATTCTAAATATACTCACTGTTAAATATAAATTCAGGCCTACGCTTTCTTTAAGACACGCGGGTGTAAAGAAAATTTTTTGGCTGATGATTCCAAAAACTGTCGGACTTTTAAGCTGGCAGGCGATGATAATCGTGTACACAATTGTCGCCTATAGCCTTGGGGAAGGAAGTGTTGCCGCTTATAACTACGCCAGAAATTTGCAAAGTTTTCCGGTTAGTCTTTTTGGAATTGCTTTTGCCACAGCCATATTTCCGTTCTTAAGCGATCACGCACATAACGAGGCAAGTAAAAAGTTCTCTGAAGATTTTCAGATTACGCTGGAGAAAATTTTATTTTTTGTAATACCGGGAAGTCTTGGGATGCTCCTTTTAAGCAGGGAAATTATAGAAATTATTTTAAAGGGAGGTGTATTTGATCAGGCCGCCGTGACGCTTACGGCAAGTGTTCTTTTCTTTTTCACATTTTCAATTCCGGTTGAAAGCCTTGTGCATCTTTTTGCGCGAGGATACTACGCCTACAAAAACACTATTATTCCTATGATTTTCGCCATTGCCGGATACGGAAGCAACATAGTTGCCTGTATAATTCTTGCAAAAATTATAGGCGTTGTGGCCCTACCTATCGCCTTTTTAATAGGATCATCAATTCAGCTTTTTCTTCTTATGATCTTTATAAGAAAAAGGATTTCCCACTTTGACACAAAGAGTTTTATCATTAAATTTTTAAAGATATCTGCGGCATCGGCAATTATGGGCGCGGCCGTTATAATCATCCCTCAATTTTTATCAACATCCTTTTTGACGCTTCAACTGATTCGCGTTATAGTTGGAGCCTGTTTATACCTGTTAGTTGCTTATATTCTTCGCTGTCCGGAACTTAATTTTTTCAAACGTGCATAATTATCAAAGACCGTTTCAAACCGAAAAGAAAACATGGAAAGTATATGTTCTTTTTGCGGCAATCGGCATTACCCTTGGAGCCGGTTTTATCGGCTATCCAAAGCTTATGGCATACCTGGAAAGAATGGCCATAGAGGAAGAAAATCAGAACGTTATGGCTCAAATAATTGAAGGAGGCATACTTGATCAAACAATAGAAAATTTTCAAAAATTACCGGAAGAAATAAAAGAGATAAATGAAGCCTTTGAAACGCCTGTAACAATTCTTGAAAACGCTTATCTTGAAGTTCCGTTTGTATGCCAAGCGCCTTTTCAAACCGAGGCAAACTGGGTTTATCATGAAGAAAGCTGCGAAGAAGCCGCTTTATTGCAGGTTAGATACTATCTCGAAGGCGTAAAAGACCCAAAACCGGAGGATTCAAATGCCACAATTCTGGACATGATAGAGTGGCAAAAAAAGAATTTCGGCGAACATAAAGATGTATATGCAAACGATATGAAAAGTTTGATAAACGGATATTACGACTACCCGCTTGAAAATATTGAAATAATATACGACGCGACAATTACCGATATAAAAAAGGCTGTTTCGATGGGATATCCAATTATTGTTCCGATAATGGGAGATATCTTAAAAAACCCTTATTACCCATATCCGGGCTATCACATGCTCACAATTATCGGGTACACACCTGACAAAATAATAACGAATGATGTTGGAACACGCAGGGGAAAAGATTTTAGCTACAGCTATGATATTTTTATGAAAGCACTTGAAGCGGCCGGCGGAGATGTGGTTATAATAAAACAGTTACCTTTAAAAGAAGATGGCGAAGCTTAAAGAGTTGGCAAAAAAACAGGTACAGAATGCGAAGGGTTTTGAGAACAAAACCTGGAATATTCTTATTATTCTTTGGCTTACCTTAACGGCTTTTTCAATTCAGGCATTTGTTGAAGCAAAATTTAATCCGGATATAGTAAAAGCTAATATCAGCGGTCACGACTCAATGGCACAGGAAGCATTTAAACTGTCTTCGGATTTTGCCATAAAGCCTATTTACAGCGAAAAAGGCGGATACTACATTGCTCCCGGAGAAACCGACGTACCGATTTTTGCTCTATCGATAGAGTCATATAAAGACATCCTGCTCTTTGAAAGACTTCAGTTAACCCTTCAGGGGGAAGTAGACGAAAAAATGTTTGTAGTAGCCAAACTCTTTGAAGGAGAAAACAAAATAGCCACAAGCAGAATTAAGGAAGGCGTGTTTAGTTTTAAAAATTTCACTTCAATATTAAAACCGGGAGTTAATAAAGAGTACACAATAAAACTTGATATATCACCTGAGGCGCAGGCCGGGGCAAGATTCAATTTTGAAATTACAAATCCTTACGCAATAACTTTAAATTCAAAAAATATTCCACAGTATTCTTTGGATAGATACCCAATTGTAGGAGATTACGTAACCATAGTTGGCTGGAGAAAAAAATAATATGACAAATAAAATTCCAAAAGATAAACGTGATAAGCTTTGGACCGAGCTGGAAGGCAACATTCAAAGTAGGGGAAAGAAAAAAGATAAATCTTTTAAGTTAAGTGGTGCGTGGAAAAAATACATTCGCAAGCAGGATGGATTTAAGATATACAAAGTTGATGGCGAATGGCTTAGAAACAATATCAGTGTTGTTTTTGGCCATGGCGGACATGGATATGTTCATGAATTTATACCTTTGGACGAAATATGGGTGGACACACATCATCAAAAAGGCTGCGAGTGTAAAAAGGTGAGAAAGGACCGCGCTCTTTCCGAAAACTGTTTTAACTCAACAGTGCTTCATGAAATCACCGAATTCCATGAAATGAAAAAAGGTAAAATATATTGGATAGGCCATAATATAGCGCTTGAAAAAGAAAAAGAGGCCGGATTTTTAAAGGATCCTTATACGGAAAGTTACTAGGTAAGTGGCACTTACTCGGTACATTGCATGTACTCAGTACCTAATAAATAAAGGACTTTTTGTACTGCACGGCTTCGGCCACGTGGTTTTTTCCTATTTCCACACAGTCTTCCAGATCGGCAATTGTCCGCGCAATTCTTATTACGCTCAAATAAGATCTTGGCGATAAATCCATTTTTTCGTTTACCAGCTTTAAGAAATTTTTGGCTTCCATGCTAAGAAAAATCAATTTGTCGACATCTTTTAATTGAATGGAACTGTTCTTTAAACCTCTTTTTTGCTGAAGGAGCCAGGCTTTTTCCACACGCTTGCGAATTACATAAGACTTTTCGTTGGTTTGATCCAAGCCCAATTGCCTTGTCTTTATGCGTGGGACATCAATGGCCATGTCAATTCTGTCGACTATGGGGCCGGAAAGTCTTTTATAAAAAGTCTTAATTTGGTAAGGCGTGCACAAACAATTTTTTCCGGTATCGCCGTAATAACCGCATGGACAAGGATTCATCGCGGCAATAAGCTGGAAATCCGCAGGGAGAATTCTGGTTTCACCGTGCCTTCCAAGTCTTATTAAACCTTCCTGAAGCGGCTCGCGTAAACTTTCAAGCTGGCCGTGAGAAAATTCAGCAAACTCATCAAGGAAAAGAATTCCCTTATGGGCAAGAGTAGCCTGGCCCACCTTAACCGGGTAACCACCCCCAATTAAAGTTATCGCGGAAGTTGAATGGTGGACATGCCTAAAAGGTCTAAAGCGCATTGGCAACGAGTTTGCTTCGGCTTTATTTGCAAGAGAGTAAATCATACTAACTTCAAGAGATTCATCCAAATCCAGGTTAGGCATTATACCGGCCGCAGCCTTTGCAAGCATTGTCTTCCCTGTCCCCGGAGACCCTATTAGAGCAATGTGGTGTCGACCGGAAATGGCTATTTCAAGCGCTCTTTTCTGAACCTGATGCCCATATATTTCATCCATGTCTATTCCGGAAAATTTTTTCCTCACAGGTATTTTTGCTTCACACTTATGCAAATCACCGGCGCCATACAAAATTTGTATAGCTTCCTTTAAAGTTTTTGCGGGATGGATTTTTATCCCCCCTATAAAAGAGGCTTCGTCAAAATTATCAAACGGAATAACAATATCTTTAAAGCCACTTTGTTTGGCAAAATTCACCAAAGCAAAAGCACCCGGCACGGCCCTAAGCCCTCCGTCGAGGGTAAGTTCCCCAATACAAAATATTTTATCAAACTTAATTTCCTGAATTTGGCCGGAAGCCTGAAGTATACTTAAAGCTATTGGAAGATCAAAAAGCGAACCGTGTTTTTTTATGTGCGCAGGGGAAAGATTTATAACCATTCTCCTTAAAGGATACGTATATCCGGTTCTTTTTATTGCCGGCCTCACTCTCTCCCTTGCTTCCTTAATTGAAGCATCTCCAAGTCCGACTATCGAACAAGCCGGAAGCCCATGAGCGACATCGGCCTCTATGCGAGTAAGTGTTAAATGTAAGCCATCAATAGCGGCGGAAAAAAGTTGCATGAGAAAAATTTACAGTGCCCTAATTAAAGCATGACAAATTAAAATTTTTCTAAATTTTTCCTAAATTATTCTGCAACCTTCACATCAAAATATTGCTCACCAACAAGCATTCTTATAATTGCTCCGGAATCATTTGCTTCAATTTTTTCCGGCACTCCGGGAATAACATTTGATAATTCGAGAACCAAATAGGTTTGCTTATCCTGCAAATCAAACACATGCAGACTTATTAAACTTTGTTCAACCAGATCATCAACGGTTAAAGTTTCGTCGTCTTTAAAATCGGAAAAATATGGTCTTGTGGAACCGCTTAATGAATATTTCTCGGTGGAAACAAAATAAAATTTACCGCCCGGTGCCGAAGTAATAAGCCTTGGGAATGCATTAAAATTAAGCATTTCAACTTTTTTGTTTTGCGCGTCCATAAGCCAAAGAACAGGCGCGGACTCTTTATCCGCTTTCCCGCTAAAAATATAGTAATTCCCGTCATCGGACCATTGGCCTTTTTGAATTGCGTATCCTTCAAAAACATTTGTGCGCGACTTGTCCTCCATGTTTATGGCGTACAAAATATGAAGATCCGAAGTGGTATCCGTAAGCGCAAGATACTTCTCGTCTTTGGAAACAGACAGTGAATATTTGTCGACATTTCTTAAAAAATAAACATTTTTTTCGGCCACCCCGGTAGACAAATCAACCCTTAGAAGAGCGTCTTTTTTTGAAGCATCATCGTACGCAATTGAGTAAATGGCTCCCTCAACATTATTCCAAGCAACCGAATAAGCATCTTTTAAAATTTCAATCGGGCTTTGTTCAAACGTATCGGTTTTATAGTAAGAAACGGCTTCATCTTCAAATAAAATAGCACCATTCCCGGAAGGAGAAAACTCAATATTGTTTATTTGCTTCGGCATTTTCTGCAATAAATACCCATCCTGAATCATATGAAAAAGCGACACGTCCAAAAGCTTGTCGTCGTATTTTGAATAGCCAACCGGCAAACTTATTTTTGGGTAATCAACCCCTGTTAAAGGCTTTGCCTCAAAAACAGCATCGTAAGAAACAAGCACTATTTTGCCACGCTGGATAGAAACGGAACCGGACTCGTCGGTGTATCCTTCTTTTGAAATTGTATATGAATACTCCCTTGCCCTAAACGAATATGAACACTGCATTTCAAGACAAGTGTAATCTTGGCCGTTTATGGAAAGTGAAAAAGGAGGAACCCCCTCAACTATAATCTGTCCGTTGTTAAAAAAGAAAAGCCAAATCGCGTAAAAAGCCCCAATCAAGGGTATTAATACCAAAATTGCAAAGCCCAAAAGTCTATTTTTATCCATTGTCATTTCCATAAAAAATTCACCTTAAAAATTAACATTACTATAATGCCTTATATCCTCAACTTCATCAAAGGAATTCATAATAATGGCGATCAAATCAACCCGCCAAAGTCCGCGATATTTTGACCTGTAAACATATTGCCAGGCCGATTTAAGCAAAAGTCTGTATTTATAAACCGTAAATGAATCTTCCGGATGCCCGCAAGCAAGACTCTTGCGGGTTTTAACTTCAACAAAAACAAGAGTACTATTTTTGTGCGCCACGATGTCAATTTCGCCATAGCGCGTATACAAATTTTGATGAATTACGCGATATCCGTTTTTTTGCAAAAACATCGCAGCATAATCCTCGCCTTTTTTTCCTATTATTCGCTTCATAGAGCCAGCCTAGCATACAAAGATAAACAAAACATAAAAATATTTTGAAATTTTTATTTTTGAGCGTATGATAAAAATCCTTTTATTTCCATTGATTGAACATGGGCAACAATCAAGACATGTCACACGTTCCTCCACACAGTTTGGAGGCCGAAAAGTCAACGCTTGGAGCGCTGCTTATAGACAAGGATGCAATTATTAAAATTGCCGATTTGGTAACCGCAGAGGACTTTTATCATGAAAAACATGCTTCGATTTACAGGACAATAATCGAACTTTTTGAGAAGAGACAGCCAATTGATGTACTTACGGTCACGTCTCTTTTGGAAGACAAAAAGGAGCTTGATATGATCGGAGGAGCTTCTTATATAGCCGATCTAACCTCGGAAGTCCCTACAGCTTCACATATTTTCCAGTATGGAACCATTGTTAAGCAAAAAGCTATTTTAAGAAAACTTTTAAAAGCCGGTGACACGATTGTGGGGCTTGGATACAAGGAAACAGAGGAAATAGAAGATCTTTTGGAAGAGGCTGAAAAGGCTTTATTTAGTGTATCTCAGACATTTATTAAAGATAGGTTTGTTCACGTTAAAGACGTTTTGAGCCAAACTTACGAAAAACTTGCCGATTTACATGATCCTGACAGCAAAGAAAAATATAGAGGAATTCCAACAGGATTTAGGGACCTTGATAACCTGTTATCGGGCATGCAGCCTTCGGATTTGGTAATTATTGCCGCACGACCTTCAATGGGAAAAACCGCTTTTGCTCTTAATATAGCGCAAAATGTGGCACGTAATAATAAATCTGTTGGAATGATTTCACTTGAAATGTCAAAAGAGCAGCTTGTGGAACGTATGTTCTGTTCTCTTCTTGGGGTTGATTCCTGGAAAATGAGAACCGGAAAACTTACAGACGAGGACTTTGGAAGAATCGGCGGAATTATGGATGAGTTAAATTCAATGAAGTTTTATATAGATGATTCAATCGGAGGATCCATAACGGAACTTAAATCGAAAGCACGCAGACTACAGATGGAAAACGGCCTTGATATGCTGATTGTCGACTATCTTCAACTTATGTCTAACGGGAAATCTTCAGGTAATATGTCTAACCGCGTACAGGAAATTTCCGATATATCGAGAGCATTAAAAGGACTTGCCAGAGAGCTTAGAATCCCGGTTATCGCTCTTTCTCAGCTATCACGCGCCGTGGAGCTTAGACCTAGTAAAGTGCCACAGTTATCCGATCTTCGTGAATCCGGAGCCATTGAGCAAGATGCTGACGTTGTAATGATGCTTTATCGTGAAGATTATTACGAAGAAGATTCCGACAGAGCCGGAATTACCGATATCTATATTAGAAAGCACAGAAACGGACCTACCGGAAGAATTGAACTTGGCTTTAAAAAAGAACAGATGAAATTTGTCAGTCTGGACAAACAAAGAAAAGCCGAGGAATACGCAATGGAGGTTTAATTCCTCTTTTAGAATAGGCTTATTTATTGTACAGTATTTAACGAATTAATAGCCTTTTACCATGAATGAAGAAATTCAAATTAAAGACGCGTCAAATGAATATAATGACCGGCTTGATAAGCTCAAAGCAATAAGGGAAATGGGGATAAACCCTTATCCGGACAGCTATGAAAGAACTCACAAAGCTGTTGAAGCCAAGAATCTTGGTGAAGAAAAAGGCGTTAGAGAAACCGAAGAAATAATGGCAAAACCAAATGCCGAAATAAAAATTTGCGGCAGACTTGTGGCTTTTAGAGATCATGGGAACATTAGTTTTGGGCAGATTCAGGATAATTCGGGCCGAATCCAGATTTGTTTTATGAAAAATGTTGTCGGAGCTGACACATATAAGTTTCTAAAGAAAATAGATGTTGCGGATTTCCTTGGATGTCAGGGAGAACTTTTTAAGACAAAGCACGGAGAGGTTACTTTGCTTGTTACCGAGTATACCCTTCTTTCCAAGACTCTTAGGCCTCTTCCTGAGAAATTTCACGGGTTAAAAGACCAGGAAACACAGTACAGACAAAGATATTTGGATCTTGTGACAAACGAAGACGTTAAAAAAAGATTTCAGTTTAGATCGGATTTCATAAGATATCTTCGCGAGTTTTACTGGAAAAACGAATTCAGCGAGATTGAATGTCCGGTTTTGGCTTCATCGGCTTCCGGCGCTTTGGCAAAACCTTTTGTAACTCACCATGAGGCGCTTGATCATGATTTTTTCCTTAGAATAGCAATTGAAACTTATCAAAAGGAAGCTATCGGAGGAGGTTTTGAAAGAGTTTTTGAAATCGGAAAAGTGTTTAGAAATGAAGGAATGGATCCGTCTCACCTTCAGGAGTTTACGATGAACGAATTTTACGCGGCATACTGGAATTATGAGAAATTAATGAAGTTTACCGAAGAAATGTTTGAGTTCCTTTTAACAAAAACAAAGGGAACTTTGGAAATAGAAATCGCCGACAGAGAAGGGAAAATGACAAAAGTGAATTTTAAAACTCCATGGGAAAAAATAAGCATGAGAGATTTGATTAAGCGTGATTGCGGGATAGATATAAACGAACAAAAGACAGAAAAAGACCTTCTTAAAGCCATAAAAGCAAAGAAGATAATAATCGAAGATGCGGAAAAACTTGGACGCGGAAATCTTATCGACAACCTTTATAAGAAGGTATCAAGGCCGAATATTGTTGGCCCTCTATTCTTAATTCAGCACCCTACCGACCTTTCGCCACTTGCCAGAAGAAACGATGAAAATCCGGAAATAGTGGACAGATTCCAGGTAATTGTAAATGGCTGGGAAATAGTAAATGCGTACTCGGAGCTTGTAGATCCACTTGAACAGGCAAAGGCGTTTAAACAGCAGTCTCAGGCCCAGGAAAGAGGAGATGAAGAAGCCCACGGAAAGGATGACGAATTTGTTCAGGCAATGGAACACGGATTCCCTCCGATAGCCGGATGGGGTATGGGAATAGACAGAATATTGGCGCTTTTAACACAGCAGGATAACTTAAAAGATGTTGTATTGTTCCCATTAATGCGGCCTTTAGAGTAAGTTATGAAAAATGAAAATATAAAAAAATGGCTAAGGCGGGGAGGCCTAACTCTGGCTTTTGCGGTTCTTTTTGTTTTTCTTTATGTCCTTTCCGCATTAAGCGGATTAAGGTTTTTTATACCGCATTATTTAACAATTGCGGGAGGGCCTTTTGAATCCAAATCGTATCTTGTGATTCTGCAAAACAATAATGAATTAAGGCCTGCCGGAGGAAGAATTATTGCTTACGGTAAGATAACTTTCAACAACGGACTTTTTGGGGATATAGAGTTAAGCAACCCGGACGAAGCGCTTACAAATCATGAATATATTGACGCTCCATACCCAATGGAAGAGCTTCTTTGGGATGAATCGTACAAAGGATATACTTTTTTTGATGCCAACTTTAATCCTGATTTCGAAAAGACTGTAAATGACCTCTTGGGTATGTACAAACTTACTCATCCGGACGTTGAATTTGATGGAGCAATAGGCTTAAACATAAATGTCTTAAAAGATATTATTGATATAACCGGCAACGTAAAAGTCGGGGACGAGGTTATAACTTCATCGAATATTTTTGAAAAACTTGAAAATTCCGATGACACAACTTTACGCGCAATAGGGCGCAGCGTTATTTTCAAATCATCCTGGTCATTTGTTTCGTGGCGGGACCTAAGCGATATGTTTGTAAAAAATCTTAATGAAAAACATATTCAGCTTTATTCTTTTAACAAAAATTTTCAGAAAAAACTTGCAGAAAAGAATTGGAGCGGCAAATGGCCAACAGAATTCAAAGGTGATTTTTTGGCTGCAATCGAAGCCAATTTCGGGAAAAATCAAATAAATAAATATATATACAGGGCTCTTAATTACAGGCTTTATTTGTGTGATCCAAAAACCGATAAATACTGCGAATATATGGGAAAAGTAGCCTATACAATAGAACACGTCGACAGGGCTCCGGAAGCTGAAAAATACACCGGGTATATACGGTTTTATTTCCCGAAAAAAACAAGCTTAAAAAGCTCGAATACTTTTGTAAATTACGAAAACAATGAGGATTATTTTGTAGTTGGAACAATAGTTTCGCTTAATCCGGGAGAAAGAAAAACAATAGAAATGACCGTTGAACTTCCGGAAACAATTTTCGATCAAGAAACTTACAGCCTGTATATCCCAAAACAATCCGGAACTTCAGGAGATTCATATTCAGTTATTATTGAAACACCAACCGGAACCGAAATTAAAAGTAGGTCCTTTGATGTTCACGAGAATATAGCAAGTTGGCAGGGAGCGCTTTCGAAGGACAAAACTTTAAGCTTATCAGTAACAAAGCCGCTTTGATAAAAAACTGGGCAACTTTTATAAACAAACTGCTTTTTTATTTAAGCCCATGGGTGATCCTTTTTAGCCTATATAGACACAATTTTCAGCAATTTTTCCCATATGATCCTATCTTAAAAGGTCCGCAATTTTTCGATTTTTTTGCGGTTATGGACGGATACATTCTTATAATGATCGTGTTTTTTACGGCAGGCGTTTTGTCTGGTTTAATTAAGGCAAATTTTAAAAAGATACCGGTTGAACTTTGGATAGCCGCGCTTCTTCTTTTGGGAGCCGGTATTTTGCAGATTTATTTTCAGCCACCAATTGAGCCGATTTTATCCACTCCTTTTGAGTATTTTAAACAGCTTATTATTTATCCTCTGGTTTTTGTTTTTATAGGCATGACCACTTTAAACAAAAACTCCGTAAAGCCTTTTGTATACAGTTATTTGGCTATGGTGTGCGTTTTTAGCATCGGGTCACTCTTCCAATTTTTTACAAACCACTTCCCGGGAGCCACTCTGGATTTTACCGGCAGGCTTGTATGGCCATTCATAGATTTTTTGACTCTTGATGTAGCCAGCGCAAACTGGACGGCCTTCTTTGCCGTACCGGCCGTAGTAATTTCTTTTGCCGGAATAATAAAAATGCTTCTCCAAAAGAAGTTTCATCCAAAAATTATTTTCTTCGGATTAACTTTTATTTTATCAGGAACAATTGTCTACTTAACCCAGTCTTATGGGGCTTACGCAGGCCTTTTTATTGCTTTCGCCCTTTATCTTTACAAGGCTTTGCCGATTAAAAAATTCTTTGCAGCGCTTGTGATATTGCTTTTGCTTGGAGGCGGGATGTATATGGTTCAGAAAAATTCTTACAAGTTTAAACTTATGGAAGGTTCAGTTACGACAAGATTCGATAATTCGGTTACAAGCCGCGGAGATATAATGAAAATGAACCTGCATATAATAACCACCAATACTTGGCTTGGTGTAGGGTTTAATCAATATCAAAGCTATTTTGCAAAAAATCATGAAGAAGTTCTGGGGCACAAATATGGAGAAGAGAACTATCCTCCACACGCTCACAATTTTTTCCTGAGCTTCTGGACAACCATGGGCGTATTTGGATTCCTTGGAATACTCACCCTTATAATTGGCTTATTTGTAAGATACAGATTAAATCCGTCTTTGCCGGCTCAATTTGTAATCGCGGCAGTCATGACTCACGGCCTTATAGATTCCTTTTACTGGACCCGTGAAATAGCTTATACATTCTGGATAATAATTTTGTTTGTATATTTGTATAAAGATTCGTATTCTAGTAGAGACGAGCTCTAGTGAGCACTTGTTTAAAAATTAATTAACATATGGATAAAATTGCGGTTCTGGACTTCGGAGGACAATACTCTCACCTTATAGCAAACAGGGTGAGGAGACTTAACGTATACTCGGAAATTTTGGACAGTAATACCCCCGCAGAGAGCTTAAAAGATTATAAAGGCATAATTCTGTCAGGCGGACCACAAAGCGTTTATGAAGAGAATTCTCCTCAATGCGATCCGCAGATTTTTTATCTTGGCATACCAATCCTTGGAATCTGCTACGGTCTGCAAATAATGGTTTATAAAAAGGGAGGAAAAGTTTCTCCCGGAAAAGTAAAAGAATACGGCAAGGCGGACATAAAAATCACAAAAAAAGAAGGTATTTTTGAAGGACTAGGAGCCGAAGAAAACGTTTGGATGAGCCATGGCGATGAAGTGGCGCAGCTTCCGGAAGGCATGGAAATTATAGGATCAACCGACAATTGCGTTAATGCGGCCGTGGCTGATTTTGAGAAAAAACTTTATGGCGTGCAGTTCCATCCCGAGGTCACGCACACAAAAAACGGAATGAAGATAATCGATAATTTTTTAAATATTACCGGCGCAAAACGTGAGTGGAGCCTTGATGCTTTTATCGAAACCGAGATGCGGACAATACGCGAAAAAGTGGGAGAAAATAAGGTTTTCATGCTTATAAGCGGAGGCGTTGATTCGACAGTCGCTTATTCATTAATTCAAAAGGCGATTGGCACCGAAAGAACACATGGGCTTTTTGTTGATACCGGACTTATAAGGCAGCACGAAAGGGAAGAAGTTGAGCAGGCATATAAAAAAGCCGGCATAGAGAATGTTCATTTTTATTACGGAGGCGAGAAGTTTTTCTCAAGGCTTGATCATGTTTATGAGCCCGAAGAAAAAAGAAAAATAATCGGAGATACTTTTATAGATGTGCAAAAACATGTGGTTGAAACAATGGGGTTAAATCCGGACGAATGGCTTTTGGGACAGGGAACAATCTATCCTGACACAATTGAAACGGGCGGAACAAAAAACGCGGACAAAATTAAAACTCATCACAACAGAGTTGAGCAAATTGAACAGCTTATTAAGGCCGGTAAAGTAATAGAGCCGTTGATGCAGCTATACAAAGATGAAGTTCGCACGGTTGGACAAAAGCTTGGCGTGCCTGAAGAAATAGTACAGAGACACCCCTTCCCGGGACCGGGGCTGGGCGTTAGGTGTTTATGCGCGATGAAGGATGACTACCCGGAAAACCATGAAGCGGTTGAGAAAGAAATAAATGATTATCTTCATGAAAAATATGATATAAATGGGCAAATTTTACCTATAAAAAGCGTTGGAGTACAAGGAGACGCGCGCACATACAGGCATCCTTTTTTAATCAAGCTTCATAAGGACACAAAAAGAGATTGGGAGCTATTGGGTGAAATTTCAACGGATATAACCAACAGATTTAATACGGTTAACCGTGTTTTGCTTTTGCTTCACCCTCGCGGAGTTATGGACGTAAAAGTTAAGCCTGGATATATAACAAAAGACAGAATTGAGCTTTTGCAGAAGGCAGATTACAGAGTTACTCAATTTATAAAATATCATAAAATGTACGGCGAGATTTGGCAGTTCCCTACCGTACTTTTGCCTTTAAGCCTTAACGAAGGAAGCGGAGAATGCGTTGTTTTAAGGCCAATTCAGTCCGAAGAAGCAATGACCGCAAACTTCTACAGAATGAACTGGAAATGGCTCGACGAGCTTGTTGACGGCATAAACGAAACCCCAGGGTTTGACGGAGTGTTTTACGATCTAACGAACAAACCACCCGGAACCATTGAGTGGGAGTAGAGGTTTGGCACGGATTTCACCTCATCATCACAGTCATAACAACGCCGGCGACAAGCGGAATCATTACGTTGTCGTCTATTTCTATTTGGAAGCGTTTTAGGCCAAGATCTATTGATTCTATGGCCATACTAACAAGGCTGGCAATAAAGGCCGGCCAAAAAGGTACAAAGAAAAGCGCGGCAAGAGTAGCGCAAATTATGGCTGTAGCCGTGCCCTCAATATTTTTTTTGGCGTTAAAAGGATTCAATATTTTGCCAAAATGCCTACCCACGATGTTGGTAACCGAATCGCCAACCGCCATTATCATAATTGCTGCCATGGCTATTTGAGGAGTAAAAATAAGCGTTGCAAGGGCAGCCCCAAGGACTAAGAAAAAAGATCCTCTCCCCGGAAATCTGGCCATATGGTGCGGTCTTTCAAAAAATTTCAAAAGATCATGGATAAACGGCACTTGAATTTTTCTTGCCAAAAGAACCAAAATTCCACCGACAAAAGTTGCCGCAAAAAGAATTTGGGTACTCATGAGCTGCAATTTTAAAAGCAGAACTATGGCCGCTCCGGTACACAAATGCATTACCTGCCTTCTTAATTCAAACTTATCCGTAATATGAGCGTTGAACCATTCTATAAATCCATACTTTTTTTCGAAAGCAAGTATTGCATAAGTTGAAACAAGGCCAACCGTCATTCCGGCCATAATATCGCTTAAACTGTGAACTCCAAGATACATTCTGCTGAACACTATCGCGCCAAAAAAAAGGTAAATAAATGGCAGTGTTTTTTTGCCAAACAAATACTTTTGAAAAGGAATAAGCGAACATAGAACAGCGGTGTGCATACTCGGAAAAGCATATCCGGAAGCCAAAAGCAGAGGTTGATCATAACCAAGTACGTATGGGCGCGGAACTTGAAAAACCATCTTAAGCAAAAAAGAAACTTCAAGCGCGATAAGCACCGACATAACCATAAACAATACAAATCTGTATTTTTTCTCAACCAAAGCCGCCGTTCCTATAAAGGCAAAAAGCAGGATAACTCCAAAGTCGGTTACAAAATGCATAACCGCCGTAAGCTCTTTAAACCTTATCGCTCCAACCAATTCGCCAAAATATTCGTCGACAAAAAAAGCTATTACGATCAATAAATATCCGATTATCGCCGCCTTAAAAGCCGCTTTTCTTACCATATTGCTTCTTTTTTTACTGTGTCGATAGCCAATTTTAATTCTTTGTTTCCAAATTCCTTAAAAGCGTCCGGACAATCCGTTGTTATGTACTTGCGCGTTCCACCGCGGGTAATCAACTTTTCAATTTCGGGATGTCTTTCCAAGTAATCTTTAAGACTGTCGGCCACTATTTCTCCGGAATGAAGAACGTCAACGTTCTTTCCCATGTATCTTTTAAAATCGCTATACATTAAAGGATAGTGGGTACAACCCAAAATAAGCACATCGCTATTTGTCGACTTAAGCGGCCTTAAATATTTCTTAAGAATTTTTTTTGCCTCCGGTTTATGATGCCAATGTTCCTCTATAAAAGGCACAAGCAAAGGGCAGGCTTTAGAAAACACATGAATATCATTATCGAGATGTTTAAGCTCAATGTCATATGCTTTTGAAGCTACGGTTCCACGGGTACCCACAACGCTTATTCTCTTATTTTTTGTACTCTTTGCGGCATATTCCGCCAATGGCCTTATAACTCCAAGAATTTTTTTGTCGGTAATATTTTTATCCCTTAAATATTTTTGTTGAAGATGCCTTAAAGCCAAAGCAGAAACCGTATTACACGCGGTTAAAATCAAAGTACAGCCTTTATCAAACAAATATTCTACGGCCTGCTCACTGTATTGCTGAACCGTTTCGGCCGTACGAATCCCGTATGGGGCCCTCGCGTTATCACCCAAATACACATAATCGTACTGGGGAAGTTTATCTAAAATCGGCTTAAGAACAGTAAGCCCTCCATAACCTGAATCAAATAATCCAATCATCAAATACTAGCGTTAGCGAGACTCTTTAATACTTTTAACGCCATTACTTTAACGCTTTAGACACGCATAAGACAATAGACAATTTCCGACCCATTGAGTATAATGCGACTGCTTAATTAACGCCTACTTAAGTCTCACTAACGTTCGCTTCTGATGAGCACGTCAATTAAAATAATATCGATATTCACAGGAATCCTTGTTGGGCTTTTGGTAATGGCTCAATTTAAAACCACAACTCCAACCGCGAGTTCTTATCCGCTTGATCAAATTGAAGCTCAGGAAGACCTTGTGAAGTCTTATGTTGACGACGAAACACAGCTTAAAAGCCGAATAGTTTCTCTTCGAGAAGAAATAAATAAAACCCTTGATGATAATAATTTGATAAGCCAGACAACCAATCTTGAGAAACTTAACGCGCTAAAAAAAGAAATCGGGCTTTCGGAAATCAAAGGAGAAGGATTTTATATAGAGCTTAATGACAGCAAGTTTATAGACAGAACCTCCATTAAAAGCGACGAGCCGGGGATTGTCTACGCGGCAGACATTAGAGATATAGTTAATCTTTTGCGCGCAAATAACGTTGAAGGAATAGCTATTAACGATCAGAGAATAATAGCAACTTCATCAATTACATCGGTAGGCAACAGCTTACTCATAAACAATTCCACTCTTGCACCTCCATTTACGATTTCGGCCGTCGGAGACTATGAATCATTTTTGATGAGACTGTCTGACCCCGGAGTATTAACCGATCTTCAAAAAAGAGTGAATGAAAATGGTATACAATTTTTCATAAAAAAATCACCATATATAATTCTGCCAATATATAATGGCCAATTCAGATTAAAATTTATTCAAAGAAACGATGGAACTGTTTCATAGAAAAAAAGACATATATAACAGCCAAATTGCAATTCTGCTTATAACCGGAATTGTACTGGGATTTCTTGTTATAAATCAGGCAAAGCATTTTACAAATTATGTTGAATCCATTGGCCGCGACAGTACCGAAAACGTTTTTAGAAGAATTCAGATTTTAAAAACATCCAACGATGAGTTGAAAGATGAAATCGAAACACTTGAGAAGCAGCTTACAGAGCTAACTGATCAGGCTAAATCCTTTGCAACAATTGATAACGAAATAAAGAAAAATGAAATAATCGCCGGAGATATTGATATATGGGGGCCGGGAATTGAGCTTGTTATTGAGAACAATTTAAACGCGGTATGGTTTACGGATCTTGCAAACGAACTTGTAGCCTCCGGAGCCGAAGCTATAAGCATAAACAGTATACGGCTTACGGATTCAACAATAGGGTTTGATTCTCTTCCGAACGGACAAATAATGATAAATGGCGTTATTTTGCAGGCGCCATACACGCTTCAAGCAGTTGGAGACAAAGATGCACTCGATCAAATATTAACCGGACCTCTTGGAATCCTTGAAAAAATGAAGGCAACTTTTCAGGATTTTAAATACACGATTTCGGAAAAAGACCGCATAGAAATGAAACAGGTCTAAGTCTTTAGATTATTATAGATACGCCAGTACAAGCCAAATTGGTTGAATTCCAAGTATAATGGCAAGAAGGATATACATAACTCTTTTGTTGTATCTCTCCTTTTTATGCCCCACTAAAAGCTTTTGATGTTCAATAACCGGAACGGAAGATTTAAGCTGAGCTTCAAGCTGGCCAACTCTATAATTTGCTCCCTCAAGTCTTTGCTGAAATCCTTTAAGATCCCTTTGAACTTCTTCGTATAAATTTCTGTAAATGTCTCTGTCTCCGGATTCTATAAAAACATCAGGCATTGGTTGTGACTCCATCGCACGTTTAACCTGAGGTTGTCTATATTTGATATTCCTATGAGTTCTTTTCTTCTTTGAAAAATCATTTACTTCTTCCATATTAAGAAAAATTCTGCCGGCAATATTTTTATTCGACAGCTTTCTTCCTTTGATATATCTGTCCAAAGTGCGAGTCGACAACTTCATTATCTTGGCGGCTTCTTCTCGGCTTACTGTAAATGTTTTTTCAGCTTGTGTTGACATACTTAAAGACATTAGTTTGACTATTGTCGATGCTAATATACATATATTTGCCTATTTTGGCAAGTACTAATTTATAGGCCGCATTGTTCCGTCATACTTGGACAATTTGGAGCAATGGACATGCAGTTGGCTTTTTCAGAATCCCACTTTGCACATTCACCCATACATGAATCGTAAGAATCTTTTTCAAGTGCGGTTGAAGATCCAGGGACAAGAGAAATACACTGCATTACATAATTGTTGCACGCCATCACGCATTGACTTCCACTTTCAACGACAGGTTGCTTTTCTGCCTCAGGCTCACGACAATTAACCGCCAATTCCTGGCAGGTTTGAAAAGTTTCCAAACAAGATTTTTTAACATCATCCGCTTTTTCACACCTTGATAGACAATCTTCTTTGGTTAAAGTTTCACATTTCCCGGTAGCTTCTTCACAAATTGCCACACATTCATTGGCTTCGGTTACAAGCTCCTCAGAAATTTCAATTTGAGCTTCTTCTCCACAGCCACTCAAGCTGAAAATGCCAATTAATAAAATCGACGAGGAAATAAGTCTTTTCATATAATTCGGTTTAAAATATACAAAAGAATTGTACTATTTAAACTATTGATGAGCAAGGTGTCGTAAGGTAACATGCTGCCATGAATCAACGAAAATTATCTCCGGAAGAGATTCTGGAAACCAAAAAAAGTGTAGACGAAATTAGGGCTCTTCCGAGAACCCCAATAGTAACTGTCCTGGACAATATACGCAGCCTTTATAATGTAGGGGCAATGTTTAGAACCTCCGATGGGTTTTTAGCGGAAAAAATTTATTTGTGCGGAATGACTGGCATGCCCCCAAGAAAAGAAATCGAAAAAACTTCACTTGGAGCGTGTGATACGGTTCCTTGGGAATACAGAAAAGATGCCGCAACGGTAGTGCGCGAATTAAAAGAAAAAGGATATCAGATTGTTGCTCTTGAACTTACCGATCCGCCAAGGCATTATGCTGAAGCCCAGTTTTCTTTTCCGGCCGCTCTTATAGTCGGACATGAAATAAACGGCGTTTCAGACGAGGTAATGGATTTGGTCGACTTATCAATTTCAATACCTATGCTCGGAAGAGCAAACTCGCTAAATGTGGCTACGGCCTACGGAATAGCGGCCTATCAAATGCTTTATAAATATCAGAAAAATGCTTCATCTTGAATTTTACAACGAGACAAAAGACCCGGTTTCCGGAAGAATTTTTGAAGAAATTCTAAATATAATGAATGAAAATTTTAAAGAGATTTTTCCTGATACCCTTGATAAACGCAAACAATATTTTATCTCATGTACGCTTATAGACGACAAGCTCATGAAGGAAATAAACAAACAATACAGAGGAATAGATAAAACCACCGACGTTGTCTCACTTGGATATCTGGGAGAAAATTCGTTCCCGGGAAATGACATGGCGGGAGAAATTTTTATTTCCGTGCCAACCGCCACAAAACAGGCTAAGAAACTTGATCACGACGCTTTAACTGAAATTAAATTTTTGTTTGTTCATGGAGTTCTTCATATCTTGGGGTACGAGCACCGCGAAGAAAAAGACTTCCAAATAATGATGGAGCTGACTAATCAAATTTTGGCCCTAAAGTAGTCTATTGTTTTTTTAAGACCTTCTTCAAGTTGAGTATTAGGCTCCCAATCAAGGGTTTTTTTGGCAAGAGAAACATCGGGCAAACGTCTTTTTGGATCATCTTTGGGAAGATCTCTGTACGTTATTTTGCTCTGCGAATTTGTTAATCCGATTATCGTTTTTGCGAGCTCATTTATTGAAATTTCGTGTGGATTTCCCAAATTAACCGGACCTGTAAAATCTTCCTTTTCCATCATGAGAATCATTCCGCTTATCAAGTCGTCTATATACTGGAAACTTCGGGTTTGAGAGCCATCACCATAAACCGTTATGTTTTGGTTTTTAAGGGCCTGAACTATAAAATTTGATACAACGCGCCCGTCATCTTTATACATATTCGGACCATATGTATTAAAAATTCTGACGATTTTAACCTTTGTCCCATACTGCCTAAAATAGTCCATACAAAGCGTTTCGGCACAGCGCTTTCCTTCATCATAACAAGCGCGGGGGCCAAGCGTGTTCACATTGCCGTTGTAGCTTTCTTTTTGCGGACTTTCCAGTGGGTCACCATAAACTTCCGACGTGGAAGCCTGCAATATTTTGGCGTCGTATTTTTTGGCAATATTAAGCGCATTTATCATCCCAAGAACATTTGTTGTCGTGGTTTTAACCGGATCTTTTTGATAATGAACAGGTGAAGCCGGACAGGCGAGGTTGTAAATTTGATCGACCGGGTAATCAAAAGGATTCGTTACATCATGCTCAATAAAAGTGAAGTTTTTATCACGCGAAAGCTCCGCTACGTTCTCTTTTGTGCCGGTAAGAAAATTATCCAAAGCAATAACTTTGTGACCTTTTTTAAGCAAAGCCCCGCACAAATGGAATCCTATAAAACCGGCCCCTCCGGTAACAAGTATATTCATTTAAACCCTTTAAGAAACGCCTACGCCAATATACTTTAAGCCCGCTTTCTTTACCAGCGCGGGGTCAAACATATTTCGTCCGTCAATAAGCAGATCACCCTTCATTTCATTTTTAAGCTGATCAAAATCAATATTCAAAAACTCGTCCCATTCGGTCATAACCAAAACCGCGTCGGCATCCTTTGCGGCTTCGTATAGGCTACTTGCCTTAACAACATTCTCTTTGCCCAAAGACACAACTGGATCGTAAACTTTAATTTTTGCTCCAGCGGCAAGTAATTTTTTTACCGCTTCCATAGAAGGTGCGTCACGCAGATCATCTGTTTTTGGCTTAAAACTAAGCCCTAAAATGCAAATTGTATAACCGGCTAAATTACCAAAATGTTCGGTTAGTTTTTCCATAACAATATTTTTCTGATTCTCATTTTTTAATTCAACCGCTTTTATTATCCCCATATTTATGCCGACTTTTTGAGCCTGACTAACCAAAGACTTGTTATCCTTCCCAAGACACCCTCCTCCGTATCCAACTCCTGCTCGCAAAAATTCAGGACCTATCCGGCTATCCAAACCCATTACTTTTGACACGTCTTTTACGTTTGCTCCGGTCGCACCACAAAGATCGGCCATTTCATTTATAAATGATATTTTTGTGCTTAAGAAAGCGTTTGCAGCGTATTTGGAAAGCTCGGCGGACGCTACGTCAGTAAAAACCATCGGTCTTTTTTCGTCCGTAAAAGGAGCATAAAGAGATTTCATTACTTCCGCGTCTTCTTTGTTTTCCGTGCCTATCACAATTCTGTCCGGGTTCATTGTGTCGCGAATAACAGCTCCCTGCCTTAAAAATTCAGGATTTGAAACAACGTTACCTTTTAAAAATTCCCTACACTTTAATGTTGTTCCAACAGGAACGGTTGATTTCATGACAAAGATATAATCACCTAGCACAGCCTCTCCGACAGATTTTGCCACATCAAAAACATCGCTTAAATCGGCCTGCCCATCTTCTTTTGTTGGAGTTCCAACGGCACAAATTACAACCTGGGCATCAACAATGTCCGTGCCAAATTCAAGCTTTCCGGCAGCCAAATTCTTAACAACAAGATCCTTTAATTCGGGCTCGTTAATAGGCATTTCCCCTTTTTGAAGACCGGCTATTTTTTCCGCATTTTTGTCTATACAAACAACCTCGTTTCCGGCTTCGGCCAAACAAGTTCCTGTAGCAAGCCCCACATATCCACATCCGATTACAAGTATTTTCATGTGCTTATGTTAGTCGTTAAAAGCATTGCGCGTCAACTTATGATAAAATGCAGCTAAGTATTAATAAAAACTCAATATGAAAAAAATGTCGCTTATTGCTTTATCGATTATTCTTTTAAGTGGCTGCCAACAACCAGTTCTCGATTTACCTATAGTTGAAACTCCAAAGGAGCACTCTGCGGAAACTGTCACGTACGAAGAGGAAACCGGAACTTACATAATCAAAATTGAATACCCAAAACTCGACTATACGGAAGAGATAAACCAGAAGATCAAGAAAAAAATAGATAGCGAAATAAAGCTTTTTATAGAAGAGGCTGACTCGCTTGAACTTAGCGCTGAAGAAATTGAAGAATTCGGCTATGGAAAAAGCGGATTGTGGATTGATTACGCCGTTTATTTGTTGACCGACGAGTACATAAGCCTCTCATTGGAAAGCTCGATATATAACAGCGGGGCGGCTCACCCTTATTCATACACGGAGGTTTTTAACTATGACATTAAAAACGATAAGGAACTTTTACTTGTAGACATGTTTGCTCCGGACACAATGTTTTGGGAAGCGATTTCGGCTACTGTGATACCAAAAATCAAGGACAAACTTTATGAGGACGAATTTGCCGATGATAGTTGGATAGACGAAGGTGCCGGACCTGATTCTAAGAATTTCAGCGCTTTTAATATCACGGAGAATGGCTTTATATTCCATTTTTTCCCGTATCAAGTGGCAGCTTACGCGGCAGGGCCTCAGGAAATAGAAGTTAAATTTGAGGAATTGGGCGCGATTTTAATGCCCGAGTGGCAGTAGTACAAATTTTACAAAAAGTCGCCCTTGGACTATTCTTTTTGCGTAATATTTAATTTGCTCATATGAAGTCTCTAAAACCAGTTTGGCTAACTCTAATAGCCGTTGTTACTTTTTTTATGGGCATGCAGACTTCCGCAGCGCAGGCTTCTGATGTGGACAGTTCTCATCCCAATTATGAAGCGATAATGTACCTTATGGACAAAGGTATAGTTAATGGCTATTCGGACGGGACAATAAGGCCGGATCAAGAAATTACAAGAGCGGAACTTCTTAAGATTTTTGTTAAATCGGCCGCCGGCAGACCGGAAACTTTTGAGTACAACAGATGTTTTGATGACGTTGAAATCCTTGAGTGGTACACGGGATATGTTTGTTATGCAAAAGCTGAAGGCTGGGTTGAAGGGTATGAAGATGGCTCTTTTAAGCCTGCAAATTCAATAGATAACCTTGAGTCTCTTGCCATGCTGTTTAGAACTCAGGGGCTTAATATGCCGGAATATTGGGAAATTGACAGTGATCCTTTTACTGACGTATCACTTGAAAACTGGTACGGACCTAGTGTTTGGTATGCAAAGGAAAATGGAATAATTGATGGCGATAGCGCTAATTTTTATCCCGGAACCTTGATTACCCGCGGAGAAGCTTTTGAGATGCTTTACAGAACTCTTTTGTACAAAAAAGAACTTTTAAAGCCGGTTTTATATTCCGACGAAAATGTTTCGTTCACGCATTCCGGATTTTATACCCAGGAGATAGATACTTTTACCGAGGACGATACTATGGAGTCATTTTCCGACATGATAACACTGTTCACAAACGACAATAATGATGGCATAGCTTTTATGGACGAGGAATTTCTTGCCACCCTTGAAGAAGAAACAGGCCTAAATATTGATGACCTTTTGACCGAAATGACAAACGGAGTTTATGCAGAAGATGTTAAAGTTAAAAGTGGGAAAGTGAGTGTTTTAAGCGAATATAATGAGTTTTTTGAAGATTTTGATGACGGGGCCGGCACATTTTTATTTAAAGTTGATCCGGCTTTTGGAAGCAATTCCGGCGTCTATGTTATAGCCCATTACTCTGATGCCAAAACACGAGAAGAATTGATTGCAATGTTTAAAACAATTGTTATAAAATAGGCCACAGATACGTCTACTTTTAAATTTAGTGTTATAACCGCGCTCAAATATGGTAGAAAAAGCTAGATCTAAAGAGTCCAAAAAGACTCCCGGCGACAAGCCACTTTGTAAAATGAGTATTAACGAACTTAATCTTGAACTGGCTTTGAGAGAGGGACTGCGCCACAGGTACGACAGGGACGATCCAAGCACTCACAAAGAACTGCAGCTCCGCGTTAATCAAGTTAAAAGAGCAATTAAGTGCATTGAAAACGGCAAACCGGTAGAAAAAGATGACGAAGACGACGAATAGTCTCGTGTAAAAAGACAATTAAAAAAAGAGCGGAAATTGCACACATCCTCCGCTCTTTTGATTTATTTGATCAATTGGACTAAGCCTCTTTTGGTCTAGCTTCGTTTACAACGATATTTCGTTTTCCAAGTTGTTTTCCGTCAAGTTCAGCAATAGCTTTTTCAGCTGCTGAATCGTCATCGTAACTTACAAATCCGAATCCCTTAGATCTTCCCTGGTGGTCTCTGATGATGATCGCTTCTGAAACATCACCCATGTCCCCAAAGAACGCTTTGAGTTCGTCTTCTGTCGTATTCCAGTCAAGGCTTCCGACGAATAATTTTTTAGCCATAGTACGTGCTTAAAAAAAAGATATAAATGCAATCTCTAGCGTAATCAATCCATCAGCAGGCAAACTGTGCACATTTACTACCTTGCATGACAGCCAAAGAATGCTCACGTATACTAGAGCATAAAAGCGATATTGGCAAGTCAATAAACAAACTGGTATATTTTCAGCAACTTAAACTTTTAAAAATGACTTATCCGATAGTTCCTTCAAAACGCACAGAAAATGTAACATATGCTGTTAGAGACATAGTTGTCCTCGCACAAAAGGTTAAGGCAAGTGGCAAAGAGATGCTTTGGTTAAACATAGGCGACCCCTTAAAATACGATTTTAAGACACCTCCGCATATGATAGAGGCAACTTATAAAGCCATGTTAAAAGGCGAAAACGGGTACTCGGATTCAGCGGGTATACAAGAGGCAATAGATGCAATAAAAAACCAGGCCGACAAGCAGGGGATAAAGAATATTCAGAATGTAATAATTACAAACGGCGGAAGTGAAGCAATTGATATATGCTTAACCGCGCTTTTAAATAAGGGGGAGAATTTGCTTACTCCTTCTCCGGGATATCCGCTTTATAATGCCATTCTAAACAAACTGGAAGCGCATGAAAATCCTTATCAGTTGGATGAAGAAAACGACTGGCAGCCCGATATAGCCGACATGGAATCGAAAATAAATGACAAGACAAGAGGAATAGTTTTGATTAACCCAAATAATCCAACCGGATCCATCTGCGGAAAAGAAACTCTGCTGCAGATTATAGAACTGGCAAGAAAATACAACCTGGTGATCCTTAGCGATGAAATTTACGACAAACTTATTTTTGACGGCGGGCAGTGTATCTCGATCGCATCTCTTGCCGACGACATTTGTTTTATAACTTTTAACGGGTTATCAAAATCTTATCTTGTTCCGGGATGGAGAATAGGATGGGGGATATTGAGCGGACCCGCTGAGATTTGCAAAGAATATTCGGAAGCGATAAATAAATTTACACGGGCACGTTTATGCGCAAATCATCCAATGCAATGGGCGATAAAACCTGCGCTCGAAGGTCCACAAGATCACATAAAAGAGGCTGTTCAGAAGCTGGAAAAAAGACGGGATATTTCAATGAAATTGCTAAATCAAATTGACGGTATAAGCTGCGTGGCACCAAAAGGAGCATTTTATGCCTTCCCTCGCCTTAAAGACGGAACAGATGATAAAAAGTGGGTTGAAGGCCTTATAGAAAAAACCGGCGTTGTTACAGTTCATGGAAGCGGATTCGGTCAAAAACCCGGAACAAGTCATTTTAGAATTGTGTTTTTACCTGATGAAAAAACACTCGAAAACGCATGCGGTTTGATAAGTGATTACATGAAAGGATAGCCTTTACATTTCGTTATTACGTCAGTAGACTAAATCCTGGTCAATCACCGCGGAGAGGTACTCAAGTGGCTGAAGAGGCGGGATTGCTAATCTTGTAGGGTGACTTACGTCGCCGCGGGGGTTCGAATCCCCCCCTCTCCGCCAGTAAAATTTATCTTCCAATTAGTTGCAAGATTCCGTTAACAATCGTAAGCGGGTGTGGCGGGTTTCCGCATATAAACAGATCCACTTTAATGGAGTCCAAAAATGTACGATTAACAGCCGGACTTTTTTCAAATAGTCCTCCGGAAATAGCATCCGTTCCGCACAAAACAACTATTTTAGGATCGGGAACGGCGTCGTAGCATATCTTTACGGCCTCGGCCATATTTTGACTTATAGGCCCTGTAATTACTATTCCATCAGCATGTCTTGGAGAAGCAACGAACTCAATTCCGAACCTACCCATGTCAAAGTTTGCATTGCTGGAAGCGTTTAATTCAAGTTCTGCGCTATTGTCTCCTCCGGCACTTATTTGCCTTAATTTAATAGATCTTCCAAAAACTTTTTTAATTTCATCACGAACATATTTGGGATTAACCTTTAACAATTTATTCTCTCCGGGCTTTATAATAAGATCTTCCCGCCTGCTTGCCGACAATTTATAGTCCTGTGTAAATTTTATTTTCTCGGGACATTTAAAGGCGCATTCTCCACAAAAAGAACATTTTCCAAGGTCTATGGAAAGAGGGTTTTTTCCGATAGCCTTAAGCGGACACATGTTTGCCAATTTATTCTCATCAACTTTTGCGTCGCTGATTACAGGCCTTCCGCGATATGGCGTTGGCAGATTTACAGCTTTTACATCAGGTATATATTGCATCCCATGATGCGCCAATATTTTTAAAGTTTCAATCATTACGTTAAATTAATATTACAAATCGTTCCCGGCATAGCTTAAATTGTAGCTTTTGTTATTTATCGGGAAATCGGAAATTTCAAGATTTCTAAGCGAAAGTTCAAGCGCCTTCCAGTTATGCAAAGATGGATCTTTGATCTTATAGAAAAGAAGATCTCCTTTGTTATCTGTTATAGCGGTATGGCATATTTCTCCACGCCAACCTTCGGTTAGACTTAAAACAAAAGAATCTTTTTGAATAGTCAAAGGTTTATCAACTTCAAACATATCGTCCGTTTCGGCAAAAACAGAATCATTGGAGATAATATTTTCAATCAATTTTAGTGATTCTTGTATCTCCTTGCTTCTTAATAAGAAACGGGCAAACACATCACCACTTTCAAGCGTGATTGGCTCGTAATTTACAAATTCATATCCTCCCGAAGGATGACTTTTTCTTATATCTCTTGGTAATCCGGCCATTCTTGCAGCCATTCCAACCGCACCGATTAACCGAACCTGTTTTTTGGTCAAGGTGCCGATATCGTCGAACCTGTCCTGTAAACTTACAAGATGGTAGCACTGATGAGCCATTTCCAAAAATTTCTTTTTATATTTTTTCAAGACTTCATGCAGTTCCCGCCTTAGTTCCGGCGTTAAAGGATAATGTGTACCCCCTATTCTTATCATGCCTTTCCCAAGACGATTTCCACACCATCTTTGTGTAAAATTAACTATTGGAGTACGCAAGATGCCAAACACGGCAGCTCCAAGCTGATAGGCAATATCCGTACAAAGCGCTGACATATCACCCGTGTTAGTCGCAATGCGCTCCAACTCCAAAGCTATCATTCTCTCGATTTTTAGTCGTTTTGAAATTTTTATTCCGGCCAAAGATTCAATTGCACTTGCGAATGTACTAGCATGTCCAATAGCGGTATCACCGGCAATATTTTCGGCCAAAAGGTTTCTTCCAAGCCAGTTTTCATTTTTTAAAAATAAATTTTCAATACCCCTATGCTGCCAGCCAAGCTGAATTTCCAAACTCAAAACGTTCTCTCCATTGCATATAAACCTAAAATGTCCCGGCTCTATAACACCGGCGTGTATAGGCCCTACTCCAACTTCGTGCAACTGTTCGCTTTCAATTTGATAAAACGGATACTGTGATATCTGTAATTTTTTATCATAACGATTATGTGGAAAACGGATTGGTTTAAGCCATGGATGACCCTGGAACATTATCCCAAAATTTTCATTTATTTCCCTTTCAAATATGTGCATTGCAGGGAAAGTCTCGGTTAAAGACTTAAGATTCAAATCTTTAACATTTTTATTTTCAAACTCGTATGAAAGCAGTGCGATTTTATGTTCTTTGTCGTCCGCAAAAGCACATATAAACTTTAATTTTTCCCCATAAGGAAACCCAAAATAATTAACGCAATGAACCTCTTCCTTTGGTAAAAGCTCAACGGCAATATTATAAAATTCATCATAATTTAAAGTCGGGATTTTTTTTATCTCTATCGCTTTATTATTTTCAACGTAAATATGGGTATTCATCATTTTGCATTAAGAAATTGGAACTGCCATCCGAATAAGATTATAAAGGAATTCCGGCTGCAAAAAGGCCAGATACATCATAATCAAAAGCAAAACAAACGGCATAACGCTTTCCATCGTACTCGGTTTTGTTAGCACTTTTACGGGACATTCACGCTCTTCCGTAAAAAGAAGATGCATCATATTATGACCCATAAAATAAACAATAATAGTTAGTAATGTGAACAAACCTATCCCCACAACGTAGCTTCCCTGAGCTATAAAAGCCTTTATAAGCAAATATTCGCTGATAAAAAGACCTGAAGGCGGAATGGCGGCAATACCCAAAAATCCAATCATAAAGACGATTGCTCCAAACTGATCGTATCCAAAATAATGCCCGATTTTACGAAGCTTATGAGTGTGATAAATATAGCTAATTTTGTCTGCCTGGAAGAACAAACTGGCTTTTATCAATGAATGTAAAATCATATACATTATGGCTATTCCAAGGCCTGCTTCACCCAACGAAAAAGCTATCAAAATAACACCCACGTGCTCAAGACTGGAAAAAGCCAAAAGCCTTTCCAAAAATCTTACGTGAGACATTTTATAAGCAGCTATTAAAACAGACAAAATACCCATTATCAACAAAACACTTTTTGCCCACTCTGCCGAATCTGTTTGAAGAATAACGGAAAACATTCTAAAAACACCTATCAGCCCGGCATTCATTAAAGTTGTCGTCATTAAGGCGCTAACCGGCGGAGGAGCAATTCCAAGGGCATCAACACAAACCGGATAAAGCGGGAAGGATTCCATTTTAACGCTCAACCCCGTAACAATAAGGAAAAAGACTATCTTAATCCAGGCCGGATTTAGCGTAGTGGCATTTTGCCAAATTTCCGAAATATTCAAATTACCATCCGTTAATCCGCTTAATATTAATATACCCATAAATGCTATCGCCAGCCCTATGGAAGAAATAAAAAGATATTTCCAGGCCGCTTCCAATGAAAACGTATTTCTTTCATATAAAATAAGAATAGCCACAAAAAGAGTTGTAGCTTCAAGAAAAACCCAAAGTACAGCAAGATTATCGGAAAAATATACTCCGGCAATTGAAGTTATAAAAAGAATCAATGCCGCCCAAAATCTGCTTTCATGTTGTATATCAACAGGTGGATTCTTCTTAAGGTGTTTGTAGCTGTGATAAAAATCAAACGCAACAATAAGAGACAAAAGTGAGAAGAAAATAACCCCAATCGAATCTATATAAAAATAATCGTAATAATGCACTCCGATGTTTTGATACACAAAAGAAACCATCAGCGCCTGCAGTACAAGAAAAACAAAAAGTAAAAAATAATTTAGTTTCCTGCTACGCGAAAGGAAAGTGATAAATCCCAACAACAACGATAATGCAAAATAATTTAAAAACATGCTTTATTCTTTTAACTGAGTTAAGTATTCCGAAGAGGCTGATTTAAACGTGTTACCTATGTGATTTATAAACATGCCCAAAATCATCACACCTGCAAGAATGTCCATTAAAATGGCTATATCTATAAGGATTGGCTTTTCCTGACTTACCGCAAGAGATAGAAGGAAAACCCCATTTTCAATAATCATATATCCAATCAAATTCATAAAAACATTTTTATGAATAATAATGAAATATAGCCCCGCAAAAAATGCCGCAATTGCAATTGAAAAATATTTTGTGTGGATAAATGCCAAGTCCTGAAGCGTATTACTCAAAAGAAAACTTAAAATTATACCTACAAAAACCACCACCAAAGAATAATGAGCCGGAATGGTTTTTTCGCTTAACCTAACTATGTTGTTTCGTTTTCTTATTTTCATCAAAAATAGCGGAATTATAAACGCTTTAACGGCCACCGTTTCAAAAAGAATGAACATCAGATTGGTAAATTCCATACCGGCAAGATGGAAAAACGTTATTCCCGAAAGAATCAATCCCTGGAAAAATAAAAGCATGAGATACTTCTTCACTCTGTCCGTCACCGTGAAGTAAAACAATGTAGCTGCGTACCCGACTATAAAGAGATATTCCATTTTAAGTTAAGATAAATTTTGAATTCATTGCAAGAATGAGAAAGAAAATAAGCACTGCCAACGAAAACATCAATACTATATAAAGCGAGTTTTTCTTCATTTTATTTCTTGCGCGGAAAGATTCAGATAGTCCAATCGCAATTGCGAACAATACTCCCATGCCAAGAAATATTGCCACATTGGTAATCAAATGAAATTCGGGAGACAGAAAGAAATTAGCTATTAACCCTCCATAAAGGGCAAATTTAAGAGCATTTGCCGCCTGAATAAGACCAAGGTCAAATCCGCTGTTATCAAGAACCATAACCTCATGAACCATTGTAAGTTCAAGGTGTGTTTTTGGATCATCAACAGGCAAACGGCTGTTTTCAACAAGAGCGATATTAAAAAGAATATATATTATGAAAACGATAATCATCCAAGAAAGATACGGCGTATCGGAAAGCGCACCTGCATTTGCGTATAAATTGCCCAACGAAGGAGGTTGAGCAACAAGCGCTAAAGATCCCATGATAGTAAAGAAGACCGGCTCTATAAGCATTGAATAAAAGGCTTCCCGATTGGCGCCCATTCCTTCAAAAGGACTTGCCGTATCAATGGCACTCAAAATCATAAAAAACTTCCCTATGGCAAGAAGGTAGGCCAAAAATATGAAGTCCGAAGTGAAACCAAAAATTCCTTTTTCAGCCCCAAACGGAAGAAAAAATAATCCAAGAAAAATTGTCGCAAAATAAACAATTGGGGCTATTTGAAAAATGAAACTCGTAGAATTGCTGTAAACGCTACCTTTCTTAAGTAGACGAAAAATATCAAACATCGGCTGTATTAAAGACGGCGCTTTCCTACCGCACGATTTTGCTTTAACGGCTCCTATTATCCCGGGGATAAAGAATGCCGTTACAAAAGCCAATAATAATGCCATGCCTGTCATATCTATATAATTTTAAGAAGGGTCAGAATTAATATGATTGCAAAAAACGATATCGCGTAAAATACATAATGATGAAGTTGTGCGCTCTGAAGCAGAAAATTTTCACTTGAAAATAATTTTTCAATAAAACGCGTCGGCGCATTTATCAATTTTTCTTCAAACAAATCATCAGCATGTGACGAAAACTCTCTTTTAGAAGGGAAAATTTCATCTTCAGTAAATTGCTCGAACTTTTTCTTTTCCGAAAAAAGCGGTTTTAAAAACTCAAGGTGATTATCCGCAAATGATGTCGCTGTATATTGATGACGAGCAGCATCAGCTCCGGTATAAGCGCAACCCCAAGTGGTATTATGTGAAATAACTTTATTTTTTTGAAAAATCTTCTTGATGCCATATATCACAAGAACCATAAGGATTAATATGCCGCTAAGGATTCCCGTCCAACTTAAACTCGTAAAGATTTCCGCAGGCAAAGACCCCATATCCCCAAATACTCCGGCAGCTTTTACGGCATATGGTACAAATAATATTGGCGCGACGCCGATGGCAACTATTAAAATCCCTATTAAAAATTTAGGCATAAGCATGTTGGCGGAAACTTCATGTGCTTCGGAAATATTTTTTGTCCTGGCGTTTCCCAAAAACACAATTCCAAACACTTTAACGAAACAAAAAATCGCCAATCCTCCAATAAGGGCAAGGCTTAAAATCACTCCAAGAAAAAGAAAATCAAAATTAAAAGTGGCTGTTTTTAAATTCCCAAACGCACCCGCGTAAATAAGAAACTCCGAAACAAAGCCGTTAAATGGGGGCAACCCACATATTGCCAAAGCGGCAAGAAGAAAGAACAGGGCGGTATAAGGCATTGTTTTAATAACCCCTCCCAAATGCTCAATCTGCTTTGTATGTGTTTTTTGATAGACAGATCCTGCCGAATAAAAGAGTAATGATTTAAATAGCGAATGATTTAGAACATGTAAAATACCTCCCGTAAAACCCATTATCGCCAAAACATTGTTTTGTATGGCAAGGCCTATTACTCCAAGGCCAATTCCTATTCCTATAATTCCGATATTTTCAATACTGTGATATGCGAGCAGTCTTTTTATATCATGCTGAACAATGGCGTAAATTACCCCCAGAAGGCCGGAAACAATTGAAACCAAAGTAATAAAAATTCCTATAGTCACAAGATCCGAATGAATATAAGTAAGTGTTCTTAAAAGTCCATATATCCCCATTTTTATCATTACGCCGGACATCAGTCCGGAAACATGTGAGGGTGCAGCGGGATGGGCCGAAGGAAGCCAAGTATGCAGAGGTATAAAGCCGGCCTTTATCCCAAACCCTATAAAGAAAACAAGAAATATCGGGAATGCTTGGAAACTTTGGAAATAAGCTTCCATACTATCAAAACCTATTGGAGCCCCGGTTTTAAACTGAACATACAAGAACCCGAAAATTAATAAAAGCACGCCTATGTGCATCTGTATTAGGTATCGAATTCCGGCCTGAATAACAGCTTTTTTTTCGAACTCAAATAAAACCAGCATAAAGGAACTAACTGTCATTAATTCCCAGGCTACAAGAAAAAGAAGACCCTCTCTGAGCATACAAACCAAAATCATCGAGACAAAAAGCCAGAAAAAATTGAAATAATGCCACGCTATTGCAAGTCCTCCTTTTTCTTTCAAAAACGGCTTAAGATAGCCTTTTGAATACAAAAGACTGGTCAATGAAGTGAAATTTACCGTTAAGATAAAAAAAGCTGAGAGAGTATCTATTACGAACGTTGGATACTCACCAAGAATTTGAAAGTTCAAAACTTTGACTACTGATTCCGTTGAAGCAAAGGCCTCAAATGCCCAGTAGGACGTTATAAAAGTTACTATAAGCTGAAGACAAAGTAAAAAATAATAACGCATACTCTTGGGGATAAACAGAATTCCCAGTGAAAGCAAAAGCGTTATTTGAAGCATTAAAACATCCATATTCGGAATATATTCGGATCGGATTATACTCTCATTATAAAAATTGTTAAATGCCCACAAAAAGGATAATATGTTTAAAGAAAAAATTAATTAATCAGCTATGGAACCTAAAAAATCTTCGCATACCCCCGTGCATTTTGAAATTCCGGTAGACAATATGGCGCGCGCGCAAAAATTTTATAGTGAACTTTTTGGGTGGAATATCTTTGGCGCCGGAGATAATTTTTCCGAATATTTCATGATACAAACCGTTCCAACGGACGAAAAAGGAATGCTTAAAGAGCCTGGGATTAACGGTGGAATGCTCATGCGCTCAAACCCGGGACAACAGATACTCAATTATATTTCGGTTGATAATATCGACGAATCATTAACTAAACTTGAACAACTTGGAGGCACTATTTTAATGCCAAAGATGCCAATCGCCGGGATAGGATGGAACTGTGTTGTAAAAGACACCGAAGGCAATTCTTTTGGCATGATCCAGGAAGATTCGTCTGCTGCATAAATAATTTTAAAAAGATGTCGATTAAAAAAATCTCCGTAAAAAAAGTTTTAGTGCTTGGTTCCGGTGCTCTTAAAATCGGGGAAGCCGGAGAGTTTGATTATTCGGGATCACAGGCTATAAAAGCGTTAAAAGAAGAAAAGGTAAAAACGGTTTTGGTTAACCCGAATATAGCGACTAACCAAACAAGTAAAGGCCTGGCCGACAAAATTTATTTCTTGCCGGTGAATACGTATTTCGTGGAAAAAGTTATAAAAAAGGAAAGGCCGGACGGGATATTACTGGCTTTTGGAGGCCAAACAGCACTTAATTGCGGAGTTGATTTGTTCGACAAAGGAATACTTAAAAAATATGGAGTTAAAGTTTTGGGAACTCCGGTTGAAACAATAAAAAATACAGAAGATCGTGAACTTTTTAACAAAGAGCTTACAAAAATCGGAGTTAAAATGCCTAGAAGCATAGCCTGCACAAATGTGAAAAAGGCCTTGGAAGCGGCTGATAAAATTGGATACCCGGTGATTATTAGGGCGGCTTTTACACTTGGCGGAAAAGGATCCGGCTTTGCGGACGACAAAACCCAGCTTAAAGGAATGCTTGAGAAAGCCTTTGCGTACAGCCCTCAGGTTCTTGTTGAAGAAAATTTAAAAGGATGGAAAGAGATTGAATATGAAGTTGTAAGGGATTGTGCGGATAACTGTATTACGGTTACAAATATGGAGAATTTTGATCCTCTGGGTATACATACCGGGGAAAGCATTGTTGTGGCGCCATCGCAGACTTTAACAAACAGCGAATATCATAAGCTGCGAGAGATTTCTATAAAGACAATCAGGCATCTTGGAATAATAGGGGAATGTAATATTCAGTTTGCACTCGATCCAAAATCGGAGGATTACCGAGTAATTGAAGTGAACGCAAGGCTCTCTAGGTCTTCCGCTCTGGCGTCAAAAGCAACAGGCTATCCTTTGGCTCACGTAGCGGCAAAATTGGCACTTGGGTATACGCTGCCGGAACTTAAAAACGCAGTTACAAAAACAACAACTGCCTGCTTTGAACCGGCACTTGATTATCTGGCTTTAAAAATGCCGCGATGGGATCTGGAAAAATTTCAACGTGTTTCTCATGAAATTACCAGCGAAATGAAGTCGGTAGGCGAAATTATGTCACTTGGAAGAAGCTTTGAGGAAGTGCTTCAAAAAGGTTTAAGAATGCTGCAAATTGGACTTCACGGACTTACCGCAAACAATAAAGTTGAACTTAGAAGCAATGATCTTGCCAAAGAAATATCCGTCCCTACGCCAAAAAGAATACTGGCAGTCGCCGAAGCTTTAAAGCAAAATTGGTCGGTTGAAAAAATAAACAAACTTTCCGGAATAGATAATTGGTTTTTGGAAAAGTTGAAAAATATTATCGACATGGAAAAGGAAATTAAAAAGAAACCCATGTCTGCGGAACTTATGAGAAACGCTAAAAAAGACGGATTTTCCGATAAGCAGATAGCAAATATAACGGATAAAAATGAAATCCAAATAAGAACCCAAAGAAAAAATTACGGTATATATCCGGTTGTTAAACAGATAGATACAATGGCCGCAGAATATCCGGCAAAAACAAACTATTTGTATCTAACCTATCACGGAGACAAAAACGATATAACCCCTAAAAAAGGCAAGAAGGTTATCGTTTTAGGCTCAGGATCGTACAGCATAGGATCTTCGGTTGAGTTTGACTGGTGCTGTGTTAACGCTCTAAAAACTGTTGAAAAAGAGGGTTATGAAACAATAATGATCAACTACAATCCGGAAACCGTTTCAACCGATTATGATATTTCAAACAAGCTTTATTTTGATGAACTTTCACTTGAAAGGGTTCTGGATATTTATGAAATTGAGCAGCCTACAGGTGTTATTCTTTCAACCGGAGGCCAGGTTCCAAACAATATAGCCACCAAATTAAAAGAAGCCGGAGTTAAAGTTCTTGGAACCGATCCGGACAATATAGACAGAGCTGAAAACAGACATAAGTTTTCCGCAATGCTTGATAAAAATGGTATAGACCAGCCAAAATGGAAGGAACTTGTTAAAATTCAGGACGCCGTTAAATTTGCAAAAGAAGTTGGATATCCTGTCTTGGTGCGTCCATCTTATGTGCTTTCCGGCGCGGCAATGAGAGTTGCCCACAACGAAGAACTGCTTACAAGTTTTCTTAAATATGCGGCTGAAATTTCTCCGGACGCGCCGGTAGTTATAAGCAAATTCGAAAAAGGCGCAAAAGAAATTGAGATCGACGCTGTGGCATATAACGGAAAGCTTGTTATTTGGAGTATAGGTGAGCACATTGAGCACGCAGGCGTTCACAGCGGAGATGCAACAATTGTAATTCCGGCACAAAAACTATACATACAAACTATCCGTGAAATTAAGAAAATAGCACAAAAAATAGCAAAAGAGCTTGATATTTCCGGCCCATTCAACATCCAATTCCTGGCCAAAAAGAACGAGGTAAAGGTTATAGAATGTAATTTGCGCGCCAGCAGATCTTTCCCTTTTGCATCAAAGGTAACCGGTTATAACTTTATCGAAATAGCTACAAAAGCCATGCTTGATAAAAAGAATGATCCGGCATTAAAAAAAGATGACTACAAAACTTTGGATCTTGATTATGTAGGCGTTAAAGCTCCTCAGTTTTCATTTTCAAGGCTTCACGGAGCCGATCCCGTACTTGGAGTTGAAATGGCCTCTACCGGAGAAGTTGCCTGTTTTGGTGAAAATTTACAGGAAGCTTTCTTAAAGGCAATGATTTCCGTTGGCTTTGAATTGCCAAAGAAAAACATACTTCTTACCATAGGAAGAATAGAAGACAAAGTTGATTTCTTGTCATCTGCAAGGCATTTAAAAGAACTTGGTTACACGCTTTTTGCAACCGAGGGGACTTCAGCCTTTCTTAAACAAAACAATATCGAAAACACCCTTGTCCAAAAGTTAAGCGCAAAGAAAAAGCCTAATATTCTTGATTATATTTCAAAGAAAAAAGTGGATCTTGTAATTGATATCCCAAAAAACTATACAAGGCAAGAAGTTACAGATGGGTATATGATCCGCCGAAGCGCAATAGACATGAATGTTCCCCTTATTACAAACGTTCAGGTTGCAAAGCTTATTGTTGATGTAATGCAAAAAGACACCATCAACAAACTTGAAATTAAAAGCTGGGATGAGTACATGAAGCGCTAACCGCTTAGTCCTGGCTTCTCAATTTATGAAGAATGCTTACCGCTGCAATTGCTCCGTCTCCGCAGGAAGCTATAACTTGCTTTACAGAATTTTTTCGCACGTCTCCGCCGGCGTAAACGCGGTCGTGGGAACTTTTCATCTTTTGATCAACCACTATCTCTCCGTGTTCAAGCTCAACCTTATCTTCAAGTAATTGTGAATTTGGATTATAACCTACGAATACAAACACTCCCTGAGCGGGGAATTCATATTCTTTCTCTGTACCTTTATCGTACAAAATAACGCTTTTTACTTTGCCGTCTTCTCCGCCTTTTATTTCTTTTACCTCGTGATTCATGATAAAGCTTATTTTCTCATTTTTTGCCGCAAGATCCTGAAGATACTGTTCGGCCGTAAACTCTTCCCGTCTATGAATAATGGTTACCTTGCTGGCATGCTCCGCAAGAGCAATACCTTCATCCAAAGCTGAGTTTCCGCCTCCAAGCACAACACATTCTTTTCCTCTAAAAAAAGCTCCGTCGCATGTAGCGCAGTAAGAAACACCCTTTCCCCTATATTCGTCCTCTCCGGGAATTCCAAGTTTTCTTGGATTTGATCCAAGACCAAAAAGAACGTACTTTGCTTTATACTCTGTTTTCTTGGTCTTCAAAGTCACGTAGTCATCATGAAGATCGATTTCCTCAACCCCTTCATACTTTATTTCAAGCCCGAATCTCTGAGCATGCTGCATCATTTTCTGAGCAAGTTCAAAACCGTTTATGTGATCTATCCCGGGATAATTTTCGATATTGTCGGTTAACATAAGCTGGCCTCCCGGCGCATTCTTTTCCAAAAGCAAAGGTTTGATTCCTCCTCTGGCCGCATATAATCCGGCGGTCAATCCGCACGCTCCACCACCTACGATAATAAAGTCATGAATATCCATATTGATTGTTAATTTTAGCTGCCAGGAAATTGTACCAAATAAGTTGGGATTGTTGAAGCAATTACTCCCGCCTATACACCCGGATATCCGTCGGGTACCCACCCGGCAATCGCCTGTATACCTGCCGACTATACATCGCCTACTCAACCGACACACGTTCGACTATACTTTTGTATAACCCGGAATTTAGCTTGTTTAAGAAGAAAAACAGGTCCGCCAATGTAAAGCGCCTTCTAATAAAATGAGCACTCAAGAACGCGAACTCCATTTCTTTTGGAAACGCACGCGTGGAAATATTTATTCCAATTTCTTTTAAAGCACTTTTAATTTCGTCTCCGGATTTGATAAGCCCACGAATTATTTTCTTCTCCGAGTCCCAGAATTTAAAAAATTCAATGATATCTTTTTTGGACTCAATCCATTTATCATATTTAATTTTATAATCCGCAATCATTTCCAAAACGGAATCGTTTGAAAATCCTTTGGCAAAAAATTCGCGTTTAATTTTTTCTTCAACCTCGTTCCATTCCGGAAAAGTTAATTTTTTCAAAATATCATTTTCATCAAGCATTGCCTCGTAAGCATAGGCAACAAACAAAGTTGCTATTCCAACCTGTATTCCATGGAGCATTGGTTGCTCTTTATTTATGCCGCAAACCATATCCAAAACGTGCGAAATTACATGCTCGAAACCGGAAATAGGCGTAGACATACCAACAATCGACATTGATATGCCGGCATTAAGAAGAGCTTTTGTTAAAACCGCATGCGCATAATCATCTCCTTCTTTAATTTTTCCCGCATTTTTAACAAGATAATCAAGCATTTCATCCAGAAGTGTTTTGGGAACCTCGGTATATTTATCAAGATTTTTGCACTTGTAGCCAATATACCAATCCGCGTAGGAAACATATCGCGCAAGCAAATCACCAAATCCGGCCTGGGTAAGCTCAAAAGGAGCATCTTTTAAAATCTCCGTATCGCTTATAACATAATCCGGATACGTTGAAGGGTATGTTCTTTTTACTCCGTCTTTAAGAAGCACCGCAATATTTGAAGTAAAGGCCGTAACCGTGTTCGCGGTCTGAACAACCACAAAGGGAACTTTTATTCCACTTTCTTCAAAGAATGTATGAATCGCATGTTTTGATATATCGGTGACCGTCCCTGACCCGACCGAGACAACACAAAGTCCTTCTTTAAGCTCTTTTTTCACCTTATCAACATTTTCCCAATCGGCATGGACCATGCCATCCGAATAATCGGAACTTTTAAAAACAAACTTTTTAAAATTGATTTCGCGTTTAAAAAACCCTTCCTCAATTTCTTTTTTTATTTCTACTCCTCCTGCGAACATTCGAGTATCGTCCATCACAAGCATGACTTCCAGTTCAGGATCAATAATATTAAAAAGCTCTTTTCTGGCTCCATTTCCAACAAGTATTTTTTTTATTTCAACAAGACTTAGCGTAGGATCAAGTTCCTTTAGCCGAGCATTAAAAGAAGTTAGATTTGCCGGATCGAATAAGTTCATAATTTATTTTTGCCCGTCATGCTTGTGAAAAGGGTCATGTGGGTTATCCACGCCCCACTCACCAAGTAGCATTCTTTCGTAAAGAGTTTTCATAGTCATTACAGTAATATTTACTGCTATTCCGTAAAATTCCTGAACCGTTTTTTCAAAATCCCGAATAACTTTAAACTTTGACTCCCAGTCTTCACGGCTTCCAACTTCATCCATAACTGTTTGAATAATAACGTTAAAAGCATTCACCATCGCTTCACATTTTTCTTCACTCGGCACACCTTTATAGTTCACAACCAATTCTTTATGCTTTTCCAGCGCGGCTTGTATTTTAGATTCAAATTCGCTTTTATTCATTTTTAAAATAGTGATGGATAGGCGTCACTTTGTACCCCGTTTTGATCTTTTTGTCAACCTATCAACCGAAGAAGGAGACTTTGCCGGAATCGACTTACCAATAAATTTTTTAAAATATATAAGTGCATCCTTTATGTGTATACGCATCGTTTTTTTCTTGAAGATATCAACAAACCCGCCGCCTGACAGCCTTGATTCGTTATGCTTTGCCTGCGCCTGGCCAACATAATGAACTTCAAAACCTTTTTCCCAAGCCATTCTGCAAAGTTCAAGATCCGACATAAAAAGGAAATAGTCTTCACTATTGGGCCCCACGGCTTCCCAGCACTTTCTTGTAACAATCTGAAACGCTCCGGTTACCCAATCCACAGGCTCATTCTTTGATGGGTCTTTATCCCACATAAGATACTTACGCAGTCTGCCGATAAAAATTTTATGCAAAAATTTAATTCGTTTTATTATAAGGTCGGCTCCACGCGGAAAAACCCTAAAATTATCCTGTGTTTGACCGTTTGGATATATGAGTCTTGGGGCCACAATTCCGACTTTCGGATTTTTTTTGAGATACTCAAGAAGAGTGCTTATCGTGTGCTTGTTAACTTCTATGTCCGGATTAACCATAGCTATATATTCGGCGTCAGTCTTTGTAATTCCTAAGTTGTTACCTTGCGGAAAACCTTTGTTTGGCACATCCATAAATTCAACATCAAACCCTTTGTAAGAGTCTTTTGAAATTTTTTCATTAGCGTTATTTCCTCCGTTATTAACAACAATAAAATGAGTTTTTTGAGGAAGTTCGGCGTTTTTTAAAGCCAGAAAATTTTCTGTAACTTCCTTTGGGGTGTTGTGCTGTAATATTACGATTCCAAGTGTGTGCAACTTATTATTTTAAGAAGTGTTTTTCCATTTCTTTTGGCGAAATTGTCCGTATGCTTTTTTTAACCTTAGCCCTGAATGCTTCAGGAATAACCGAGAGTACTCTTGGCTTGGTGAATAAATAGTACAGAAATTTAAGACCTTCGTACATTAAAATCGACAATTTTGTCTGAACTTTGTACTTTCCGCTCAAATTGCTGCGAAGCATTATAAAATGGTTTTTGTAGCTGTTTTTTGCTTCAAAAATAGATTTCTTTTTTCCTTTGCCAAGAGTCCTTGCATGATAACCCAAGATATCCGGTAAAAATTTGATTTTTAAATTTTGCCATCTTGCGCGATAAGCAAGGTCCACATCATCTTTGTACATAAAAATTGTTTCATCAAAAAGCTTGTTGTTGTTTCCATGAAGCTTTTTAATTAAATCCCTCCTTGCAAAAAATGCCGCTCCGGAAATTCCAAAAACTTTATTTATCGTCTCGTTATATTGACCTTTATCAACCTTTCCCTGGCCACGATCCCAAAAATGATGCCCCCTGCTACCAATAATTCCCAATGTATCAATTACGTCGGTTTTTTTATTATTCGAGAAATCCCAATGATAAAGTTTGCCGCTCGTCATAAACAAATTTTTGTCTTCCTCAAGCGCTTTTGAACAAGCCGTATACCCGTCTTTTTCAATTAAAATATCGGTATTTAAACAAAAGTAATATTTTGATTCCGGCGATTTTTCCAAAATATAATTATGACCTTTTGAAAAACCGGTATTGCCTTCCGGATGAGTTAGATATGTAACTTTAGGAAAATTTTTCTTTATATAACTTTCGATTTCTTTATTTTGCGCGTTGTCCAAAACAACAATCGATGCATTCGGCAAATCCATCAGAACCGGAAGAGACTTCTCCAGATAATGCTTGTCGTTATACGAAATTAGGCCAATGACAGTTTCAATCATGGCCGCATTATACCCATTTAAATATAATCTGTTAACTTCCCGTGGTTACCGGTTGCCAAATATTCCTTAATTAAGCCGGCAACGGCTTTTGATCCAAGCGTAGAATAATGTAATTTATCCGGAGCAAGCATTTTTTTACCATTATTTTCCGCATCAATAATTTCCTTTCTTATATCTATTAACTTTATATTTGCATTTTCGTATGCAATTCTTCCAAGCCTGTTATTTAATTCTGCAATTTTCTCTTTAACTTTGGGACTGTTTTTCCACCCTTTATAGTCGTCTCCATGCAGTGTAAGTAAAACTATTTTTGCATTTGGATTTTTTCGCATCGCTATTTCTATAATCTTCATAAATTCAGCTTCTATAGTATCAACACTTTTGTAATAAATGTCATTTGCTGCGGCTCCAATTAAGTATGCATCCGCATATTCACAGTTTTTTTCCAGATTTTTGCGCATGGTAACTATGGACCATCCGCTTTTAAAATATTTATTGTGATATTGTTCATATTTGTCAGTCCCCTCATAAAGAAACTTCCCATAACCAGCGGCACATAAAGAATCTCCTGTTACAACCAATCTTTCAGGAGTGATAGAAGTGACTTCGCTTGCTTTTTCCGCCACTCCATTTGCAGGTGAAGGTTCCGATGACTTTGGAGGGGCAGGCAAACCCTGGCTTTGAACAAGATCTTTGAGAGCAGCTTTTGCTCCCTCTTTTGCTTTCTCTTTTGCTTCACGCCTTGTAGTAGGACTTAAAACCGGAAATTTTGAAACAAGCGCGTTAAATGTTATTGGCCCCAACTTTCCGTCACATCCATCATATCTATCTTCGTTTGGAAAATTTAAAGATTTCTGAAGCTGGTATACATAAGGCGCAAGAGCTTCTCCGGGCTTTGGCGGCTCTATCTTTGAAAGTTTGCAGGCTTTTTCAATAAACTCTACTGCGCTTTGTCCTCCGGATATGCTATTAAAAAGCCTTTCGGTAACTGCATCTCTTGGGGAAGAAGTTTCTTTAACCGTTTTCTCAAGCTCACTTGAGGTTCTTAATTCCGTTTGTTTTTCGGGACCTTTTTCTTCGGCCATATTAGATTCTTAAATCCTCTAATTTTAGCACAAAAAAGCCGATTTTTCAATATATTTGAAGATTTCATCAAACCGAAGTTCACCTTTTTCAAAGAGATTTACCGCTTCTTCATTGGCACGATTTAACCGCTTTGGGAAATCACCGCCAAGCTCAAGAGCGCGATAGGCAAAATTTATTGAAGGAAATTTTTGAGTATCCGGTTTTAAAAATTCCAGCTTCTTATCAGTCAAATCTATCCTTGGGAGATCATTGGCCGGCGACTGCGGATAGTAAAGAGCATAAGAAATTGGGATACGCATATCCGGATAACCCATGTGGGCAATCAAAGAGCCGTCTGTAAACTGTACAAGCGCGTGAACAATACTTTGAGGATGTATAAGCACCTCAATTTTTTCCGGTTCAATTCCAAAAAGATAATGAGCTTCAATTATCTCAAGCGATTTATTCATCATGGTCGCGGAGTCCACGGAAATCTTTTTGCCCATATTCCAATTGGGATGTTTTATGGCCTGATCAAAAGTGATCGATTTGAAATCTTTCTCGGGCGTATTTAGAAAAGGCCCTCCCGAACAGGTTAAAATAATTTTTTCGATTTCACGATTTTTATTGCCCTGAAGTATCTGAAAAATACCGGAATGTTCGGAATCGATAGGGACAATTGTGACTTGATTCAAAAGGGCTTCGCGCATTATTTCTTCGCCGTGCTCAACTATAAGCTCTTTGTTGGCTATGGCTATCTGTTTTTTGTTTCGAATGGCCTGCAGCAAAACTTCCAAAGTGTCCGCTCCCGAGCAGGCGAAAACAACCATGTCGGCCTCAGGATGATTAACCATATCCATCATTTTGTCTGTTTCAAGCGTGATTCCAAGGGTTGGATTGAATTTTTTCGCCAACTCTTTAAGCTTTTCCAAATTGTTTTTCGCGGAAAGACCAAGAACATCAAAATCATTTGGATTTTTTTCAACAACATCCAGCGTTTGCGTCCCTATTGAGCCTGTAGCCCCAAAAACAACCAATCTTTTTTTCATAAATTTCCTTAAGTAATGGATTTTTAATATAGCACTTGAAATGTTTTTCAGAAACAGTACAATGAACTTGACAAAGAACCCCTTTTAATTTAGAATTCTCCCCTTGTTACTTTTCAAAATAACCTGAAAATCGAATGGGCTTAGGAGAAGATGGTTCAAAAAAAGGAGGATTGGAAGAAGAAATGGCTAAAGGTAGTATTGTTAAACCTGCCGATCCTGAATCTTTATCAACGCCTGAAAGTGGCGCATTGGAACCAATAGCTGTTGCCAGAAGAAAAATGATAAGTATTGGCATGGGTACAGACCTACTTGCCATTTTTGATACTTACCAAGAGGAGCACCCGGAATTGGGCGCTAATATTTTTGAAAAACTTCGTGAGCAAATTTTACCTTTATTTCAACAGTCACTCGATCCAACAGAAGGTTCTTTGCCTGAAAAGCCCAAAGATGTTCCAAAATTCTTTGAGGTTGGAAAAGCTTACGAAGAAGTTGAAAAACAAATTGCCGAATATATTGGAGATCTTATATTTGAGGGGTTTAAAAAAGGGAAAATGCCTATGCCGGTTTTTTACTTTTACCCTGACAAATGGGACTCGGTTTGTAGGGAAAAAACTTACACGCTACAAACCAAAGCTAAAGAAATATTAAGAGACAATGCCGGTAAAATGCTGGATATTGTTACCCCTGAAAATGCAAAAAAAGTACGTATATACGATTTTGGAGTTGGAACCGGAGAGAAAGGCAAAATAGTTCTAGATAAAGCCATTGAAAATGGGAACGGGAGAGTTGAATATCATGGCGTAGACGCAAGTTCAGATATGCTTAGGATAGCGTTAACAAATATGGCTACGGATTTTATAAAATACGCGCTTTCAAAGAAAGATGAAAACAACAAAACAAGAAAGCAGGACAGATGGAGATACCTTATAAATTTTTTGAGAAGTAATAATCTTGAATATTCTACTCAACCTCAATACCTGGAAAGAGTTTTTAAAAGAATATTTGGAAAACACTGCGCTGACCCTAAAAAAGTTGATCTGCTTAGATTTTTGTTCGCCAGAATGGTTAGTCTTCATAAAAAGACCACGGCCAGACAAATTCAAGCCCTTGATGACCCGACGAACGTAAAATTGCCTGTGAGTTTGCATGCACATCCAATTTGGTTTCAGGAATTTGAACAAAGTGAATTTACCCCTGAAGAAGATGAAGGGGTTGTAATTTTCGACCTTGGTTCGGAAATCTGCAACCAGTTTCCGGGAAAATCCATAGAAATGTTCCGTAATTTACTTTCCAATCCAAAAACCCCTAAGCATGAAAACGGTATTGTGCCTAGAGAAGAGGAAAAAAGTGTTCATGCCAATTATACGGTTTTTGGATTACAGCTCGGCGAAACTCCTAAATCCAAAAAAGGGATATTTTCACAGGATAATTTTAAAAAAACGCGCAATGAAATGAGAAGGGCTTATAATAATCCGGCTTTCCGCGACTTAACGTCTCATCCTTTTGAAAGGCCGGATATCCAATATAAAGATCTTGAATCGGGAGAATCGGTTAAGTTTGATGATATTGGGTTTATATATGCCGACTATGAAGAAGACAACGATCATCCCGGATATTATGGCGCAACTCACAGGCTTTACATAACCGAGGACGCAGAAGTTACAAATGTAAAAGGAGACAAAACTGAAATAAGAGGAAAAGAAGCGGCATACGGAACTTTTAAAGAAATGGTTGAAGCGTTGTTTGACCCTGAAAGAGAAAAAGACCTAAATGGGAAAAAATTGGAAATCATGAAAATTTTGGGAGTATCAACCAAAGAAGAATTGCTGGCAATTAATCCGAAAGTTTTTTATTCAAAAGAATACAATAATTCTAAAGAAGGTATTTATGGAGGAGGTGTTAAAGTCGCGGAACAAATTCTTGGCAGACCTGCCGGACTTCATCAGACACTTCTTTATCCTTCATACAAGCCAACACTTGAGCAGATGACGCAGCTTTGCCACGAACGCGGAATGAAAATAATCGACGTTTATTCCGATAATGACGAGAACCCTACGTATGTAAAAATTCTTACAAGAAGAATGACTTCTGAGGAAGTGCATTACTACAAAGAAAATCCGAATGACAAAGAAATTTTTTATGTACCTAAAACCAAACAAGTTCCACAAAGCGGCATAAAAACACCAAAAGATGGCGGTCTTGCTTATAAAACAGTTCACAAATCAAAAGCAAAATTGGCACGTGCATAACATTAGGAATCGCCTTGACTAAAGCCCCTATTTTCTACTATCATCCATAAGCCTTCCTCTTTCGAATGCTAAAAGAGGATTTTTCTATCCCTAAACATAAAATCAGTATAAACAAGAAACTTCGGATCAACGACAAAATCACCTCCCCAACCATTCGTTTGGTTGATGATGAGGGAAACCAGCTGGGAATAATGGCCGTCGACGATGCAATCGCAAAAGCGAAAGCCCAGGATACCGACCTTGTGGAGGTATCACCAAATACAAATCCGCCGGTATGCAGATTGATGGACTATGGAAAATATCAATACAAGCAAAAGAAGATAGATCAGAAGCATAAAAAAATGCAGAAACAGAGCGAAGTTAAGGGAATAAGAATGGGGTTTAGAACGGATTCACACGACATAGAAGTTAAAAGAAAACAGGCGGAAAAATTCCTGAAAGCAAGGAGTATTGTGAAGATAGCGATGATTTTCAAAGGACGAGAAGTTGCTTACATAGACACTGCACAGGAAAAATTAAAGAAGTTCGGAGAAGATTTGGTGGAGGTTGGGAATATTGAAGAGGGGCCAAAAAGACAGGGAAACAACTTAATTATGATTCTTACACCAATAAAATAATAATCATGAAGCATAAATCTCACAGTGGCGCAAAAAAGAGAGTAACAAAAACCGGCAAAGGAACTTTCATGGCCGAAAAGTCATGTAAAAATCACCTGCTTGTTAATAAATCCAAACGTCAAAAAAAGCTTTTTAGAAAGGGTAAGCCAACCGATAAGACCAAACAGCAGATCCTTGTAAAAATGCTTCCGTAATAATTTATCTTTTTTTAATCTTTATACTATGACACGAGTCAAAAGAGGCACAACCGCCCACCGTAGGCACCGCAAGATTATAAGCGCGGCCAAAGGTTACCGTGGTCTTCGAAGCACCACGTTCTGTCAGGCAAAAAACGCAGTAATGAAGGCCGGTACCAATGCGTATCGAGACCGAAGACTGAAGAAACGAACTTTTAGAAGTTTGTGGATAACCAGAATCAACGCGGCGTGCCGAAAAAATGGGATTTCTTACAGCAGATTTATGAATGCTCTGCTAAGATCCGACATTCAAATTGACAGAAAAATGCTCGCAGAGTTAGCCGTTCACAACGAACAAGCATTTAACGCTATCGTTGAAAAAGCAAAGGCAACTATGTAGTAAGCTCGCTAGTATTTTACATCAAAAGAATCAAACAGCTCCTCACCTTCGAGGGGCTGTTTTTGTATATCAATTTCTGTAACTTTGGCTGAAATAGGGCCTTGATAACACCAGTCGATAAACATTTGTACATTGGTGGCATTTCCCTGGCAAAAAACCTCCACAGTCCCGTCAGAATTATTACGTATCCATCCGTATACGTCCAAATCACGGGCTTTTTCGCATGCATAATCGCGATAAAACACCCCCTGAACTTTCCCGGAAATAACAAGACGAGCCTGCTCTTTCATGTATTGAGTAGTAAGTCTTATGATTGTACAATCAGTATAGTTTAATAATCATTTTAAATGAAACGCTTTTTAAGAAGTGCCGTACTGAAAATTCTTGAATTTCTTGCGAAAAAGAAATTGCAAGGGCTGGATGCCACAATTATCGGGATTACCGGGTCCGTTGGAAAAACTTCATGTAAAGAACTTGTTGCGGATATTTTGAGTAAAAAGTACAGAGTGCTTAAAAACGAGAAAAGTTATAACAGCGAATTTGGTTTATTGCTGACAATTTTAAGACAAACAAGCGGGTTTTCCTCGCCAATTCAATGGATAAAAATAATCGTAAAAGGATTTTTCCAGGCATTTTTTGTAAACGAATCTTTTGATTATCTGGTACTTGAAATGGGCGTTGATAAGCCGGGAGATATGGATTATCTAACAAGAATAGCTCCGCCGGACATCGCCATTATGACCGCCATTAAGCCGGTTCATTTGGACGTGGCTCAATTTGCATCCTTGGAAGAGGTATTTAATGAGAAGAAAAAAATAGTCTCCGGCATGAAAAAAACCGGAACCGCTTTTATAACTCTCGATGATAAATTTATTTCAAAATTAGCTTCAGAAAAAAAGGGAAAGGTCGTTACTTACAGCCAAAATAAGACTGCTGATTTTTACGCGGATGAGGTTGAACAAACCGAAGAAGGCTTAAAATTTAAAGTGAATTTTAAAGGAGATTCGTTTAATGCTTTTGTACCTTTATTCGGGAAATATCAGCTTACAATGATCCTCCCGGCAATAATCGCGGGCATTAAAGCGGAAGTGCCGATACACGATATTCAGGCCGCGCTTAAAGCTTTTTCTTTACCTCCGGGCAGAATGTCTTTAATAGAAGGGGTACAAAATACTTTGATTTTGGACAGCTCTTATAATGCATCTCCGGAAGCCGTTAAAGAAGCGCTGAAGGTTCTGGATTTTTTTGGAAAGAAAAGATCTACTCGCAGAGTTTTTGTTTTTGGGAATATGAACGAGCTGGGTAGTCACTCAAAAAGTCTTCATCAGGAAGTGGGAGAACATATACCGGCAAATGCGGATATGCTTATTACCGTGGGCAAGGATGTTGGATATACAGCGGAATCGGCCAAGAAAAAAGGTCTCCCGGACGAAAATATAAAGAGCTTTGAGAACGTACATCAGGCCGTTGATTTTTATAAAAAAGAGTTAAAAACCGGCGATATAATTCTTGTTAAAGGATCGCAAAATAAAGTGCGTCTTGAAATTTTCGTTAAAGCCTTTATGCTGCGACCGGAAGAGGCTAAAGATGTGCTTGCCAGACAGGAGGGAAACTGGGAGAATATAGCTCCTTGAAGGGAAACACGCTCGTGATACGTTCGGCTGCGCCTCAGTGTATCACTCACATATTCCCCTTCAAGTTGATCAAAAAAAATATGTATAATTGGAAGATTATAGGGCATAAAAAGCAGCTGGAGATGATCGAGAATGACATAGCGTCAAACTCACTGGCTCATGCGTATTTGCTTGCCGGACCTTCCGGAATCGGAAAATTTTCAATCGCAAAAATGCTTGTGAATATTTTGCAGTGCCCAAACAATCTTTGTAACGAGTGTAGCGTCTGCAAACAAATTCAGGCAGGCAGCCATCCCGACACAATGGTGATAAAGGAGGACGGGGAATCAATAAAAATAGAACAGATAAGGGAAATTATCGGTAGATTGCAAATGACAAAGCAGGGAGAATATAAGATTTTGTTAATCAAAGGAGCCGAAAAACTTACTCCAGAAGCGGCAAACTGTCTTTTGAAAACTTTGGAAGAACCGCCACAAGACACAATAATAATAATGACAACAAGCAATATTCGCGAAATTCTTCCTACAATAATTTCACGCGTTCGCTTAATTAAATTTTCAGCGTATGCACAAAATTTCCTTAAAGAGGCGCTACGTCCTCTGTATCCGGAGGCCGAGGAAGAAACTCTTGATCAGGTTTGTTCTCTTTCCATGGGTAAGAGCGGAAAAGCCATAAACCTACTTGAGGATTCTGCCCTTTTGGCATCGTACAGAACAATGTATAATATGCTCTGTGAGTTTCTGGAAGATAAGCCTTTATACACAAAGTTCAAACTCATAGAAGACATCATTGCGGACGAAAAAAACACCGAAGAATTCATTGATGTATTCACTCACCTTGTTAGAAACAGACTGCATAAAGGCATCGAAGACCAATCTCTGCAGGCGGAAAAGAAAGATTATTACATGAATCTGCTTTCATCGCTTGAAGAAACCCGGGGGCTACTTAGGCGCAATGTTAACGCAAGACTGGCCCTGGAATCATTAGCACTAAAAGCTTCTTAATGAAGGTACTCTGTATATTTGATCAGTTCACACGTAAAGAAATAAGGATTCCTCAGCCCGAAGGGGCCGACCCGAAACCCGGTGATTTTATTATATATAACGACGAGGAAAATAAGGAGAATATAGGACGAATACACTATTCCAATCGTGAAGAAAAAAATCAGGAAAATATATTAAGTTTGTATTCATATCTTAGAAAAGCAACTCCGCACGACACGCAAAAAATGGAAACACTGGGACAGAAAGCGGAAGAAGCAATGACTGAATGCAAAAAGAAAATCGCGGAACATAAGCTTGATATGCAACTTGAATTTACCGAATATTCGCTTGATGGCAGCAAAATAAATTTTATTTTTACTTCCGAAGACCGAGTTGATTTTAGAGAATTGGTAAAAGATTTGGCGAAAATTTTTCAGAAACAAATTCATTTACAACAAATAGGTCCGCGCGATAAGGCAAGAATTGTTACCGGAAGAGGAAAATGCGGAAAGAACCTTTGCTGTGCAAGTTGGCTTAAGGATCTGCAAAGCATAAATATGGAAATGGTAAGATCTCAGTGTCTTGAAAGCAAGGGAAGCGCAAAACTATCAGGCTGCTGCGGAAAACTTATGTGCTGTCTTCGATATGAAGTTGAAGAATATAAACTTTTAAGAAAAAATCTTCCAAAAATAGGAAGCATAGTTAAGGTTAAAAAAGGTGACGGACAAGTCATTTCTCTGGATGTTTTGAATCAAAAAGTTAAGGTACTTTTTAGCGACAGATCGTTTGAAACAATCCCTCTTGGGGATATAAAGAAAGTCGTTGTAGATCAGGAAATAGAAGGCTTACAGGAAAAACAGGCCGACCCGATCGTTAAAGAATCGTAATTGCACATTATGGAAATATTTACTCTGATTTTAATTATTGCGGCGCTCGCGGGTATATTTATAAGACGCTATTATATTATGGAAAAGGGCATTTATTTGGAGAAAACCCTTGTTAAAAGGTTTTTTAGCAATGCTCAGCCAACTCCAATTAAAGATGAAAATTTTGAAAGAAAGGCGCCTTCGCACATGCCAAAATCCGTTCCAAAAACAATGGAGGCAAAAATGCTTTACAGCAAAGCAATGATTTTTTACGAAAGAGGCGATATGGATGAGGCCGAAAAGCAATTTATACAGGTAATATCTCTTGATCAAAATTTTGCGGACGCAATACATAAGTTGGGATTGATATATCTTAAACAGGCGCAATTCTCAAGGGCAGAGGCCCTTTTTAGACAATTGGTTAATCAACTTGAGGCCGACGCGGTATGCCATAGTAATCTTGGCAGAGCCCTTTATGAACAGGAAAAATTTGACGAAGCTCTTGTTGCTTACCTTAAATCAATTGAGCTTGATAACTCAAGGCCGGGCCGTTTTGTAAGCACCGCTGAGGTTTACAGACGCTTAAACCAAAACGACAAAGCGCGTGAAATGTATGAGGCTGCCCTGCAGCTTGATCCAACAAACACAGATTACCTTCTTACGTACGCGCACTTTTTGATCGAAGAAAAGGATCTTTTAAAGGCGCGTGCTTATGTTGATGCCGTTTTAAAAATCCAACCGGACAACTCTATTGCGCTGGAAATGAAAAAGGAATGTGAGCAATAATTTGACTACCCGAATTTATTCGGCAGCGGGTTCTTCGGCGACTCCCGGACCCACCATAACCTTTGCAGGAATAGCATTGTATGCGCTGTAAATTGTTTCCGTAAGCTTCTCTCCACCTTTTACCAGATGGCGATACCAGGTAACATTAAAGCCTGTATGTGCTGCTGCAACCTGAACTCTTGTACCGGGCGCCATAGCAGGATTTTCTACTACAATTGCCGGTCCCGGACCATAATATCCGCTTTGATAAGGACCTTCCAATTCAACGGTTCTTCCATCGTCGGTTCCGTAAAACTTAAAATATGCCTGTGTTCCGTCCGTATAAGCCTGGATTAAAATATGCCCCGGCGTATCGTTTATAAACCTTACGTCATGAATTCCTATATAAATTGTGGCATCAAGTCCATAGCCGTAAATTTGAGCGTAGTATGACACCGCATAAGAGTGTGGCGATCTTTCCACTATCGGAAGTCCTGTTACCAAGGCGGCGTGATAAATGGTCGAAGAAACCTGACAAAGCCCTCCTCCGTATTCCGGGATTGTTCCTTCGGCCTTAATTACAAGTTCCGGCAAATATCCTCCGGAAGCATCAACCGGGCCGACAAATTCATTAAATGAAAACGTTTCTCCCGGCGCAATTAAAAGACCGTTATATTTATTTATTCCGACATTAATATTATGAATTCTGTTTGGGGGAGATCCCGCAAAAGCGCTTCTTCCTGTACCAATTAAAGTCTCTATTCCAAGCGATTTTAAGTCTTCGGAAACCTCCACGTGTGCCTTTTTTATTTGTACCGGAATAGGCACTTCGTCGATATTTTTGTTTATGGCTAAATTAAGAGCGGAAATAAGATATTCGTCTTTTATGGTTTGTCCGTTTTCTCCTTTTCCCTCAATTATTATTTCTCCATTCTCATCTTTACTTAAGGAAACATCCTGCGGCTGGGTTTCAATAACGGGGTTTATTTCCGTCTCAACATAAGCAAGAAAAGGTGCCGGTTCAATTGTAATTTGAAGGTCTTTTGTCATTGAAAGCGGAGCGGAAAGAGCACCTGGATCTTCCTCCAATTGGCCCAAATCAAGAGACAAAACATCTCCAACATGGAAACGACTTTGATATTCAAATTTTATCCAATCAACGTGATCGGCAAGCTTAAAATTCCAATCCCAGCTTTCATATGTAAGATAAATTTTTTCGTATAGACGAGCCTTGATTTTTTCCATTTCCGCTTCAAGCTTTTCCTTTGTAACAAGTGGCTGCTGATCGAAAATTTTTATAGTTAGAGACTCGGAAGAAAGAGAATTGGCACGATTTTTAATGTCCTTATAAAGTTCTCTTATATCAATTGCTTTTCCGGGTTTCTCGGGCACAACCGTTAAAGTTTCATTTTCAAATGTAAGATAGGCGTCTTTGCTTTTTTTATCATTAAACGCAAACCGTTCTTCAATTGCTCTTTGCGCTTTTTCAATATCCACGGAAACATGAAACGGGATCTCTTCGCCCATAATCATGGCGGCGGATATTGTGGCGATATTGGAATTTTTTAAATTTACGAATCTGATTTCCTGTATTGTGTTTCGCGGAAGAAGAGAAATTCCCAGCTCCTGCGGGGTAAAATTTTGAGTAACGCCATCAAGCATAACCGGCACGCTGGATTCCAAAAATGGCTGTCCGCGGTCCATAAGTTTATTTTGAATTTCGTCCAAAGTAAGAGCACTAACGTCCACACCGGCTACTGTTGTCCCTGGCATTGCTTTGTTGTAAAGCGAAAAAACCATGATTATTGAGGCCGTGTAAAAAATAACCGCAAGCGCCAAAATGGAAAAAACTATTATGATCGGCTTTCTGAGTTTTTTCGCGAGATTTCTTTTCTGTCTTTTTTGAATTTTCTCTTTAACAAAGTTGACTAGTCGTTTTATTCTCCCTATCTTTTCCGGAGCTTTTGCAGGCGACGGCAGAGCCGGGACGACCTTTTTCACCAAATCAACAACCTTTTTTATTTGCTTCTTCTGAGGTTGTTTTACTGAGGCTTTTGCTTTTTTGCCGGCCTTTTTCTTCTTCTTTTTTTGAGCCATAAAATGGTTACTTTCGTTTCAACAATTTTTTCTTAAAATAACTCCACACTTTCGCACCATTCTTTTTAGTGCTTTCTTTGGCGGCATTAAGCTCATCTCCATATTCGTGCATGAATTTTTCACCCGCTTCTTTCCCGCGGCCGTAAACTTCTTTTCCTTTTTCTTTTAAATAATCTCTAGTTTCTTTTCCTTTTTTTGGGGCTACCGTAAGCCCAACAACGGAACCTATGGCTCCGCCGACTATAACCCCCATAACCACTCTTTCCAAAACCCCTTTTCTCTTTTTCTTCTGAGAAGCCTCGGGTTCTTTTTTATTAAACATGTTTAAGAGATTATTTATTTGGCGAAGTCTACAGCTTTTGTTCTGCGGATTATGTTGATTTTTATCTTGCCCGGATAGCTTAATTTACTTTCGATTTCCTTGGCGATTTCTCCGGCCATAACCTTCATTGATGCGTCACTAACTTCTTCCGGAGTAACAAGAACTCTAAGCTCTCTTCCGGCTGAAATTGCGAATGTTTTGTTTACCCCGGTATACGAAGTTGCTATTTCTTCAAGCGCTCTTAAACGCTCTATATACCTATCGATTGACTCCTGACGTGCTCCGGGGCGGCCGGCAGAAATGGCGTCCGCCGCCATTACTATTCTGGCCTCCGCGGTTTCCGGGGTCTCCGCTTCGTGGTGGGTCCAGGCCGCATGAATTTCATCTGCAGGGAACCCGAATTTGGTCATTATTTCTCGGGTAAGCACATCGTGCGAACCTTCTATGTGTTGATCAACGGCTTTTCCAATATCATGGAAGAATGCGGCAATTTTTGTTTTCTCCGGATCAAGTCCAAGCTCTCCGGCAAGAAGTTCGGCCATGGAAGCCACCTCAAAAGAATGAAGTAAAATATTCTGCCCATAACTTGTTCTATACTTAAGTCTTCCGATAATTTTGATTAGCTCGGGATCAAATTGCCTTTTAAAACCCATCTTTTTAACCGCTTTTTTGCCAACCTCAACAAGGTCTTGTTCAATGATTTTCTTAGATTCCTGTATAGCCTGTTTGATTTCTCTTTCCCCGATATGGCGCATTTTTACAAGCTTCTCCATTGCGATGCGCGCGACATTTTTTCGGAGAAGGTCAAAAGTTGAAACCAAAATCGTATTTGGCTCATCATTAAAAATAACATCAACATCCAAAAGTTCCTCAAAAAGAATTATGTTTTCGGCATTTCTTCCAACAACTCTGGCCTTGGCGTCGTCGTGTTGAACCACAATTTTTGCGTCTTTTTTCTCAACGGAAGATGTATCCGTATATTTTTGAATCGAACTTTTTAGAATATTTTTCGCGATTTTTTCAGAGTTCTCAATTGCATAATCTATTTTTTTCTTTATATGCGCCGCCTCCTGCTCTGAAAGATCGGCCCTGTACTCGTTAATCAAAGAATCTTTAAGGTTTTCTATAGTTTGTCCGCATCTAACAGCCAATTTCTCTTTTATCATCTCGTCAAGTTTCGACTGCATTTCCTGAGACTTGTCTATGTCCCCCTGAAGATCAAGAATAGTTCCCCGTAAATTTGTATTCTTAACTTCTTTTTTCTCCATGGTCTCCTCTTTGAATTTCACATTCTGTTCAATCGTATCAATAAGAGTCTTCATTTGATCAAGCATGTCGACCGTATTTTCTTCGATATTTTTTGCTTTTTCTACGGCCTCTTCCTGTATTTGCGCCGCTTCTTTTTTGCTTTCCTCGAGTAATGCTTCAGCTTTTTCCTGAGTTCTTTTTACATCAATAAAATTCAACTTTTTGAATATAAGCTGACTTAGTACTGCGCCAACGACCGTTGCCGCGCCAATAATTAATATATCTGTAAATGCCATCGTATGTTTGTAATGCGCGGTTATTGTAGCGTCCTTTCATGAAGAAAGCAATCGTGGTATGGTTAAAAATGAGATATTTCTAACCCCTCATTTATGGAGCTTTCTTTGTTCCTTGCCCAAGTGATCGGAGTGGTACTTTTCATCGTTGGGTTCGGGTTTATTTGCAATGCTAAGCACTATCAAAAAGCGTTCGTGGCGATTTTGAAAAATGAAGGGATTATACTTTTTTCCTCAATGTTTGCGCTTATTCTGGGAACCGTTATTGTTTTAACCCACAACATTTGGGAAATGAGCTGGGTTGTGATCATCACAATTTTCGGATGGGTCGGCCTTGTTAAAGGATTTTCATTGGCGGTTTTTCCAAAGTCGGTTACAAAAATGTCTTCTTTAATGCTAAAAACTGCGGGAATGTTTAGATTAGCCGGAGTGTTCTTTATGCTTTTCGGCGGAACGATGCTTTACTTTGGATTCTTCGGGTAAAGCGCGGGAGTGTGGAAGGTTGCCGAGAGATGCCTCCGGGGGACGTATCAAAAACGCTGTCTTTTTGACATACATTTTGAGAGTAGTCTCGCAGAACAACCTTGTCCGAGGAGCGTATCAAGAGCATTGTCTTTTTGACGAATTGGGCAATTTGTGGTATTATATTATAATTGTCATTGTATAAATATAACCACAATTTTTTATGAATGATGATAAAAATTTAACTCACGAAGAACAAAAAGAAGCCCCTATCCTTCTTAATGCGCCTGACAATCCGCTGTTGCCGGAGCAAAAAGATGTCGAGGGAATTACGTCGGACTCTCAGCAAAAAGTAAGCGATGTTGTTTCCAGTTTGAGTGAGCCCGTAAAGCTTACAGACGAAGACAGGCAATTTTTACTGGACCTTGATAATCAAAACTCATCCATTAAAAAGAAAGAAAATGCCGATCGTCTTTTAAAACTAATAAGAGGGGAGGCTCCCGAAGATAAGTTTGCGCCGACAATTGAAAAACTTGAACAACACACAAAACAATTTTTAGCCAAAAATAAAGAAAAATCTTCTGATTTTTATCTGCCTTCCTACGCAATATGGAGGCTCTTTAAAAAGGGAAATCTTGAAAAATATGGAATATCCGATAAGGCTTTTGCGCGTGAATTTTCGTGCAACAATTACGAGTTTTGCCCAAACTTTGTCCATGCTTATAAAGACAAGGAAGGGAAATTTTTAATAAAAGGCTGGTTTAAAGAAGAGGACCTTTCGGCCATGGATTTGCCCGAGGAACTTGTTGAAGCCATCAAGCAGGAAATGGACAATATAGTTGAGGAAATTGCGATTTAATTCTTAAGTAAAACCACGCTACGAAGAGCTTCTAAATCCGCTTCCTCGATGCGCTTTTCATGGGTGATTTTCTTGTACACAATATCCATAATTGTCGCGGAAACGGCAGAATTAAAGCCAAGTTTTTTGAAAGTTTCGGCGCTTAGAAGTCCATTTTCAAAAGCGGTACTAACCAATTTCTCCAAGGCAAAAAGTAGCTGCGGACCTTCTTTGTCCGGACCTTCTATTACAGAATCAACTGTTGTTTTTAATTTTTTCAGATTTCCAAAAGCATAATCTTCCTCGCTTTCCAGAACAGACAAAACTTCAGACCTTGTTGCCCCCGTAGTTGCCGGGGCCGGGCTTTGACCGTAGCCAAATTTTAGTTTGCCGTTTTCATACATTGTAACTACCTCTCTTCTATCATGATCGCTTGTTTCAGTCATATAAAAATGTGTTAGTGTAAGTCAAATTTTGGTGGAGATGCCGGGAGTCGAACCCGGGTGCAATGGCCGAAACGATAAGCTTCTACAATCATAGTTTGTTTTAGTTACGTCGATTGGCATAAAAAACGAACAAAAGCGCCAAAGGCCGGTCGGTTCTTTATATTTCGAGTCTACTGAAAACCGTAACAGAAGAGTCTAGCCCAATAATATGACGCCTTTACGGATCATCAGGCTTCAGCCGTAAAGACGAAGGCGCACAAAAGGCACCTAGGAAAACCAAGTTAGCTTATGCAAATGCCATAGCTGGAGCAAGTCCATACTGAGCACGGTAAGCCAAGCTTGATTCTGATACTGATTTAGCATCTAAATTTGCGCTGGACGGATATGTGGGGGGACAGCGCGACCCCCAGATTGCGACTTAGCATTCCAATTGACCAATGTCGAATGCCAATACATCCCCAAATTATTAAAGATCCAGTCGCCCAATAGCGAGCGGCTCTTATCATCGCACCTTTTATGGAATTTGTCAAACGTCGCTGATGGACTTCTGAAGCTTTTTTACGTTTTCCTTTATTTCGTCAAACCAGTGCACGCCCAGTTCCTCGATTGGAATTTTTAGCTTTGTTCCGCTGATAAGCCACTTTGAATTATGCTCAAGGAGATTCATTATGTTCGCCGGTTTCACGCGACCGGACATTGAAAGCACAATCTGTTTTCCCTCCGCCATATGCATATTTTCCGCCTTAATATTCGTAAGTCCGGAATTTTTAGCTTCAATTTTAAGCTCAAGAACTTTAAATAAATTGTATACCTCGTTAGGCATTTTTCCGTATTCCTCAACCATTTCTTCGTGCAGCTCCTTAAGGTAAGGCAGGTTGTCCGCCGAAGAAAGTTTTTGATACGCGTTAATTTTATCTTTCGCATTAACAATGTAGTTGTCCGGAATAAAGGCTGAAATAGGAAGTTCGATTGATACATCCGCGATCTCTTCCCCTTCCTTGCCGGCCTCGATTCTTCCGGCTTTAAGATCTTCAACCGCCTTGTTGAGCATGCGGATAAAGTGGGAAACTCCAACGACGTTGATTACTCCGTGCTGGTTCGCGCCAAGGATGTCTCCCGCGCCTCGGATTTCAAGATCTTTCATTGCTATTTGGAAGCCGCTTCCAAGGTCTGACGCTTCAACTATGGCGCGAAGTCTTTTTTTCGCGTCAAGTTTTAACCGCTGACCCTGATACAAGAAATACGCATAGGCTTGCGTTTTTCCACGACCCACACGTCCGCGCAACTGGTAAAGCTGGGAAAGTCCAAATCGTTCCGCGTTGTTAACTATCAACGTGTTTGCATTTGAAAGATCAATTCCATTTTCAATAATTGTGGAACTTACAAGAACGTCAAATTTATGTTCTTTAAAATTAATTATGGTTTCTTCAAGATCTCCGCTTCCAAGTTTTCCGTGAGCCACTCCAAACCTGCCCTCGGGAATAAGTTTTCTTAATCTTTCCGCAACTCCGTCTATGGTCTGAACTCTGTTGTGGAGGAAATAAACCTGACCGTGTCTTTTTATCTCATTTAAAATTGCCTCTCTTACAAGCGCGTCCGAATATCTTCTAACCTCCGTAATAATCGGCAACCTTCCCGGAGGGGCGGTTGTAATCGTGGTGATATCCCGTAATTTATTCAAACAAATATTTAACGTTCGCGGAATCGGCGTGGCGGTTAAAGTTAAAATATCCACTTCGCTTTTCATCTCCTTTAATTTCTCTTTTTGCTTAACTCCAAACCGTTGTTCTTCATCAACAACAACAAGTCCCAGATCTTTAAATTTAATATCCGGTTGAAGCAATCTGTGCGTTCCTATAACGATATCAACCTCTCCGCGCTCAAGTTTTTTAAGTATCTCCAACTGCTCTTTGTGTGTTTTAAATCTGCTTAACATCTCAACCCGTATATCAAAATCATCCATTCTTTTCTTAAAAGATCTGTAGTGCTGATCGGCCAAAATTGTAATCGGCGAAATAAGCGCAACCTGTTTTTTGCTCTGCACCGCCTTAAAAGCCGCGCGCATTGCAACTTCGGTTTTTCCAAATCCAACGTCTCCGCAAATAAGACGATCCATCGGGACATCCTTTTCCATATCCTCTTTGACATCGTTAATCGCCTTAATCTGCCCCGGAGTTTCTTCGTACTGAAATGTGGCCTCAAATTTAGCCTGTAGATCGATGTCTTTTTTAAACTTGGTACCTTTAGCGTTTTTTCTTTTTGCGTACAAAATAAGCAATTCCTTGGCTATTTTTTCGGTTTCTTTCTTAACTCTGGTCGTGATAGTTGTCCATTCGGCCGAACCAAGCCTTGTAAGTTTTGGCAAATGTTCGTCGGCCCCAATGTATTTGTTGATTTTTTCCGCCTGATCAATCGGCACAAATAATTTGTCGTTCTCCGCGTATCCAAGTTTCATGTACTCACGCGTAATTCCGTCGATCGTTTTTTTATCAAGCCCCAAGAACAGAGCGATTCCGTGATCCGCATGCACAACGTAATCTCCGGGTTTAAGCCCCGTTAAGAAGTCCAAATATACCTTTTGATTAAACGTTTTTTTGGCTTCTTCCTTAAAAGAAATTACGTCGCGATCCGTTAAAAACAAAAGTTTTAATTCCGGATTTTGAAAAGGTTTTGGAAATAAATCTTCCTTTTCCAAAGTATAAATATGCAAAAAAGCATTTCTCTCCGAAGACAAACTCAGTTCTTTTGGATTATCCAAAAACGGAACATTGTTTTCATTTAAAATATTTTTTATCTCGTCTTCGTTTTTTGTAAAAATCACAATCTTCCATCTGTCAGCCTGTTTTGAACGTATATCGGTTATAAAATCATATATGTCCCGATACTTTAAAACCGAAAGATAGTGCAAATGTTTATGCTCCTCAACGTCCTCGTTAAAAGTCGTAAATCTTAAAGAAGCGGACTTCGCGTAGGCTTCTTCCATCATCAAATTCCAAGCCGAGAAAAAGTCGTCTATAACATCAACTTCGTCCTCAACAAGAAGCGTGTTTTCATCAAGATAATCAACTAAAACGCCGGTATCCTGACTTATGTTTATTGGATATATCTCCTGTTTTTTTAATTTTTTTATGGATTTTTTGCCGTTTTCCTGTTCAAAAAAATCAAGCATTTCAACGCTATCAAAAGCAAGTTCAATCCTAACCGGGTAATCACTGTTAACCGGGAAAATTGTTAAAATTTCTCCCTGCTGGTAGTACATCCCTTTTTCCAAAAAGTCGCCCGGAGCAACCTTGTATCCGGCATCAACAAACGCTTCTATAAGATTAATATTTGTTAACTTGTCTCCTTCCGAAACAACTATTTTTTGTTTATCCAGCTCATATTTTGACGGAACATTTTGTAAAATTGTTTGATACGGAGCCACAACTATTTTCCTGTGCGCATCTCTTAAATGGCCAATTGTAGACAAAACTTCGGCGAAATTTCCCCTACGATCACCGTCAGTGTACATGTATGGGCAAATCTGCATATCGCTCCAAATTTCCAGATCCTTAACAAGGTTTTCCTGCTCGGAGGGGTCGTTAATAACCCATAAAACCTTTTTGTACTCGGGGAATTTTTTTAAAAGTTCAAAAACTATAAAAGCTTTTGTTGTTGAATTACCCGCCCCGCTTAACGATATATTTTTTTGTTTATAAAAAAGATCCAAAACACGTACATTCTGGGCAGTTCCAAAAAAGGACTGTAATTTCTGATCTTTCGGCGCCAATATTACTCGTTAAAACTGAAGGAGTTATATCTTCAGTGGCATGATAATATACATATAGCCCTCCTCCTTGCAAGGCATAATTACCGCAGGAGAAAGTTTATCATTAAGCTCTATAACAACCTTTTCGCTGTCGATATAAGAAAGCACATCGGAAAGGTATTGAGCGTTTAATGCTATTTTATTATTTTCACCGGTTATACCGATTGAAAGTTCGGCTTTTTCTTCACCAATTTTGGTTTCGTCGGTTGAAATCAAAAGTTTTCCATCGTTCGTGGCCGCAAGTTTAATATTATTATTATTTTCGCGGGCAAAAAGCGAAACTCTTCTTACCGTTTGGGCAAGATCCTCTATTCCAACTTCAATTTTAGTCTTGTTTGCTTTTGGGAAAATTTTCTCATAAGCCGGGAATGAGCCTTCTATAAGCCTTGAAGTTAGCTCTGTCTCGCCTATTTTGAACAATATTTGGCTTTGTGAAAACTCAATCATCACCTCTTTTTCCTCGTTTTTTGTTAAAACTTTTCCAAGTTCTTGTATTGTTCTTGCAGGAACAATTGATTGCAAAGAAAATTCCGCACGATCTTTAAGTTTTAATTTTTGCTCTGCAAGCCTATAGCTATCCGTAGCCACAATCTTAAGAACATCTTTTTCAACTATAAAATTAACTCCCGATAAAACCGGCTTTGCTGGGTTTTGTGAAACCGCAAAAACGGTTCTTGTAATAGCTTTATTTAACTCCTGTGTTGAAATTTTAATATTTTTTGGATTTTCAATTTTTGGAATAAGTGGAAACTCATCCGCATTAATACCTTTCATTTTTGTTTCAGACTGGGCAGATTTAATACTTAAAGTTAATCCTTCCGTTAAACTAAGCTCTATTTGCTCGTTTTTTAAAAGTGAAACATAATTTGTAATAAGTCTTGCCGGAATTGTTATCGCGCCTTCGTTTCTTACGTCAGCATCAATAAACAAACTAATAGCTAGTTCAAGATTTGTGGCTGACAAAAACAGTTTTTTGTTTGAAGCTTTTAGTAAAATGTTATTCAATACAGGTAATGTATTGTTTGGACTTATAGCTTTATTAACTGTATTTAAAGCATATGACAAATCCTTTTGGCTACAAAAGAGTTTCATATTTGTTCTGATTTAAAAATGTTCATACACATTATACAAAATACACTTCTTTTTAAAAGAGTAGTTTGTGTTATTTATATAAAACAGTAGAAGTACTTCTTGCTTTTTAATGTGCTTTTGTATCGAAGTATATATTGGTAATTGGTAACTAAGGTTTGATTGTAACTAGAAAGGGGGAAATGAACGGGTTATGAACAGAGTGCACAAGAAGACCCAAATACTTTTATTGAATGTTTAAAACTGGTATACTTTTTCAGGTCTTTTGACCCTTTTGAACAATTTAATGCACAAACGTATATGATCGAGGCCAGTCAACCAAAATTAGTTAGACCCAAGGTGAATAAAATTTTCATCACAACCCTTGTTTTTATCTTTATAAATATAGCACTTTCCGCGCTTTTAACCTACGATTTTTATATTAATAGTTTAGGCCTGGAGGGAATCACAAATTCACAATATGCGCTTTTGGGTGGAATCCCACATGCACTTATAGGGGTTGTTTTTTATACCCTTCTTTTTATTGCAATCATTGGAGTGATGACAAGAATTCCGTTTCATAAGATGTTAAAATTTTTAAGACCCCAGATGGTTTTGGATATATTTAGGTGGATTTCTTATGTTGGCGCGCTTTACGCCTTTTATCTAAGCTATGCGGAAATCTCAATTTTAAAAGTCTATAGCCCGCTATATCTTGTGCAGCAACTTTTAATTTTTGTTATACTTGGTATGCAAATTTGGGCAAATATTGTTATCTCTGAGGGAAAAAAGGAGACCCAGGTATGTGAATTTTGTTAATTTTTAATCTGAAAATCTATGAGAAAAATATTTCTTATTTTAACATCTTTTGTCCTTATTGTAGGCCTTTCCGGATGTATAAAGATAAACGGAGGGGATCCACAAAACGGGAATGGAACACAGGATGAACTTACCGGTGAAGAGTTAACAAAAATCGCCAAATGTCTTACGGAAAAAGGAGTTAAGATGTATGGCGCGGTTTGGTGTAGCCATTGCTCAAATCAGAAAAAAGCATTTGGAGATGCGTTCCAGTATATAAATTATATAGAATGTGACGCTAACACAAATCTTGAAACTGCGAAAATATGTGTTGAAGAAGGCATAGAAGGAGTTCCGGCATGGGATCTTCCGGACGGATCAAGAAAGGCCGGAGAAACTTCACCAACCGAGCTTGCGGAGCTAGCCGGCTGTCTATAACTTGTTGATTTGTTAATAACCTGTTGATAACCCAGTTTTATATGAGCGACTTGCGACTTCCGACCGTCATTGTTACGGCACTTATAGATTCAATAAATCCATGCGCCATAGGAGTTTTGGTACTTTTGGTTTCGGCGCTACTTGTACTTTCCGAGAATAAAAAGAAATTACTTGTGACCGGCGCAATATATATAACCGCAGTCTTTGTAACCTATTTTATCGCAGGACTTGGTCTTTTAACCGTGATTCACAAAATGCAGATAGGGGAGATGGTGGGAATTATGGTGGGATTTTTGGTTATAATCCTGGCGCTTGTCGAGATTAAAGATTTCTTTTGGTACGGAAAAGGGTTTTCGTTAACTATTCCAAAATCACAGATCGCGAGAATCCAAAAATATGCGGAAGAAGGAACCATAGTTGCCTCAATTATACTCGGAATTTTGGTTTCCGCCGTGGAGCTTCCATGTACCGGTGGTCCATACCTGGCAATTACAACAATTCTTGCGGAGAAGTTTGATTTCTTGGCAATAATGTACCTGCTTTTGTATAACTTTATATTTGTACTTCCTTTAATTATTATAGTTTTACTTGCGTACTTTGGTACGGAAGCGCTGGACATAAAACACTGGAAGGATAAATACAAAAGATGGATGCGTCTTGCTACCGGCATTCTAATGCTCGGCCTTGGCGTACTTCTTATTCTTTTCGCACAAGGAACGATAAGCCTAGTTTAACCTTCACTAATAATGCCGACTGACGGATTAAAGATTGGAGTCGCCCTGGGGTCCGGAGGGGCCAAAGGCCTTGCTCATATAGGAATTTTAAAAGTGCTTGAAGAAAATGGTATAAAGCCGGATCTTGTAACCGGGGCAAGTATAGGCGCTGTTGTTGGAGCCGCGTATTGTCTTGGAATGCCGATAAAAGAAATTACCGATAAATGTGCAGAATTTTTTGCGGGAAACAGTATTTTTGTTCCAAATAATTTTCATTATTTTCACGAAAGTCTTATAAAGATTGAAGACATAAATAAGGTCTTTTTTGAATTTGTTGGTGATAAAACTTTTGATGATTGTAAAATTTCGTTTATGGCGCTGGGGCTTGATCTTGAAGAAGGAAAAGAAGTGAGGATAACAAAGGGAAGGCTTCTGGAGGCTATAGAGGCGGCGGCGGCAATTCCCGGAATTTTTCCTCCGGTTTTTATAGACGGCAAATATTTGGTTGATGGGGGACTTTTGAACCCGACGCCGGTTGATTATTTGCGCGAAAAAAGAATGGATCTCGTGATAGGGGTACACACTGAAAATTTAACGTCGAGACAGTATATTTCCGCTATGGTTTGGGATAAATTTTATAATAAACCTACCGAATTAAAAAAGACGAAACATGGAATGCTTGAACAGGCAAAGATAAATTTAAACTTAATGGTGCATATTTTAATGCGAACAATTGAGGTCGCGCGAAAAATAAATGAAAAAATCACGTTCTTAAGCGGACATCCGGACATTATTATTGAGCCGTATACCGTGGATATTGGAATGCTTCAGTTTGAAAGAATTGAAGAGGCTATAAAAGATGGAGAAGAAGCCGCCAGAAGGCAGATGCCGAAATTGCTAGAACTTATAAAAGAGAAGAAAAAGGATCTTGGTAGATAGGCGCGGTGAGCCGCAGGCCACGTGGCGCACGCCGGTGGGTTGCCGGTGACGCGAAATTATGGTAACTTTGCACTTGTATTACTAAAATATAAATTATGAAAAAAACAGCGTCGTTAATTATTGTTGCCGTATTTGCCGCAAGTACAATTTTGCTTACAGGCTGCGGGGAAACAGATTTATCAAAACTGAGCGTGTATCCGTTTAAAACAGTAGTTATTCAGTATGAATTAAGTGGCGGAACTGTCGGAGACCAGTCGCTTTTTATAAAGGGTGATCAAAAAGCTTTACATAGATTTATTACGACTGCCGGACAAGAAAGTAATACTTTTGAACTTTATCTTGGAGACGAAAAATATATTGCCGATTTGGATAAAATGACCGCTGTGAAAACTGTTGATGTCGATTACAACTCTATGATTTCCATGAAAGCTGAAGAGCAGGAGGCATATTTGATTAGAAAAAGTCTTAGCTTAAAGGAAGGCATAGCTCTTCCTGAGCCAATTATGACATCTACGGTTGCGGGTCAGCAGTGCGATGTTTATGAAATTCAAAACGTTGGAATGGCTTGTATTTGGAACGGAATCGTTCTTCAAAGCGAGATTACCCTTGCAGGAATTACCAATAAAACAACAGCCGTAAAGGTTGATGTTGATACGGAAATTCCATCGGAGAGATTCGAGCTTCCGGACGGAGTTGTGGTTTTTGGGAAGTAGACACAAAAAACTCCGAGTTGCCGTCGAAACGAAGTCATGCACAAACCTAATATTTAGGTGGGCTTCCGCAGACACAGACCACGGCCTGTGTAAATTTGGATTCCCTTAGCACAAAGATGGGTTTGCATGATATTGTTCTAACGAACAATCCAGAGTGAATATATTTTATCACCGGCGTGGCATGGACTCAAGCTTTGTTCTTTCTTTATCCTCCAAGGAAGATAAGGATTTTTACAAAATCTTTAGCGTTCCTAATTAAAACCCATAAAATGGAATATCCAAGATAGCGATTTATAAGAACAATATCGACGATCATGAAGATTATAAAGTAAATCTGCGACCGCTCCATAAAGTTCATGTATCGCGCGCGGTATTTTTCCGGTACGAGTACCGCAAAGATTTTTGATCCGTCCAACGGGGGGAAAGGGAGCAGGTTGAAAATTCCAAGCAGAATACTAAGATCCGTTATTGTCCAAAGAAGAATTGCTACCGGTTCCGGCAAGCTGGCACCAAAATATTTAAGAGGGATTGAGCAGATTAGCGCGGTGAGGAAGTTTGAGGCAGGGCCGGCGAGAGATACCAGCGCGGAGCCTTTAATTGGGTCTTTAAAGTTGTATGGGTTTACGGGCACCGGTTTTCCCCAGCCAAAGCCGGCCAAAAAAACCATTATGGTTCCCAGTGGATCAAGGTGCGCAAGCGGATTAAGCGTGAGTCTCCCCTGATGCTTAGCTGTGTTATCGCCGAGTTTGTAGGCCACAAAAGCGTGCGCCGCCTCATGAATTGCGACGACGAGAATGAGTGAAATTGCTAAATATGCGAACGTTTCAAACATGCAAAAGATGGGTTTAGATGCGCGTCTTGCGGACGCGCGCGTATGTGTTTACTTGCGCGTGTGGCCATTATAGCACATGTGTGGGTGAGGCGTGTGAGGTACGCGCGGGTGCGGGTGCGAGGTATGTGGGAGTGTGTGAGGTACGTATCAAAATGTATATCAAAAAGACAGCGTTTTTGATAGGAGGGTTGGGGAGGTGCGGGCAGGGTTGCGCAGGGTTGCGCAGGGTTGCTGATGAAGGCGGCAACTTTTTTGGGATTGCGAAGTATGATATAATTTCACAGAATATTTTCCGAAAAAATAAATGGCAGAAAAAAGGAGATTAAAAATCGGGTTGGCACTGGGATCAGGTGGGGCAAAAGGCCTTGCACATATCGGGTGTCTAAAGGTTCTTGAGGAATATGGGATAAAGCCGGACATGATTACCGGAACAAGTATGGGCGCGATTATCGGAGCCGGTTATGCCCTTGGATATAATGCCAAAGAGCTTGAGTCCGTGGCGCGGGAATCATTTGTGGGAAGCGATATATACAGTTTTGATAATTTCCACTTTTTTCATGAGGGGCTTCTTTCGCGGGAATTAATTGAGCCGATGTATTTTTCCATGGTTGGAAATAAAAACTTTGAGGACTGCAAAATCCCGTTTATGGCTTTAGCTTGCGATCTTGAGTCCGGGCAAGAGGTGCATTTAACAAAAGGGCGGCTGCTTGATGCCATCCAGGCTTCATCGGCAATTCCGGTTGTTTTTCCGCCGGTATTTATAGATGGCAGATATATGGTTGATGGAGCAATGATAAATCCAACACCGGTTGATTATTTGCGCAGGCACGGGATGGATATGATTATCGGAGTTCACAATGCGGATCCCGTTTGCAGACAGTTTATTTCGGGTCTTGTTTGGGACAAAAATTACAGAAAGCCGGATCAGCTTAAAAAGGAAAAAAAGGGTAAATTAGAACAGATTAAAATGAATATTAAAGTTATTTTTGAAGTGCTTATGCGCGTTGTGGAGATAACTCAGGAAGCAAATCTTCACGCCGTTTTTATTGGCGCGAGGCCGGATGTTGTTATTGAGCCCGATACAACGGATTTTAGCGTTACGAATTTTGACAAGCTTGAAAGCGTTGTAAACAGTGGAGAAGAAGCCATGCGAAAAAAAATAGAAAGCATCTTCAAAGTGATTGAACACAAGAAGAAAGATCTTGGTATTTAGGTTATTGCTTTTTTCTTTTTCCTCCCAAGAAACGAAGGCCACGCTTCATACGGTCGTACCAGATGCCGAAGACTATTAGTGCTCCGCCACCAAGGAAGATTCCGAACCATACGTAGTTAGGTAGGCCCATTTCCTGGCCGAATGCCACACCGCGTAATACGGAAGTTATTGGCTCGTTTACCTTAAAGTTTAATGTTACGACTTTACTTACCGCGTTGTCGGTTTCGCGTATAGCGTAGACCGAAACCTTGTGGTCTCCGAACGGAAGTTCTTTTGGAGCTTCAATGCGGAATTCTCCTCCTGCAAGATCGGCAACTATTGAGGACGTTCCAACCACGCTCTGCCATGTAGCCAGTACGCGGCTCTTATATCCGGCTTTACCAATTAATATCGGTTTGCTGTCGCTGATTTCAATTCTTAAGTCTTTAAGTAACGCTTCGTCTGAAATTGTTTTATCGGCTAATCGCTCAGGTTGTGGTTTGTCTACCTGTAACGAAGAATTTAATGAAACTTTAATTAAATGTGAAGTTAATACTTTCTTGTTTTCTGGGTCAAGACCCTTGGCAAGAAGGAAGAATTCTCCGTCAAGAAGGTCGAATTCAGGAGTGAATACCCACGCGTTGTTGGCGTCTGTAACGGTTTTTCCAAGCATTACTTCATGGCCGAATTCATTTCGTAAGAAGATGGTGACTTCCATTCCAACCTTTGGCGCAAAGCCCTGAATGAATGGACGAACGTCAGTTAGAATCATGCCGTCTGCAATGTTTGTTATAACCACTCCAAGGTCTTTTGTGCTTGTTACCTTTAGAGGGTCTGATCCGTATAGCATTACCTCGTCGGCGTCGCTTAGGCCATCGCCGTCAGTATCCACACTTGTAGGATCTGTTCCGTATCTGTATTCAAGAAGGTCTGAAAGTCCGTCTCGGTCCGTATCATCGGAACCGTTTTGAGGGCTTATACCATATCTAATTTCCCATTCGTCGCTAATTCCGTTTCCGTTTGCGTCCGTTGGGAAGCTCATTCTGTTTAACGGATCCGTTCCAAGCGCAATTTCAATTCCATCCGGAACCTCGTCTTCATCGGTATCCGCTTTTAATGGGTTTGTCTTATGTTTTGTTATTTCAAGCCCATCATCAAGTCCGTCATTATCCGTATCCGTAAGAAGAGGGTTTGTTTTGTATTTTATTACTTCATCTCCGTCATCAAGTTTGTCGTTATCGGTATCTTTTAATGTTTGATTTGTATAGAACACATATTGTTCATCTCTATTTGTTATAGTGTCGCCATCACTGTCGTCGAATCCGCTATCAAGCTGATTTTGATTCTGTTTGTAGAACACTTTGTACTTGGCAATAATGTCGCGTTTCCAGGTTGGGTCGCAAACGGCTTCGGCTCCCATAGACCTCGCAGGATCGCACGCAAATACGCCTTCCTCACACGCTAAGTTGTAATAGCGAGGATACCACCATTCCGTGAGATCGGCCGCCAATTTCTTTACGTTTTTAAGGTTTGCTTCGCCGCCAACTTTGGCAACGTATTCTTCTTCATATTCCCATTGTTGACCGAACACCGCCCAGTTAAGAACCTTAACTATCTGCATTCTGGTCATATTCCATTCAGGTCTGAACGGACTTAAGTTAATTGTATCTTCATAAAAACCATGAATCATTCCCACGCGTGTGGCAAAATGAATGGCATCTTTAAATTCTTTTGTTGTGGCTCCGGCATCGTCCTTTAATAAAGGTTCGGCGCGTTCACCACTTAAATATACATCCGGATAGTATCTGTTGTTCACAGGATCCGCGTTGTCATACGCAGAGTGAACAAGGAACGGAAGCATACAACTTTCTATATCTTCCGAACATTTTTTGTCATATACAGAGTATCGGCTTGCGATATCAAATTCTTTTATTACTTCAAGTGCCACCTCCTGGCGGGTACATCCCGGAACGGCGGTGCTTATTTCTTCGTCAACTTCAGGATATTCTCCTTCGGCCAATTCTTCTTCAGCGGCGGGCTTAAGTTCTTCCGTAGGTTCGCATACTGTTTCTTCGCACACGGTTTCTTCACAAGGCTCACACTCTTCACAAACCGGGCATTCCACTACCTCTACTTCCAAAAGACAGACCGAATTACATCCGTCTCCGTCAATTTTGTTTCCGTCGTCACATTGTTCCGCGTTGCTCCAGGTTACTATCCCGTCGCCACACTCAGGGTCCGGTGGTGGTGGAGCAAAAATATAAAAATAACCGTTCCAAGTTGTACAATTTACGTTTGGATCGGTGTTTTTATCACATATATATACTTCAACGGGAACTCTTTGTCCTTCCGAGAAGTTTGAATCCGGGTTTGTTGTTACACTGTAAACTCCGCCCGCGGACTCCGCGTAGGAAGTTTGAGTGGATGTTTCCGTGTAAGCCGCGCTTCCTATCTTATAAGATAGAGTGCTTATATCAACTCCGGCTCTGTTATCCTGTAAAGAAAATACTATATTTGTATCAATTGGGTTTCCTCCGGATCCGTTTGCCGGAATAATCAGGCTTACATTTGGAGCCATTGTGTCCGGATCGCAGAAACCGTCGCCGATTTCCGGATTGTATCTATTTTTAAATGTGAATGTTTTGTCTGTTGTTGATGATAGGTAGTTCGCAGATCCGCTATCCGTGAAGGCCGCCAAACTTTTGCTGTCATCGAAAGAGAGACTAACATTTGAAGCGGTTAAAGGGACATTAACACTTAGGGTAGCGAAAGCTTTATTCCCATTGAAATAAGGTCCAAAGGTAAATGTTGTAAAATCAAGAAAAGGTGATAAATTTCGTTTTGCCAAGGCCTGAAAAGGCGAAAGCTGGTTAACATCATTAACCGTTAGATTACTTGCATTGTAGTTGATATAAGCGTCAACTACAGAAATTTCTTGTCCAGCAGTATCAAGCATTACATTAATTTCACCCGGGCATCCTTTTCGTAGGTTTGGGTTATCCTGAAGGTACATGCTTGCGGCAAGTACACTAGGAGCGGTGCTTGTAAATACAATGCCCGCCATCGCTGCCCAAACAGCAATTTTGTGTGTAAAGGATTGTTTTGAGATCATTTTTTATGTTTATTTTGGGTTTTGCCTACCACTATTATACCAGAATTTGACAAAAATTCAAAGGGTTAGATTTTAAAAGATTGAACTCATGCCAGTCTCAATTTTTCAAATTCATCCATTATATCAAGCTTCTTAGCCCACTTGTCCAAATAATTTTTATCCAAATCCTCCCCGGAAATTTTCAAAATCGAGTCAGCGTCCTCCAAATGTCTGTTTGAACGGCTTTCCTTGTACCATTTTAACTTGCTCAAAATTAAATCTTCGGGGGAAACAAAATAAACCTTCTGGCCCAAAATCTCTTTTGCTACACGTCTTTTGAGGCGTGACAAATCGAATTCTCCATTATCAGAAACCCAAAAATCAACCTTGATGCCCGTTGTCCCGTCAATAAAATTAAATTCACCCCCTCTTCTGACGATCTCGTTTGCGGTATCTTCATCAATATAGCCGGATTTATTCAAATCCATTAAAGCTTTCACCAGGCCCTTAACATCAGAAGGCCCAATTTCAATCACTATATCAATATCTGCTGTAAATCTGGGCCTGCCCCAAATCAAAACAGCCATACCACCGGTTACCGAATAAGTGAGTTTCAATTGGTCGAAAATCCGGACGATATTTTTAAGAAGCTCTCTTGGATCCGTTTGTTCCATAAGTTATTTTGTCACCTGCAAGATCTTTGGCTAACCGCCACAGTCCAACCCAAACTTCGAGTTTTTTATCTGCTGACATCTTTCTGAAGATATCATCTTGTATATCCTGAGCTGTTTTTATTGTTTTGATCATACGAGAAAAGTATACCTCATGCTCTCTTGCGCACGCAAATCGAAGTATGCAGGGGGGGTGAGGGTTGAAGGAGGGTTTCTACATCTGTGGCCACTAACTTCAACCGGTGACATTTTGTCACCACTTGACTTCCTTCGTTTTTTAATCTTTCGCTAAGCTTGTTCCAGTATTTTCTTGCTTTTTTAAAATCCGACCGGTCAATCAAAGTTGCAGCAACATCAATCACCGAGAAACGCTTGCCGACAAGCCATTATTTGGACTTTTTTGCGCCAGTCCCGGGACTGCGGGGCGGATTTGTATTCCTGTGGGATGTTTTTTGCCGCTTCTCCGATAATTTCAAGATTTCTTATCACGGCGTCAATTATTATTGGTTCTTTGGCAAAATCCGCAAAAGTCAGCTTATTGGTATATTTACTTATTTTCACGATGCAATCAACAATATCTTGCAGATATAGATTCTTGTCTCTTTTAGACATATATTGCTTCTTTAAGAACATCTTTTTTAATCGCCGGCTTCAAAGCTTTTTTGGTCGCAAGATCAACCTTTTTTTTAAGGATCTTGCTAAGGAAGTATTCAAGTTCGAGAAATTTGAAAAACCCCACCGGCTGGGAAAATTCAACAATTATATCTATGTCGCTTTTTTTTGTTTGATCTCCGCGAGATACAGATCCAAAAATGCCTATTTTCTTTACAAAAAAAGTTTTCTCCAAAGAGGGGAGATTCTCCGAAATAGTCGCCAAATGTGATTTTAATTCTTTTGTCATACTTGGATTATAACAGAAAGACGCTTTCAATTAAAAGCGCTCTCCGGCTTTTCTGTAGTTGGCAATAATTATTGACAGGTCAATTCCGTTTACGTCTTCATCTTTATTCAAGTCGCTTAACACTTCTTCGGATAACGAATATTCGTTGATTAATTTTGACAGGTCCACGCCGTTAATGTAGTTGTCGTCGATGGTGTCTCCGGCGGTTAATTTAACCGTTTCGGCGTATGTAAAGTCCAGAGTTACGACCTCTGTTGTCGGGGTTATTTCAATTCCCCGTATAAGCTTTGTATTGTGGGCTTCTCCGTTAAGTCCAAAGTCATAATTTCCTATTACGATTTCACCTTCGTAAACCGCGTTACCAAAGTCGTCCAATTTTATACGGACGCCACCAAGGTCGTTTATTGAAGGCTTATATACAAGAAACTCTGAATTTAGGCTTAAGTTAGGGTCTGCGGCGTGTTTTACACGGAACTCCGGAGCTCCCTTTATTTCGAATCTAACAGTTACGATGTCTTCACGCTCGCAAGTACTGCTACAACCGTCATTGTTGGCAAGATTGCCGTCGTCGCACTGTTCAGGGTCTTCAACAACACTGTTTCCGCAGACAGGAAGAAGTTCGTCTTCAAATTGGCAAAGGCGGTCACATCCGTCACCGTTTAAATGATTTCCGTCATCACAATCTTCACCCTCTTCAATAGCTCCGTTTCCGCATTCCTGTTCTTCAGGAACACCATGTTCTGTGTCACAAGTATTGCTACATCCGTCACCCGAGACAGTATTTCCATCGTCGCAGGTTTCTCCCGTTTCTATTGAGTTGTTTCCACAAATAGGGGCGATAGGCGCTTCCGTAGTACAAGTTGCGCTACAACCGTCCCCTGATACCGTATTACCGTCGTCACAAGTTTCTCCTGTTTCTGTTGAGTTGTTTCCGCAAACCGGAGCCGGTTCATTTTGGCAGGTAGCCGAGCATCCATCTCCCGGAGTTATGTTCCCGTCATCACACTGTTCTCCGAATTGTTTAATATTATTTCCACAAACCGGAGTGATTGTTCCTCCGCCGCCACCGCCGCCGCTTGAGGTGATTTGGGTAGAGTAAACCACATTAGAAAAAGGGCTTAAGCCATCAGCTACAGTCTGGGACTGTACGTGGTAGAAGTATGTAGTGTCTAAAGTTAAACCACTAAAGGTATGTTGATATGTTGTTCCTGCCGTTGGGCAAGGTATCCAGGCACTTTCTTGAGCAAATGTAAGTGGGTCAATGTTAAGATCCGTTGTACTTACCTGGACTTTACATTCAAGAGTAGGATCTGTTATTCCTCCATTGGTCCAAGAAACAGAATTGCTTGTGCCTACGGTCGTAGCCGGTTCTGGGGCCATAACAGGTGCCGGAAGAGTAGACGTTGGGGTGCAGGATGTCCAAACACCAGGGCTTTCAAAAACACCAGCGACAGAAACGTGTCTAATTATATATGTCCACCCTACAACTAGTCCTATAACATCAGTTCCGGGGGCATAATTAGAATAATTATCTGGAGCCAGAGAACCAGGAAAAGGAATTAAATTTTTTGTGGTAAAAGAAACTCCTGGACCCTGGGGTCCATCTATTTCTATTCTCTGGGTGTCTATATTTGAAGTTATACTTGTAGTCCAAGCAAGGCTACATTCTCCATTGCCGGGGTTGATTGCAGTAGCTACAAAATTTGTTGCGTCTTGAGGGCGTATTTGCCCAGTAACTAAAACGGTTGCAGCGAAAACTGTTCCAGAAAGAAAAATGGAACTTAAAAAAACAATCAATATAAACGAACACAAGTTTTTAAACATTTCTTTTTATATTTTTATTTACAATATAATTATACTACAAAAACACATCGAAGACAAGAACACGATTGTTTTTGTATATAATAAATAGCCATCTGGCTAAATTAATTTTAATCAGATGGCTACAATTTTTTATTTAAAGATAATTACTTAGAAGACTTAGTTACTTTATCTTTTAGCCTCTTATAAGAAATAACTAATTTTATTCCGCCAAAGATTACAACTAGTAATACGAAAAGAACAATTCCTAATTGTAAAATATTTATAGACCAAAAATACGCTGATTCTTGGTAAATTTTTCCTCCAAGATCAATACTCAAGGTTGCTTTATAAAGCCCAAGACCCAAACCGTTTTCCCAAGATAATCCATTAATTTCCTTTTCTTCTCCTCCACCTATTGTTAATTGAGAATTATCTAAAGATTTATGTACTTTTTGCATACCGAAAACATTGTTTATTGCAAAATATCCACTTGGTTCCAAACTTATATTCCCCGTATTTATAAGTTTTGCTGTGAAATTGACTGGGAAATTTGTATTGAAATATTTGTCAGCCACAAAGTCTTTTAGAATAAGATTTTCATAAACTTCAAGTTTTATTTCTTTCTTTTCAAAAGCCTTGTTTTTACCGTCAAAAGCTTCAATTACAGCTTTGTATTCTCCTTTTTTAAACTCACCGTTTATCCATTTAGTCTCTATTGTTTTTGTTGTTTCTGGAAAAATAGAGGATAATTCCTTATTAAAAGGGATTTCATTTTTTCTATCTACCACAACTGGTTTCCCATCGTACTCTTCTGTTACCAAAAAAACTTTTTCAACTTGATTCCCTTCAAGATCAAAAATCTTTATATTTCCGGTAGGAGTAGAACGAACAGTTCCTCCATTTTTAAACGTCGATTCGAAAATTATATTTCCTTTTAAAAGCTGAGTCTTGTTTACGTCGAAAGAAATAAAATCCAAATTTTCTGTATATTCTCCTTCTACGTTAAGCACGATTGTAGCTACGGCTCTTGCCGAAACCCCAAGATTTGTACCACCTGCTACAACAGAAGGTTCTAGCGCCTGACCAAAAATACCACCTAGGTATGTGCCAGGAGCTGCATCGTCCGGAATTGAAATTGTGTAAGGAATGACAACTTCTTCTTCGGGTTCGGCGTTAACTTCTTTAAAATCAAGGGTAAGCCAATTTTTTAGCCCTCTAGGCGCATCATAGTCAACATATTGTTGAGTGTTTGTAAGCGGGTCAAGAATGATATCGGACTTAGTGCAGACGATAGTTTTTATAGTATCTGCCGAATTTCCAATTGTAACCTGCCCAGTTAAAACATCACCAGGCTTAGCACTTAGCTCTATTAGGGCTGGGCTCATCGAAACAGCATTTGCAATGCCGCTTGACACTAGTAATAAAAACAAACTTACAACCACCCTTGCGATTTTTTTGGTAAGACTAAGAGCTCTCATCTTATTTTGGTTTAAAAAATATCGTTCTCAATTATAACATCTTTTAAAGAGAAACTCAAAATAAAAAGCCATCAAATTTTACTTGATGGCTTTTTAGATATCAAACTAAAAGAAACGTACCTTTAATTAAAGAACGTTTGCAGCAATTGTTAGCGTACCAGTAGCATTGCTGTACGAACCAGCATCTGTAGTAGTAGCAATCGTTGCCCAGAAATTCATATCAAATGTAGCTGCAAGAGGACCAGTAGCAGTGTCAGTAATTAATACGTCTGCTAAAGTTACAGAAATACCATGTTGATCACCAGCGGCATCCCAAGAGCCTTCACCGTTTGTGGCGGTATCTTTATCAGGACCGTATGTAGGAGTTCCAGTCGAAAGGCTTACTGCGCCCATAGACCAACATTCACTACCAACAGTACAACTTTCATTTGCAATTGCAGAATCATTCAAAGTTGCAATAGTGTCAGCTGTAGATCCATTTACGAGGTTAGTCGAAGTGAAAATAGACTGAACGTTCACACCGAATCCAGTATTTGCAACGACATTTACTGGGTCGTTACAAGTTGTGTTCGCAGTTCCACCAGAAGTCATAACTCCAAGCGGAGCAGTACAATCATCGATATCAACTGAAGAGTTAATAGTACCAGTAACAGTAACTGTTCCAGTCTGCGCATAAGCTACAGAAGAAACTGCAACCATCGCTACTAGAGCGATTAAAGCCATAAGCTTTTTCATGTTTGTTTTTGTTAATTATAAATATTTACAATTATCCCTTTTGGGCCCCCTAAGACCCCGTCCTTGTTCAGCTCGACCAGTCAGAACAGAAGTGAACTATTAAATTTATCGTATTTTTTATTTATATATTTGTTTGTCTCTGCAAGTATTATACAACATGTGAGGTGGAAATGCAAGACTTGGAGGTGGGGGGATTTTGGTGTTGGAGGGGCGGTTAGAGGTGAGGGTTCGTGGTCGCTTTTCTCTGCGGCCTTGGGGCGGGAAAATTTTAAGATTTTTTTAGAAATATTTTAAGTTTGGTTGGTAGGCTTTTGGCATATTCGTAATTTTTAAATATGCCAAACAAGAAGATTACGGTTGAAGGTGTCGAAATTGTTATTTCAACACAGCAGAAAGAAGATTATATTTCTCTTACCGATATGGCTAAATATAAAAAATATTTTAGCGGAGTTGTTATATCCAACTGGCTTACAACCAAGTATACAATACAGTTTCTTGGGGCGTGGGAACAACTATATAACCCTAATTTTAATGTTATGGAATTCCATAACATTAAAAACGAAGTAGGGACAAACGGGTTTATCGTTTCTTCATCTATGTGGATAAATAAAACCAACGCAATTGGTCTTATTTCAAAAGCCGGTCGACACGGAGGTGGAACTTTTGCTCACAAGGATATCGCCTTTGAATTTGGAACGTGGCTTTCTCCCGAGTTTAAGCTTTATTTAATAAAAGAATTTCAACGATTAAAAGAAGATGAAAATACAAGAAAGTCTCTTGAATGGGATGTAAAACGGCTACTCGCAAAGGTTAATTACAAGGTTCACACCGATGCGGTAAAGGAAAATTTAATCCCGGCGGAGGTTTCAAAAAGCCAAAGGGATCGGATTTATTCAAGCGAGGGAGACGTTTTAAACGTAGCGATGTTTGGCATGACCGCGCTTGAGTGGCGCGAAAAAAACCTTGGCAAAAAGGGCAATATTCGCGATTACGCCAATGTTACACAGCTTGTTTGTCTTGCTGGCCTGGAAAGCCTGAATGCGGAATTTATAAGGCAGGGTTTGCAGCAGGGAGATAGGCTAAAACGGCTCAATGAAATAGCGATCATCCAGATGAGGTCGCTGACGGGGCAAAAGAGTATTGGAAAGTATTAAAGAACAGAATGAAAGCCGAAGGAAGCCAAGTGGTGACAATTTGTCACCGACTGAAATTAATGGCTTCGGATGGGAAAAAGGTTTCGAGTAAGGAAAACTACCTTCGCGAGCGTCCTATCAAAAACGCTATCTTTTTGATATACATTTCAGGTAGTGGTCTCTCGGAATGAACTCTCCGCCCCGGGGCGGGGAATGAATAAACAATCCCAATTTTAACACTACCGAATTTGGTAGTATTAAAAATCAAAGTGGGGAAAACAGCTTAATAGCGGAGCTTGAGAAAACTCCTCCCGGGAGGAAAAAATTAATAACTCAAAGTTTAAACCCGTCGAATTCGACTGGTTTGGAGGTGAGGGTTCGTGGGTGATGCGGCAGTTTAATCTCACGGAATTCCGTGAGATTGGTTTTTAATTCCCCCGAATTCGGGGGAATTAGAGGTGCATCGTATCAAAAATTATATATTTTTTATATAGTTTTTGAGAGTGGTTGTCTCTTGTTGCAAAGCGAGTTAAAGCGGCCCCGGGACTGGAAAATTTTAAGATTTTTTTAGAAATATTTTAAGTTTGGTTGGTATGGTTTTGGCGTATTCATAATTCTAATGTTATCGAATTCGATAACGTTAAAACACCGTAAAATATGCCAAACAGGAAGATTAACGTGCAGGGAACGGAGATAATTATATTTCAGAGAAGAGATGATGATTACGTTTCGTTAACGGACATTGCAAGGCACAAGAATCCGAATGCTCCAAAGGATATTGTGAAAAACTGGATGAGGAATAAAGACACTATTGAATTTTTGGGTTTGTGGGAAAAAATTAACAATCCTGATTTTAAAGGGGTCGAATTCGACCCCTTTAAAAATGAAGCGGGAAGTAATTCGTTTGTATTAAGTCCGCAAAAATGGATAGAAAAGACTAACGCAATTGGTATTATTTCCAAATCGGGGAAATATGGAGGCGGAACGTTTGCCCACAAGGACATAGCCTTCGAATTTGCAACTTGGGTTTCACCTGAGTTTAAATTTTATCTTATAAAAGAATTTCAACGATTAAAAGAAGATGAAAATACAAGAAAGTCTCTTGAATGGGACGTTAAACGCTTGTTGGCAAAAGTTAATTACAAAGTTCATACAGATGCGGTAAAGGAAAATTTAATCCCGGCGGAGGTTTCAAAAAGCCAAAGGGATCGGATTTATTCAAGCGAAGGAGATGTTCTGAACGTTGCGATGTTTGGCATGACAGCGCTCGAGTGGCGCGGAAAAAACCTTGGTAAAAAGGGGAATATTCGAGATTACGCCAATGTTACTCAGCTGGTTTGTTTGGCAGGCCTGGAAAGCCTGAATGCGGAATTTATAAGGCAGGGTTTGCCACAGGGGGAGCGACTTAGGAAATTAAACGAAATAGCGATCATCCAGATGAGGTCGCTGACGGGGCAAAAGAGCATTGGGAAATTTTAGGAATTTTTTAGAAATATTTAATCTTTGGGTCGTATGATTTTGACACCAACATATCAATGCTATATCATTTTCACGCTTAACAACTAAGGGAAATGAAATTCGAAAAAGAACATTTAGGCAAATGGGTGGCGACAAAAGGTCAAACAATTATCGCCAGCGAAAAAAACCTAAAGAAACTCATTTCAGAGGTTAGCAAAAAAGACAAAAGTGAAAATATTAGCTATACGTTGGTACCAAAAGGGTTACTAGCAGGCTAAATAAATTCAATTGGTGCTGCGGGAGGCAGTTCATTTACCATATATCGATCCCCTGTCGAAGTAGAGATTTCCATGGTCGGAAATGGTTTTAGAGATATCAAAATCAAGGCCCATGTCTATTTTGCGGAATCCGGAGAAACCTGCATGTTAGGACAAAAAGGCTTTCTTGATAAGTTAAAGATGACTTTGGACGGGCAAAACAGAAGGATTGATATTAGGATTTAGAGGCCAGTCCCGGGACTGGATTTTCTCTGCGGTCCCGGGGCGGGGATCTGCGCATGAGGGAGAGGCCGGCTTCCCGGGGCGGGGAAATTTTAGGAATTTTTTAGAATTATTTTAAGTTTGGTTGGTATGGTCTGATTGTATATTTTTTTAATCAATCAGAATATGAACGAAATAATCAAGATTTCACTTTTTCAGGGGAAAGAGATAAGAAAAACGTTATATGAAAAC
>PNNO01000003.1 GCA_013824265.1 bacterium
AGAATGCTGAAATATCAGGAGAGCGAAGCTGCTATTGCCGAATATTTGGGGAATAGTTTGAATTATAATGTTACATACCAAACTATTGAATCAGGGTTAAATGTTGAGGCTTTAGTAGGAACAGGAAGTTGTATAAATGGATCGGAAGTTGTTGAAAATGATGGAGCTACAATGATGGAATGTAATAGTTGTTTTTGTAGCAATGGAGTTTTAGCTTGTACATTAATGGCATGTCCTGAAGAATAATTTTAATTTCTTCTATTGAAAGAGCAGATTGTATATAATGCAGTCTGCTCTTCTTTTATTCTTGACTTTCATTTTTAGCACTTTATAATACCGAGTGCTAATAAATATTGTTTAACCTTTTTAATTATGGCTAATACGGTGAAGATTCAACCGACAGCCGATCACATTGTGGTTGAGGCTGTGTCTGAAGAAAAAACAACATCCGGAATTATTATTCCCGATACGGCATCAAAGGAAAAACCTCAAAAAGGTAAGGTGATAGCTGTTGGTCCGGGAAGAATGAGTGAAGAAAACAAAAGAATTCCAATGGAGGTTAAGGAAGGGGACATCGTTCTTTTTACAAAGTATGCTCCTTCGGAAGTTAAGGTTGATGGCAAGGATCTTCTTGTTCTGAATGAATCGGATATTCTAGCAATATTAAAGTAATCAATAACTTTTATAACTATGGCTAAACAGGTAATGTTCAGCGACGAAGCAAGACAGAAGCTCTTTTCGGGAGTTACTCAACTTGCAAAGGCTGTTAGAATTACACTTGGTCCAAAGGGACGAAATGTGGTTCTGGATAAGAAATACGGAGCGCCAACAATTACAAACGACGGCGTTACGATAGCAAAAGAAATAGATCTTCCAAATCCATATGAAAATATGGGTGCGCAGCTTGTTAAGGAAGTTGCTACTAAGACTAACGATGTTGCCGGCGATGGAACTACGACCGCTACAATTCTTGCACATGCAATGATTCAGGAGGGACTTAGGAATGTTACTGCGGGTGCAAATCCAATGAAGCTTAAAGACGGAATTCACAAAGCAACCGATTTGATTGTTAAGCATTTGCAAAAAATCGCCATTCAAATTGGAGATTCAAAAGAGAAGATTGCCCAGGTTGCAACTATTTCCGCGCAAAATGAAGAGGTTGGAAACATTATAGCTGACATGATGGACGAGGTTGGTCCTGATGGAGTTATAACTGTTGAGGAATCTCAAACAATGGGGTTGGAAAAAGAAGTTGTTAAGGGAATGCAGTTTGATCATGGATATATTTCTCCTTACATGGTGACTGATCCGGCTCAAATGATAGCTGAAATGATAAATCCAAAAATTCTTGTTACCGACAGAAAAATTTCTTCAATTCAGGATGTTTTGCCTTTGATTGAGAAATTGGTTCAGGCCGGAAAGAAAGATATCGTTATTATTGCGGAAGATGTTGAAGGTGAAGCGCTTGCGACTTTTGTTTTGAATAAGCTAAGAGGAGTATTCAGCGTTCTTGCGGTTAAGGCTCCTGCTTTTGGAGACAGACGTAAAGAAATGTTAAAGGATATTGCCGCACTTACAGGAGCAAGAGTTATATCTGAAGAAGTTGGTTTAAAACTTGAAAATACTGAGCTTTCCGATCTTGGCGATGCTCATAAAGTAATTTCAGATAAAGAAAAAACCACAATTATTGAAGGGAAAGGAAAGCAGAAAGAGATTGATGCAAGAATAGGAGAAATAAAAGTATCTCTTGAAAAGACATCTTCTGAGTTTGATAAAGAAAAATTACAGGAAAGATTGGCAAAACTTGCGGGCGGAATCGGAATAATAAAAGTTGGTGCCGCAACCGAGGTTGAGTTAAAAGAAAGAAAACATCGTATTGAAGATGCTCTTCAGGCTACAAAAGCCGCCATTGAAGAAGGCATTGTCCCAGGGGGAGGAGTTGCTTTGCTTGAAGCTTCAAAAATCCTTGAAGGCAAAAAGGGAGATACCGATGAAATTACCGGATTCCATATTGTTAGAAATGCACTTAAATCTCCGCTTAGTCAGATAGCGGAAAATGCCGGTAAGGACGGTGCTGTTATAGTGGACAGAGTTATGCATGAGCAACCGGGAATTGGTTACGATGCAGATAAGGACGAATATGTTGATATGGTTAAGGCCGGAATTATTGATCCTGCGAAAGTAACAAGGAGCGCGTTACAAAATGCGACTTCAATCGCTTCTATTTTCTTGACGATGGAAGGTGCTGTTACAGATTTACCTGAAGAAAAGAAAGACGATCATATGGCCGGTGGAATGGGTGGAATGGGCGGAATGGGGATGATGTAAACACAAAAAAAGGGGGAACCTTCGTGATATGCTCCGCTTCGCTGCGATATATCACTTCGGCTCCCCCTTTTTTTAATATTTGAATTTTGGAAAAACCTGTTAGTATTGATTAATGGTATGTTATAATCTCACCGAAACTAACCAATATTATGTCACGAACCAAAAAAACAAAATCGATCGATGGTCCTACAAAGGGTAAAGACAAGATCGACATATCAATGAGAGACCGAGATGACGATTCTTTTGTCGTAAATCATATTGAGAGCGATGAAGATGAGGAAATTGTTACTTACCCTGTAATAAGGGAGCACGCTGTTGTTACTCAGGAGCCTGAAGCCGTGGAAAAAGTTAAGGTGAGTTTTGATAGTTTTGTGAAACTTGTTGCAAGTCACAATTATGAAGACGTTATAGATAAGAACAAGGATGAGCCTGTAATAGTTAGCAGTAATCTGCTTGCGGATCTTGCGAATGCGCATGAGCAGGAAGAAGAGAGAAGAATTCCGGCTATCTTCATAATTGGAGTTTTGGTTGGAATCGTTATTACTTACATTTTGTTAACTTACTAGTTAAAGATGGAATCAATTAAATACAAAAGAGTGCTCCTTAAGCTATCCGGAGAGGTGCTTCAAGGGAGTAAAGATTCAGGTATAGACGTGGATACTCTCGAGTCATTGGTTAATCAAATTGCGGAAATACATTCTATGGGAGTTGAGGTAGGAATTGTTGTCGGAGGAGGAAATATATGGAGATACAGAGATTTTAAAAATTCCGGAATAGAAAGAATTATGTCGGACAACATGGGTATGATGGCAACTGTAATGAATGGGTCGGCCATTAAGAGTGCTATAGAAAAAAAAGGGATAGAGTGCCGTGTTGCTTCAGCATTGAGTGTTAAGCAGGTTGCGGAGGATTATTACCCGATGAAGGCACGTCATCATTTGGATAAAAATAGGATTGTTATATGTGTTGGAGGAACCGGTAATCCATATTTTACAACCGATTCGGCCGCTGCTTTAAGAGCTCTTGAATTAAAATGCGATGTGTTATTAAAGGCGACAAAAGTTGACGGAGTGTATAGTAGCGATCCACAGAAGAATAAAGATGCCAAGAAATTTGATACTATCTCATATAAAGACGTTCTTTCCATGGATCTTCAGGTTATGGACTTAACCGCCGTCGCTTTATGTAAAGACGGGGGAATGCCTATACTTGTCTTTGATCTTGCAAAGATTGGAAATATTAAAAAAGCTGTGATGGGTGAAAAACTCGGAACACTTATTTCATAAATAATTAACCAATATAAAATATGCCAACAACTCAACATTTAGAAGTTGCCAAACAAGAGTTTGGTAAAGCATCTGAACATCTTAAACACGAATATTCAAAATTGCAGGTTGGAAGAGCAAGTGCAGCTTTAATCGAAGAGGTAAAAGTAACTGCATATGGTATCGATCAGCCGTTAAAAGCGCTTGCTTCAATTTCCGTTCCCGATCCAAGAACTCTTCAAATTCAGCCTTGGGACAGAGGTGTTTTAAATCAAATTGAAGCCGCAATTAAACAGGCCGGGCTTAATCTTATGCCTGTAAATGACGGAGTTGTTGTAAGAATAAATATTCCGCCTTTAACAGAAGAAAGAAGAGCTGATCTTGCAAAGATAGTTAACAAGTTGGCTGAAGACGCGCGTATTTCAATTAGAAGTGCAAGACAGGTTGCGCACGAAGCATTTAAAAAGCTTGAAGCCGACAAAGCTATAAGCGAGGATGATCTTCGTTTGGCAAATAAACATCTTCAGGACACTGTTGATGCCGCAAATAAAGAAATTGAAGAACTTGCAAAGGCAAAGGAGAAAGAAATAATGACAATATAAATTCATGTGGGACTTTATAATATCGGCCGTAGCTTTTGTTGTCGTATTTTCCGTAATTATTCTTGTTCATGAATTTGGGCATTTTTGGACTGCTAAAAAAGTCGGTATTAAAGTTGAAGAATTCGGGATAGGATTGCCTCCAAGAATATGGGGCAAGAAAATCAAAGGAACCATATACTCGTTTAACTGGATTCCTTTTGGCGGATTTGTTCGTTTGTACGGAGAAGATGGATCTGATCCAAAATTACTTAAAGATAAAAAAAGTTTTGTAGGAAAATCTTTAAGACAAAGAATGGCTGTTGTTGTGGCCGGAGTTTTTATGAATTTTGTGCTTGCCGTCTCATTGTTGGCAATTGGTTTTAGTATAGGTATAGAGCCGCTTCTTGTTAATGGCGAAGATGTGCTTAAGGCCATTAATGAAGAGATAATTGATATTGATAACGGAGTGAGAATAAAGTCCGTTGATGAAAGTGGCGTTGCTTATGAAGCAGGCCTTCTTGTTGATGACATAATTATATCAGTGAACGGAATAGAGATTTTAGATCCGGAAAAACAATTGGAAGTTCTAACAGGGAAGCCGGAGTCTAACAGTGTTTCTTTGGAAGTTTTGAGAGGTGAAGAAAAATTATCCTTTATATTGGATAAATTGAATAATACCGATTCATTTGGGATTGAGCTTTATGGCTCAATATATCTTCCAAGGGTGTTTGTGCATGATGTTTTGCCCGGAAGTGAAACTGCAAAGGCCGGAATTATTGAAGGGGATATAATAACTGCGGTTAATGGCAAGCCGGTATATACGGTTTCCGATTATCAGGATGTGGTTAATACCGAAAATGAAATTCAATATAATATTTTAAGAAATTTTAAGGAGTTTGAAGTTTTGGTTTCTTTGCCTGTAAAGCAACGTACGGTTGTTGTTAATACAATTCTTGATAGCGCAGCTTACAACGCGGGATTTAAGGCCGGAGACGTGATTGTTTCAATAAATGGTACTTTAATAGAACATCCCAATGATGCTATCGAAATTACAAAGGCCAGTCCGGATAAAGATTTGGTTTATGTAGTGAACAGGGATGGTTCCATGCAAAATATTAATGTAAAACCCTCCGAAGAAGGACTAATAGGTGTTGGGCTGATATCAATGAATTCGTATCAAAATACGCAGCTTAGTGTTTACAATTCAGATGTACTAACCTCAGTTAAAGAAATCCATGATGTCAAATATCCTGTTCATATAGCTATAAAAGAAGCGTTTTCCGAATCCGGCAGGCTTGCTCAATTAACTGTAGGCATGCTCGGAGAACTTGTAAGATCCGTTACAAGCAAGCTGGTTGTTCCGGAGGGTGTTTCCGGTCCAGTTGGCATTGCCCGTTTGACTCACGTGTTTGTTCAGGACGGACTTTTGGCTCTTTTGAGATTTATGGCGCTACTTTCCTTAAGTCTTGCGGTCTTAAATATAATTCCTTTCCCGGCTCTTGACGGAGGAAGACTGTTTTTCCTTCTTATTGAAGCTGTGAGAGGGAAAAGGATCCCTCAAAAATGGGAATCCGCCATTCATGCGCTTGGATTTTTGGTGCTTATTGCATTCTTGTTTTTTGTTACCTACAGCGACATACTTCAACTTTTTTAATGAAAATTTTATAAAAAAGGTTGCATAGAATTTCAAGTTACATTGTAGTATCACTTGATCCTTTTTTTGATTTATTTCATAAGAAAGAATGTGCAACTATATGTAGTGCTGTGTAGGCAATGATAAGTCCAATATCTAGGTTCAAAAAAGTTGAACGACATATGCTTGAGTTTCAAAAAATGTAGGGCTAGTATCTAAGTCCCAACCAATCTAGGACAAAAAATCTTTAGCAATTCCTATGTCGAACAGAGATGTATGGAGAAAAGTTTTGATGAGAATAAAGCCTACCATCAAACTTCCTCTATTTAAAACTTGGTTTACCGATACCGGTATTATTGATCGCAAAGAAAATACTCTTATTATAGGATTTCCTACTCCTTTTGCGAAAAAATGGGTACAGGACAGATATAATGTGAAAATTAGACAGGCGGTACAGGAGGTGGATCCAAGCATACAAGATCTTGAGTATCAGGTTCATTCATCTCTTACCAACAAGGATTCGGTGCATAAGGTTTCTCTGGATTCCATTCTTGATGAAAACGACGAAAAGCAAGTTAGGAAGGTAAGAAATAAGAATGAGCTTCATATTGGCAAGCAGGGACTTAAGAGTAGACAACTTAGTATAGGACATACTCTTGAGAATTTTATTGTAGGTAAAGATAACAAGCTTGCACACGCGGCTTGTCTTGCTGTTTCAAGTATGCCGGGAGGAATCTACAATCCATTGTATGTGTTTTCCGGAGTTGGACTTGGTAAAACACATCTTTTGCAGGCAACCGGACGCGAGATATTAAGATCCAATCGGGACGCAAGAGTTATATATATGACCGCGGAGCAATTTACCAACGAGATTATAGAGGCTATCGGGAAAAGAAGAACAAAGGAGTTCAAGGATAAATACAGGACTGTTGATTGTTTTATTCTCGACGATATCCAGTTCCTTGAGAATAAAGATATGAGCCAGATGGAATTTTTTCATACTTTCAACGATCTTTACGATAACAACAAGCAGATAGTTTTAAGTAGTGACAGTCCTCCGAAAGATTTGGATGGATTTAAAGATAGACTTAAAGGTAGATTCGGAATGGGTACCGTTGTTGAAATTCTTCCACCGGATTACGAGACACGTTTGGCTATTTTAAGGCACAGATGTCAGGATTTGCAGGTTATTATTGATCCTGAAGTTCTTGAATGTATCGCCTTCAATATAGAAAGTAATGTACGAGATTTAATTGGCGTTTTAATGCAGGTTATTTCTCAGACAACTTTAAATGATACGGTTCCAACCATAGATCTTGTGGCTAATATTTTGAGCTCACAACATAAGATTCATCAGATTCACAGGAATCATGCTGCAGGAAGTTGTCCTTCCGAGCAGGTACGTAGCATGAATCAGATTATAGAAACTGTAGCCGGTTATTTTCATGTAACAAGGGATGATCTTGTTGGTCCGGTTAGAAAAAAAGAAATTATGGTGGCAAGACAGGTCTCAATGTATTTGATTCGTCGCGAACTGGATCACTCTTACGAGAAGATCGGAGCATATTTTGGCGGACGGAATCATACAACAGTATTGCATGCTTACAACTCGATTGAGGATCGCTTAAAAACTGATCACAGACTTATTCGTGATCTTACAGCACTTAAACGCGAAATGGGCTTTTAATCGCGAATAAAAATTGTATGCAAGAAACAGTAATGAACTTTACATTTAGGGCACGCGTTTTTATACTGACGGTGTCTTTTTTTGGAAAAGACATTTTTGACTACTAAAAATAATACTATGTCCAGAATACCTCGAAAAAGACCTATCGATTATATTCTTCCTTTCCTTATCATGATTTGTACGGGAGTTATAGTTGTGCTTGGTTACCAATTGTGGAGCACCATACAAGGCCCTGAAGACGAAAGTGATATATATGTTTATGTTGCTCAGGGTAGCGCGAAAATTCTGCCTTGGGGAGCAGGTGAGTGGGGGCTTGTTTACAATGGTACAAGACTTCTTCAGGAGGATTCCATTAAGACTCAGGCGGGAGGCAGAGTTGTAGTTGAATTGTTTAATGATCATTATGTTCGTTTGGACGAAAGAACAGAGGTTACTTTTTCCGATATCAAAAAAAGCGGAGAGGGATATGAAATAAATGTTCGGCTTATAGAAGGTAAAATTTGGATTAACAGCGACGAGAATTCTGAGACTCCGGTTAAATTTACGGTTTCTACGGATCATACAATGATAAAGACTGTTTCAACCGTTTATGGTGTTGAGCAGACAAGTCAGGGTGAAGCTGTAAGAGTTTTAAAAGGGTCTATCTTGGCTGATGTAATGATTGAGGAAGACGGAGAGGCAAGAAAAGTTGAGACATTGAACATTGGGGTTGGTCAGCAGGCGGTTCTTAATAAGGATGCAATTGAAGCTTATACAAAGAGGGAAAGTCCATCCGTTATAGATGCGGTTTCCGATGAATTTAGAGATAGTTCTTTCTATAAATGGAATATGGCTGAGGATCAAAATCCGACTGACTTTTCTCTAGGTGGAGGAAATACGGATTCAATGATGTTTGATGGAGATTCAACTGCGGATGCGGATACGGAAGAAGGTGATTTGGCAAAACCTTTGGTTACAACCCCTTCAACATTAACTTTTGCAACAAGCGAGTCTTCTCTTACCATAAGAGGAACTACCGTGGCTTTGACGCAAAAAATGATGGTTGATGTGTCATCTGATGATGGAAGTGATAATTATGAACTTAATCTTTATGTCCCTGGTAATACTGAATGGAGTTTTGCAGTTTCGCAGGCTGCCGGAACACTTAACCAAGGGCTTAATACATACAGATTTTATGCACTTGGCGAAGGTGAATCAAAGAGCGGAAAAACAGAGCTTATAATAAATTATCAATCTGATGAAACCGCTACAGATGAGGACGACGAGGAAACTGACTCTGAAACTGGGGATATCGGTGCATTGAAAGCGCCGGAAGTTAAAACTTATAATGGCAAAGAATCAAATGTTGTTGATGCGGATACCGTTAAAGTTGTTGGCTCCGTTGAAGGCGCAAAAGAAATTAATGTAAGCGGATATACTCTTTCTGCCTTTAAACCGGGGGATACAACTTGGACATATTATGCAAAAGAATCTCTTGGAAATCTTGATCCGGGAGAGAATACGTTTACAGTTACGGCTACAGCTGAAGATGGAACAAGGAAGTCAACAACCTTCACCATTACATACAACAAAGCTGAAACTGCTGACGACGAAGATTCAACCGCTGATCCGGGGGTTTAAAAGTATTTAATAAAGATACTTTGCCTTGTTTACATTTTGCTCGTCGTTTGTGCGGGCATAAATAACTTCCCCGGTATCCAGAGTTGTAAGATAATACCAATAATCGCTGTCTTCCGGCGTTATTGAAGCTTTAATGTGATTTTTATCCGGATTGCTTATTGGCCCCGGGGGCATACCTGTGTGCAGTCTTGTGTTGTAAGGAGAATCTAATTCAAGATCTTCCGCCGTTATTTTTTGTCTACCTGTAACATAAATTATTGTGGCGTCTGCTCCTATGTGCCATCCGCTATCAAGTCTTTTCCATAAAATGCCGGACACAGTGTTGAAATCTTTTGGTGTTCTAACTTCTTTTTGAAGGATTGAGGCCATTGTAAGTATTTCGTGCAATGATCTGTCCTGTGCATCGAAGAGGGGCTGTAAATCGCTAAATTTTGTTTTAAAATTACCTAACATCTTTGTTATAAGTTCATTGCTGTCGAATTCAACTCCGTCAACAAAATAAGTGTCCGGGTAAAGGTATCCTTCCAACGGAAATTCAAGTGAAGAGACGGTATTTTTATCTATAAAAGGGTATGATTCATAATTGTTGAAATCCTTTACTGCGGCTTCAAACTCACCATCTAAAATTAATCCTTGGGCTGTTAATTTATCGTCAATCTCTCTTATGGTTAGGCCTTCCTGAACTGTAACCGTTGATTCGGAAGCCGCCGCTACAGTTATGGTATCTATTATTTCCGGAATATTCATTGATTTTTTAAGCATGAATCTGCCGGCAGTGATGTTTTTATCTTCACCTGTAAGGCGTATATAACTATAAAAACTTGATGTGCTTCTTATAAGGCCATTATCTTTTAGCCCCTGAGCAATATTTCTTGCCGAAGTTCCGCTCTTAATTATAAAAGATATTTCCTGTGCATCTTTTTCATCTATAGGTGTGTAAATACTGTGCCAGATATATCCTCCAAAAATAACAAATATCAGGATCACGGTTAAAAAAAGGCGCGAAAATGTTGATTTGCGTTTTTTCATATAATTTTAAATTTGAGTTTATTGTTACACGCTTTATTGTCCTCCAAGAAGCCCTCCTCCACCTCCAAGACCCATATCTCCCATTACATCCTTCATTTGTTCCGCGCCAAACTGTTGAGATCTCTTAATAGCTTTATTTAAAGCTTTGACTAGATTTGACTCAACTTTACTTTTATTGCTATGTGCCTCGTCCGTGATACTTATTGAGATAATTTCCTGTTGTCCGTCAACTACAGCTGTAACCCCTTCAACTTCAGCTTCAATATGCGTGTTTTGCAGCTTTTTCTTTATTTCCTTTGCCTGTTTTTGAAGTTGATATAAATCCTTAAATTTGTTCATGTTTATGCCAGTTAATGTTAATGCGCACGTGATATGATACCCAGTTCGATGAAAAAGTACAAGAACTCGTACTTTCCCTTGCACTTTAGTGCTTTTTTAGATAGACTGCTCACGCTGTTTTTACACAAAATAATATTACTATATGGATATCATAACACTTGAAGTTAAGTCTCGCGGAGCTGATATTTCTGCGAAAAATGTAAGAAATGAGGATCTTATCCCGGCCGTTTTTTATGGTGATAAAAAAGAGAATAAGAACCTGACGGTTGATTATCAGACATTTAGAAGAGTTTTTGAAAAAGCCGGAGGAAACACTGTTGTTGAGCTTGATATTGATGGCAAGGAAAAGGTTAACGTGCTTGTACATGCTTTCCAGAACAATCCGATAACAGACAGGTTTTCACACATTGATTTTAAATTTGTTGATCTAAATAAGGAAATCACTACCGAAGTGCCTTTGATTGCTGTTGGCGAAGCTAAGGCCGTTAGAGAATTTGGAGGAACTCTTATGCAGAGTAGAGACACTGTTACGGTTAAGTGTATGGCAAGAATTATTCCACACAGCATTGAATTTGATATCAGTGGCCTTGAAGACTTCCATAGCGTAGTTCACGTTAGTGATCTTAAGCTTCCTGAAGGTGTAGTTGCAGTGGACGATCTTGAATTGACAGTTGCTTCCGTTGTAGCTCCAAGAGCTGAAGAAGTTGAGGCTCCAAAGCCTGCTGAAGCTGCTCCTGCCGCTGAAGGTGCAAAGCCGGAAGAGAAGAAGGAAGACGGAGCCAAGGCTTAAAAAGCTAAACTTTAGTCCTTATGGAAAACAAGAAACGTTTATACCTTATAATAGGTGCATCTGTTACTGCATTTTTAATTATACTTGGCGTTATTTGGTTTACAGTTTTTGCTTTGCCTGCGCCAAATGATGACCCTGTTGTAAACGAAGACGAACTTAACGGGGAGGAGGAAATAGAACATGACGAACCTATGACTTTGTCCGTAATAGACAACTTAAGTATAGACGTTGAAGAAGAAAAAATGGTTGCTGTTATAATTGAAAATCATACAGATTCAAGGCCTCAAATGGCTGGTTTGGAAGAGGCAAGTTTGGTTTTTGAGACTGAGGCTGAAGGAGGAATAACAAGGTTCTTGGCTTTTTATCCTTATCAAAATACGAATCTTGTTGGGCCTGTTAGATCGGCAAGGCCTTATTTTGTAAGCTGGGCCGAACAGTTCAACAGTGCTCTTGCTCACGCTGGAGGAAGCGACCCCGGGCTTTCGGCTATATACTCAAGCGGGAATATACTTGATTTAGACGGGCTTGCCATTGAAGGCGGGCTTAAATATTTCGTCCGCGATTATGACTATTTTGCTCCACATAATCTATTTACCAATATAAGTGAATTACGCGAGCTTATGGACCAAAGAGGCTGGGACAAGCCACTTCCTGCAGTGGATCACTTCTTTGTGTTTGGTCCGGTTGAAGCAAATTCAAGTCCTTCAATGGATGATGAAGAAGCATCTACGGTTCATATTTATTATCCATTCCCGGAATATTTTGTTAGATACGATTACAATGATTCAGATAAGCTGTACGAAAGGTTCCAGGCCGGGGAGCCCCATATTGATAATGGAAACGGAAAACAAATCACTGCATCAAACGTTGTTGTTTTAATAACAAATTATTATTCAACCGACAGTGCCGGAAGACTTTACATGAAGACTGAAGGAACAGGGGATATGTATTTGTTCAGAGATGGCAAAGTTTTCCCAGGTACATGGGAAAGAATAACAACGCTTGATAAATATAAATTCTACGATAAAAACGGCAACGAGCTTGCTTTTGCTCCGGGTAAAACGTGGATCTCGGTTGTAAACTACCAGGGCGGATTACAGTGGGAATAAGCTGAAGATACTAAGCTTTCTTAGTTGATCAAGTCTTCAAGTATTTTCCTCATTTCAGCGTATTTGAGCTCCTGTTCTTTTTCTTTTTTTACCTCTCTTATGCGCTCTTCTTTATTTTTGAGTTCCATCGAGATGCAAACTTTATCTCCTATTTTAATGTTTTCGGGAAGCTTGCTTGTTGGCCAGAAAAATACATCTTCGTCCTTGGCCTGCTGGCTTTCATCAAAACCGCCATCGAGGATGAACTCAGCGAGTCCATCCTCAACAGCTGTCAATTTAGCTTCTTTTTGTTCTGTCTTTATATCTGTATCTGTCATGTCGGGAAGAGATTTTTTTAGGGGAGTTTTTTAAGGGGTCATCTTAACTCCAAATTACCAATCCCGCAATTAAAGGAGCGATAATTAATGAAATGGTGTTGATAACTTTTATCAACGCATTGAGTGCAGGGCCAGCTGTATCCTTATATGGGTCTCCAACTGTGTCTCCAACTACGGCAGCTTTGTGAGCATCTGATCCTTTTCCTCCGTAATTTCCATCTTCAATATATTTTTTTGCGTTGTCCCAAGCTCCTCCGCCTGTAGACATGCTAATTGCCATCAAGAATCCAACAATTATAACTCCTACAAGAAGGCCTCCAAGTACGATAGGCCCAAGGAATACTCCAACTAAGATAGGTGTTGTTACAGCCAAAATTCCAGGGAAAATCATTTCTTTTAATGCAGCTTTTGTAACGATATCAACACATTTTCCATATTCAGGTTTTGCCTTGCCTGTCATGATTCCTTTTATATCTTTGAATTGTCTTCTTACTTCAACAACGATTTTGTGAGCCGCTTTTCCTACTGATTCCATCAATGAAGATGCGAATATAAACGGCAATAGACCTCCAATAAATAAGCCTACGATTACACGATAGTCGGAAAGAGAAAATATGAATTCTTTATCTGTAGCTTTTGTTAGTTCCTCGGTATAAGCCTGGAAAAGAACAAGTGCTGCAAGAGCCGCACTTCCGATAGCGTAACCTTTTGTAACCGCTTTTGTTGTGTTTCCAACTGCGTCCAAAGCATCAGTATTCTTTCTTACTTTCTCGGGAAGGTTTGCCATTTCAGCTATACCTCCGGCGTTGTCCGTAATTGGTCCGTATGAATCGGTTGCAATAACAAGTCCGGTTGTTGAAAGCATTGCAACGGCAGCTATTGCTATTCCGTAGATTCCGCTTTGTGCTACAGATGCTTCACCGAAGAAATAGGCAACAATGATTGCCGTAACAATCAATATTACAGGCAAGAAAGTGCTCTCAAGACCAACAGCAAGTCCGGAAATAATGTTTGTTCCAGCTCCTGTTTCAGAAGATTTTGCAATCTTTCTTACAGGTTTATATGCCGTTGATGTGTAGTACTCTGTAATAACATTTATGAATAATGTTACCACAAGACCAACAACTGCGGCGTAGAAAATATTTATATCGCCGATCATTGAATCGGTGACAAAATAAAATCCAATTGCAGATAAAACTCCCGTGACTATCATTCCTCTATAGAGGGCCATCATTATATTTTTCTTGTTTTTTCCAAGTCTTACAAACCATGTTCCTGCAATAGAAGCCAAAACCGCTATTGAACCAAGTGCAAGAGGATACTCTATTCCGCTTGTTCCAAGTGTGTCTGTAAGTGCTGAAGCCGCCAATATCATGGCAGCAATAAGAGTAACTGCGTATGTTTCAAAAAGGTCAGCTCCCATTCCGGCGCAATCTCCAACGTTGTCTCCAACGTTATCGGCGATTACCGCAGGATTTCTTGGGTCATCTTCAGGAATCCCTTTTTCAATTTTTCCAACAAGGTCCGCTCCAACGTCCGCCGCTTTGGTGAAAATACCTCCGCCAACACGTGCGAAAAGAGAGACAAGTGATGCTCCAAATCCGAATCCTATAAGTAAGTTTGGTGTTTCACCGGCTGGGACACCAAGAAGTTTTGTGAATATTGCGTAAAAACCGGCCACACCCAAGAGTGCAAGTCCCACAACGGAAAGTCCAGTTACCGCTCCTCCTCTAAATGCTACCATCAATCCTTTCTTAAGACTGTGTGAAGATGCCTGAGCGGTGCGTACATTTGCTCTAACTGAAACGCTCATTCCAATGTAACCCGCAAGTGCGGAAAACAAAGCGCCAACAAAAAAGCCAACGGCTAAAAGTAATCCATTGTTGTGCGCACCTTTTGGAATTACGTAAGCAAGTAGTAAGAAAATTAATACCGCGAAGACAAGAATTGTAAAAGATTGTCTGTTTAAATAAGCAGACGCACCTTCTTGAATTGATTTTGCGATGTCACGCATTTTTTGTGATCCAGTGTCTTGCATTAGGACGTTTATAATCAGTCCGACTGCGTAAACAAGGGCGATGACGGCTACGATAATTGAAACCGTAGACACATCAAGAAAGCCAGGTAGGTTCATGATGCAGATTGTTATCTAATATATATGTTTAAAACCGTAGAGATTTTACCTATAGGAAAGCCAAAAGTGAAGCTTACTATTTATTTTGGGTTTGCCTAGATACGAGATTTGTTGAAGAATTTTATTCACTTATATATATGAATGCATTACAATACCTTCGATGTAATTTTTAAATCTCTATACAATGAACGAAAACAACAAGCATGAAGGTGACATGCAAAAAGAATTCAAAAAGCATCTCGATGGAGCTGCAAGCACTTTTAATGACATTAAGAATCCCGGAAAGTTTGATTTCAAGGCTGAATTTATGAATGCGATAGAAATTTTGAAGCTGAACGAAAAGAAAATGACCGAAGTAGCTACAAGAAAAACAACAGCAACTGCCGCACTTTTGTTTATATTGATTGGAATGGTGGCGGTTAGCCTAGGTATGTATTTAATGATTCCTTCCGTATGGAGACCATCATTGATGTATCTTGTGTTTAGTATGGTTTATTCCCTTGTTGCAATGTTGCTTGTTATTTTTGCAACTGACTTTGTAGGGTCTCAACTGTTTAAAGGCAAAGGTGACTTTGGACAGCTATTCAGAGTTTTCGGATACAGCTATATATTAATGATTCCTTATATATTGCTTGCTGTTGCTCCCGGATTAGCTTCAATTATAAGTCTTGCGGCTGGTGTTTGGATGCTAGTTGTGAGCTATAAAATTATAATGGTAATAAAAAAGCTTAATCCAACACATACAATTTTCACAATTTTGATTGTTGCTGTAGGACTTGGTGTCATTTCAGCTATTCTTGCGCAATTTGGAGTTGGTTTTGGATTTGGTGGCTATGGGGCAGAGATTAATAATTTAAATGATGCTCTTGATGCACTTTCAAGAATCTAATTAGAAAATCATTCAGAATCCGTCGATTTGAGGCCAATAATTGTTCCAAAAAGACGGATTTTGTGTTATAATAGAAAGAAAAATAAAGTTGTTTTACTATGGCTGAAGGCGATAACAAAGAAACGGCTCAACAATCTAATCCTGCGAATCAGGGAATAACCTCTCAAACAGGGGGAAATCCTGCCGGTTTAAAGAAAAAAAGAAGAAGACGCAGGCCAAAGAATAGAAAACCGAACCCTGTTCAGCAGGCGGTTGCAGTGGAGTCGACCCCTACCGCCCAGGCTGTAGCTACTGCCCAGGTTGTAGAGCAAAAAGATGAATTTTCTTTGGAGCCTCTTGCTAAAGATGAGGCAGTATCTGGTATTTCCGCTATTTCCGAGCCGGATATTACATTGGAACCGGCAGTAACTGATCCTGTTTTGGTAGAGCCCGAATTAGAGGTTATGCCGGAACCGGAGGTAAAGTTAGAGCCGGAAGTAGTTTCAGAGACCGAGGTAGTGCCGGAGATTGAAGTAGTTCCGGAACTCGAGGTAGTTACAGAGCCGGATTTGGTTCCTGAACCGGAACAGAAAGATGAATTCGGATTGGAGTCCGAGCCAGTTTTGGAGACAGAGCCGGAAATTATCCCGGTACAGGAGCCTGAACCTGAAGTAATTCCTGAGCCAGAACCACTTCCAGAACCACTTCCAGAACCAGAACCGGTCCAAGAACCGGAATCGGAGGTTGTCCCGGTCGATGCAGGAGCAGCCGCAGGTGCAGCAACAGGAGCAACTGTTGGTTGGGCGCAACTAAAGGATGCAATCAAAAAAGATCATGTCGAAACTGAAAAGAAAATGAAAGAATCGGCTTTTGGTGACGGGAAAAGTGCACGTAATCAGCCAGATTTACAGGAAGGAGAAGTTATTATTTCTTCATCATCACAAGCTCAACTTGATGATGACGAGCTTGAAAAGAAAGAAGTTATACAAATTATTACACGTTACGTTCTTGGGGGATGTGCCGTAATTGCAATTATTTCAGGAATTTTCTTCTTTAAATTGCCACAGATGGCTTTTGAAGGTATAACCGGAATTTTTAAAGGATCAGATACTCAGGAAGAAGTTAAAAATAATGGAGTGGGAGTAGACACAAGTTCACAGACGGACTTGAACGAAGGGCTCAAGTCTACTTTTATTGCCGGTGATAATAAAGGAACCTCACGTGATAAATTTGAGGAAGGAGTTGAAACCGCTTTGGTAACCGGAGAAGGAAGTCAGGTTTACGAGGGGGCTCCCGACGCTATAAAGACACTTTATTTAACTGGGCTTGAGACCGTTAAGCCTGAATATTTAGACAGAATAGGGTCCTATATGGGTGTTTTGCTAAAACTTCAAAACGCTTTTGCTACAGATATTCATCAACTGCTTGATGGGTCAACCAGCAGGGAAGAGGCTTTAAATCTACATTTAATTGAACTCCGCGAAGCTTATCAGGAATCTCTTGATACACAGCGGGTTGTTAATGAAGAAAAGGATAGATTGAAGATTCAATTTAATGAAGCCACCACACAAAAGGATAAACTTGAGAAAGATTTCTTTGCCGCTCTCGACAAATTGGAGAGCAGTAAATCAAACGATATGCTTAATGCATTTATAGAAGTTTCAAAAAAACAAATCGAGCTAAAAGCTGAGTATAACTCGCTAAATAAGGTTTCCAAACTTTTTGAGACCGCTCTTTTAAACATGGACGCAAGAATAAAAGATATAGAATTAAATCGGGATGCTTTGATTCAGGGAGTTAAAGTTGTCGATATAAAAGGGTCGGATCTTAAGTTGATAATTCAGGAGTCCGATTTACTTTAGGTAAAAGAAGTCAGGATGTACTTATTGCTAATATTTATATAAAATTGTATTAGCTTTTTTCTCTAAATCCAAATGAAACGTGAATTATCTTCGCTCATAAACAGAGTGAGTGAATACAGCGACCATATTTCTGAAAAACGCCTTGAAAAAGCGCTTAATTTTGCTGCAGAGGTATATGGTGACAGTAAAAGGATGTCTGGAGAGACTGTTCTTCAGCATGTGCTTGAAACAGCTAAAATACTTACAACTCTAAAAGTTGACGAAGAAACTTTGATTGCCGCCTTGCTTCATGAAGTGCCTGAATATTCAGAGAAGCATTACAATAATATTGAGGCAGAGTTTGGAAAAAATGTTGCAATTCTTGTTTCCGCATATGAAAGAATGGGTGTAATAAATGCAAGTCATGGCGAGAGTGAAATAGAAACGCTGCGAAAAATGGCTCTTGTGATGGCAAAAGATCTGCGAGTTGTTTTGCTTAAATTGTCTGACCGATTACACAATTTGCAGACACTTGAAAAGCTTGATAAGGACTTTAGAAAACAGATGGCTCGGGAAACTTTGGATATTTACGTGCCGTTATCTTCAAGACTTGGAGTTTACAGACTTAGGTCTGTTCTTGAGGATCTTTGTTTTAAATATTTAAATGAAAATGAGTATAAAGATATACAGGCTCAATTGAAAATTCTTGGTAAGAAAAAGAAAAATGCAATTGAGGATATAACCCGTGCCGTTGAGGACTTTTTGAAAGAAAAGGGAGTTGAGGCTTCTGTTGCCGGCAGATATAAAAACACCTACAGCATATATAAAAAGCTCAAGAAAAAGGGAAAAACATCAATTGATGATATAAATGATATTTTTGCAATAAGGATAATTATTCCTACTGTATATGAAGATGATGGCGGTGAAAATGTTGGGAATTTATACGAGATTATCGGGCATTTTCATAATAAATGGAAACCGCTACCCGGAAGATTTAAAGATTATGTTGGATTTCCAAAACCGAACGGATATAAAAGTTTGCATACAACTGTAATAGGACTTGCGCCTCATTCACATAACGAGCCTGTTGAAATACAAATACGTACTGAGAAAATGCATGAAGAAGCCGAATATGGAATTGCCGCTCATTGGCTTTACAAAGAGTCTAAAGGGAAGTCAACTCAGGTTAAGGATGAGCAGGATCTTGCGGGTAAACAACGTGCGCAAATGGATTGGATACAAAGCCTTGCAAGGCTAAGTATGCATTTGGACGGAGAAGGGGATGAAGATGAGAATTTTATGAAAGAGCTAAAAGTTGATTTGTTTCAGGACAGAATATTTGTTTTTACTCCAAGTGGTGAAGTTAAAGATTTACCACAGGGTTCAACCCCAATAGATTTTGCATACGCAGTACATACCGACGTTGGAAATAAATGTATTATGGGCAAAGTTAACGGCAATGTTGTTCCTTTAAATTATGAACTTCAAAATGGCGAGGTGGTTGAAGTTGTTACGCGTTCAAATGCCTCTCCAAAGCTTGAGTGGCTTTCTTTTGCCAAAACAAATGGCGCGAGAAATAAAATTAAAGGATTTTTTAGAAGTTTTGACCAAGATTATAATTTTAAAGAGGGCAAAGATATCCTAAATAAAAAGCTTGAGCAGATTGGTAAACCAAAGTTGGATTTAAAACTGACTGTTTTGAAAAATATCGGAGAAGAAATGAGTTCGTTGAAGAAACGTGAAGAGATCATAAAGCAAATTGGCAGTGGGTCGGTTCTTGCTTCTTCCGTAATTAAAAGAATTTATACTCCCGAGGAAATTTTGGGATCAGCTCCGGGAAAGGGTACTCAAAAAACCGATATTAAAATTTCTGATGAAAGTGACATAGGAAAGCATATCTTTGTTGGTGGAGAAAAAGGTATGCCGGTAAAAATAGCAAAGTGTTGCAAGCCTACATTTGGCCAGCCAATAGCAGCTTTTATTACAAGAGGAAGTACCATAAGTATTCATAAGAAAGATTGTCCAATTTACAATTCAAGCAGTTTTGAAAGACATACAACCGCTACTTGGGCGGGTCAAAAAGATGAGGATATTCGAATTATTAAATTAATTGTTGAAACACTTCCGGATATTCAGATAATGAAAGAAGTTACCAAACAGATTAATAAAAGTCTCGCTTCAATTTTAAATTTTCATATTAAAAAGAGGGATGGGGAAAAGATTGTTTGGGAGATTCAGGTTGAAGTGACAAACTTTATGCAATTTTCGGATATATTGAATAACGTTTCTTCTTCTCAGGGAATTTATTCGGTAAGGAAAGCTTTATAAGCTTGATTAATAAGAAAAGGCCAAGAATTGCTGGGTGGTCTTTTTAAGATTGTTTGTATCTTCCTGTTCCAGCGATAAGTTTATTATTTCGTTATATGGCTTTTCCAATAAAAACTTTAGAATCTTCTTAATTCTAAGTGAAAGATCGTTAAATTCTGTTTGATTCAGAGAATATAAATCCGGCATGATTCCAAGTATCTCGCACAACTTTATTTTAAAGGCTTCGAATATTATCTCCTCTTTTTCAAAAGTATTTAAAGCCTCCAATGTCTCGATTAAAAGTTTGTAAGAGGTCTGATGGTCTTCGTTTTCCGTTATGCATCTGTTTGTCATCTTGGCGCTTTCCGCAGCCAAATAAAACTTGTTTAAATGTTCCCTGAAGTTTGCAAAACTTATAATCACAGTACACTCGGTTATTATTGTTGAGTGTGGTCCGTTATATAGTTCAAAATTACAAATATTTAAAATATCTATGTGTCCCGTGAATTTGCTTTCCATTCTTCTGCCTCCTTTTGCATATGCTTTTATTTTGCCAAAAAGGGGACTAAAAATGGTTACCAAATAATCTTTTTCTCCGCGCGGATACACCTGTAAAATTATACCTTGGGTTTTTTGAACGCGCATATTTTTACTCCAGGATTAATTTGCTTTTAAGGTAAAAATATACCGCCAGGAAGCTGCATAAAACTCCGAAAACCATTGAAGCTGCAAGTTCAATAAAGAATATTTTAAGTACAGGTATTGAGCTTAAATAAGATGCTATGCTTATCTCCGAAATGTTTATTCTGCTACCCATTATCAAAATAATTAATCCGGCGATTAACATTGCGAATAAGCCGTAAAAAAGGCCTTCAAGAATAAACGGGAATCGTATGAAATTGTGCGTCGCGCCAACAAGTCTCATTATATAAATTTCTCTTTGTCTGTTGTAAATTGTTAAAAGTATTGCATTTGAAATTATAAGAATTGATCCGCCTATAAAAATAACAAAAATCCAAAACATAACTTGATTTGTAATCCCGGACAGTTGTATTAAATTTTCAGTTGCAGCTTGCGTAGCAGTATTTTGAGCCTGAGTATCGGTGATAGTGCTTGCAAGAAGATGCCTGTATTTTTCCTGATTCAAGAATTGTTGAACCATTATGTATAACTCCGGTCTTTCGGTTGTAATGTTTAAACTTGCCGGGAGAGGATTGTCGATACCATATTTGCTAAGGAACTCAGCTGTTTTAGGCCTTGTTTGTGATACTATCTTAAGCGCGTCGGTTTTTGATGTGTATGTTGCCTCTACCACTCCTTCCAGTCCTTTTAACTCCTTGATCATTTCCTGCGCCTGATAATATTCAGTGTTGTCCTTTAAATAAACAACTATATCCACTTTTCTTGTAAGGTCGTTTAAAGCTTTTTGAGTAACATAATTAACACTTAAAATTATGTTAAAAATAAATATCAATATGCCCATAACCAATACGGTGGCAATGGTTAAATATTTATTTCTCCACATATTTGAAAAACTCATATTAAAAGCTTTCCCGATACTATGCCAAAAATGATGGCCATTATCTTTTTTATGATGATTATTCTGCATCTTCTTCATTGCGTATTTTTATTAACGAAGATTTATAAATATCCGGTTCATATCCATCGAGTCTTACTATTTCCGTATTCATGTTCTCGTCAATTATCATCTTATTCAATTTGTAAGTAAACACAAATTGATCGTATCCAAGAGCTATTATGTGAGGTTTATGTTTTTTTATAACTTTGTATTTGTCGTCACTGTTGCCCATGACAACTTTGTCCGCTATACCGCTTTCTTTAACGCGATTAAGCCTTTCTTTCTCATCATGCTGCGGATATTCGCCTTTAACGTTCTTTACGGTATCGTCTTTTGCCACTACTGCTATAAGATAATTGCCAAGTTTCTTGGCCTGTCTTAAGAAAAATTCGTGTCCTGCGTGAAAGACATCAAATGTTCCAAAAACCATAACAATTTTTAAATTCTCTTTCTCCGTGTTCATCAGATTCTGTCAGGAATGAATAAATTTAGGTAAATAAGCGCCAAAAATAAAATTATAACCAATAAGATGATTAGTATATTCCCGATTTTGTGGTCCTTTTCGGAAGTGGTGAAACTTATTTTCATACTCATGAATCCGTAAATAGCAGCGCTTAAAATAAAAGGTATCTCAAGAATATTCTTTATAGCATAGGAAATCTCCATGAAATAGCCGTTTGTTATCATTAAATGAGCGACTATATGCGTAAGTCCTATAATGAAGAAAAAGATTAACGCGACTTTTTGTACATTCCTGTCAGTATTCATGTCGCTATTATACCAAGAGGTTGAGTTATAATAAATATTAACTTTTCCCGCTCTTTCGGTTAAACTGCGTTTGTGCATTTAATTTAAAATCGATGCTTTCCGAAGACGACGTAAAACATATAGCCAAACTTGCCAGATTAAAACTTTCCGATGAGGAGATAAAGAAGTTTTCCGGCCAGCTTTCCGGCATATTTAAGTATGTTGAGCAGCTTGATGAGGTTAATACAGATGGGCTTGAGGAGACATCACAGGTCACCGGGCTTAAAAATGTAACTCAGGCAGATGAAATTTCCACAAAATGTGACGGGAATGCTCTTTTGCTTTGTTCGCCCTTACCAAAAGAAAGAAAACAAATACTTGTGAAGTCCGTAATTAAAACCGAATAATGGATATAAAGGATCTTACAATAGACAAAGTGCATGATGGTTTGGTCGGGAAAAAATTTTCCTGTCTTGAACTGACAAATTCTTTTTTGGAAAAAGCAAAAAATGAGAATGAGAAGTTAAACATATACATAACGATTACAGATAAAGAAGCTCTCAAGCAGGCCAAAATTGTTGATGATAAAATTTCCACAGGAGAAGAAATAAGTGTTTTGGATGGCGTTCCCTGTGCGATAAAGGATTTAATAAATACAAAAGGAGTGCTTAGTACAAGCGCATCAAAAATACTTTCAAATTTTGTGCCTCCGTATGACGCGACTGTTGTTAAAAAACTTAGAGATTTGGGCATGGTTATGATTGGGAAGACCAATCTTGATGAGTTTGCGTGTGGTGGTTCTACCGAATACAGCTACTTTGGTCCGACAAGAAATCCATACAATCCCGACTATACGGCCGGTGGATCTTCGGGCGGATCAGCTGCTGCAGTAGCCGCGGGAACTTGTTTGTATTCACTTGGAACCGATACGGGAGGGTCCATAAGAGAGCCTGCTTCTTTTTGTGGTGTTGCCGGTTTAAAAGTTACATACGGAAGAGTTTCAAGAAGTGGTATTACCGCATTGGCATCATCTTTGGATACGGTTGGCCCTTTTGCAAAAAATGTTCGTGATATAGCACATATTATGAATGCAATTGCCGGAAGGGATGTAAATGACTCAACAACTCCCGATGTTAGTGTGCCAAATTATGTTAAAAACCTTGATAACGATATAAAAAATCTAAAAATCGGTGTTCCAAAAGAATATTTTGATGAAGGAATTGATTCTGAAGTTAAGGCAAGTGTTGAAGCTGCAATTAAAAAGTTAGAGGGGCAGGGTGCTCGTATAGAAACGGTTTCTTTGCCTATGACAAAGTATGCGATTGCGGTTTACTACATAGTTATGCCCGCTGAGCTTTCCGCAAATCTTGCACGGTACGACTCTATAAGATTCGGATTAAAGCCGGAAAACGCAGGTGAATCTTTGGAGGATTATTATTTTAATTCACGCGGAGAAGGTTTTGGAGACGAGATCAAAAGAAGAATAATGATTGGTACATACGTTCTTTCGGCCGGGTACTACGATGCTTATTATAAAAAAGCTCAAAAGGTAAGAACAAAAATTATTGAAGAATTTAACAATGTGTTTAAAAAAGTTGATGTTTTAATAGGGCCTACCGTTCCGGGTCCCGCATTTAAGCTTGGAGAAAAATTAAATGATCCTCTTCAGATGTATCTGGTTGATTCATTAACTGTTCCAATGAACATAGCCGGGGTGCCGGCATTGAATGTCCCATGCGGAATGACTTCATCCGGACTTCCTATTGGTATGCAGATAATAGGGCCTCAATTCAGCGAGGATAAACTTTTGAATATAGGAAATATATACGAGAAATTATAATTTCCGCCCTTTGTGGGAATTATTTCTGGCAGACTTCCAAAACAAACTTTTCCAAAGCCAAAAGTATTTCTTTTTTGTCATCAGCCGACATGCGAATTTTGCCTGTCTTTATACCTATATCGATTTGTAGCAGTTCGTCGTATATATTACGAAGTGTCTCAAAAGAAAAATTGGGACTTTGCTGTATTGCAGTTGATATCGTATAAGGATGTTCTTTTATCTTCCCGATAATATCATTTTTTGAATTCCCTCGGTCTATTAGGTCTTTAACCTGAATAAGAATTCTAAAGTGTCTTACGATCATAAAGATTATTTTCATCATGTCCTCGCCGCTTTCAATAAGTATGTCGAGGGTTTTTAACGAACCCTTGGCATTTCGGTGAGCCAAATAATCTGTAAATTTGAATATCGAAGTTGTTAAATTAGGATGAACAAGATTTTCTATGTCGTCTTTTGTGATTTGCTTTCCGCTGCTGTAAGTTTTTAGTTTTTCAAGTTCATTGCTAAGATTCCACAGATCGGATCCGGCTTGTTCTCCAATGTAACTTGCAATTTGAGAGTCTATGTTAAGTCCTATTTCTTGAGCTCTCTTTTGTATCCATCTTATAAGGTCCGGGCCCATAAGTTCCTTAAATTCCTCCGGATGTCCTACTTTGTTTATTTTTTTGTAGAGCGAAGATCTTTTGTCGGGGGATTCATATTCAATAAAAACAATAATGCAAAAATCCGGAATTTCCTCTTCCAGAATTTCCGTTATTTTCTTTTGTTCTTCTTTGTTTCCTTTGCTCAGAAAATCTTTAACTATAACCAGTCTTTTGTCAGCCAAAAAGGGAGCTGACTGTATATTGCTTTGAAAATCATTTGCAAGTAACGGCTTTCCTTCAAGAATTTCAATATTCATATCTCCGCCATGTTTTTCTTCAAACGCATTGCGCCAAAAAGTCATTTTTTTATGCGCAGAATATGTGTCTTCTCCGAAAAATAAGTAAACGTTCTTCTTTGTCGCCATGCTTTTGATTAAACCTATGGTAGGGGACGTAATTATAAATAAAAAGAGCCCTCATATCAATGTATGAGAGCTCTTCCATAAATCTTGTTTTTCTTAGAACGACTTTTGGCTTACATCAACCAATTTGTTTAGAAGAGGAGGAGTATTCAAATATACTCTGTTGTCGAATCTTATAAGGATTGCACCTTCTTCCTTTGTAGGATCGCCGGATTTCACTCTGTATTTTAACAGATGTTGGATATCTCCGTAGATTGATCCATAGTGAGTAAGTCTGCTTTCGCTGTTGTAATCAACCAAAGATGTATCATCTTTACAGAAGTCTGATGGAGTTACACTTCCTGTCTTTGGAGCTTCACAAATCTGTCCGCCTTTTCCTCCCTCACCTTCCTGTACAAAGAATACTGCGTTGGTTTCTTCAACACTAGGATCGATAACGATATTTCCTCCTATAACGATAACTGCCAAAGAAGGAACTTTTCGCGGATCATTTAGATTCTCAGGATCTTTGAAGGTCAAATCATTGTTGATATAAACGTCATTGTTTATAACAACAATTGTTCTTGCTTTATCTGCAAATTCTCCTCCAAGAGTAAGCATTCCTCCTTTGTCTTTAATATAAACATCATTACTACTGCTTAAGTTGTCCAATGTAGAGCTTCCATTAACAATGGATATATCGTTCAAATTCTTTGAATATCTTGCGAATAGCTGAACATTTCTTGAAAGACTCTGGACGATGGCTTGCTGTGTAAGTTCTTTAGAAGTTAATTCAAGCTCACAAATCAAACTTGATATGCCTTTTATATCAACGCTTCCTTCAGCCGTGCTGTTACATAGGCGGTCATCGTATTTTCTTAATACTGCTACGTCTCCACCTGTCTTAAAAAGGTTCATGTCATCCGGTGGGATTCCAACGATCACAGGCGTGTCAACGTTTCTTATTTCGGAACAAGAAAGCGTATCTACTCCGTAATCAAACGGATTTTCAAAGAAGGTCTCTCCTCCTGATCTTATTATTATAAATGGACATGGAATTATAACTTCCGCATCTGCGCTTCCATTAAAGTTTGCTTCGTCTTCAAATTCGGCAGTGTTTGGATAAATTTCTCCGCAGACTCCTGTTTCATTTAGAGCACTATCAGGGTCGCTGCAGTTTTCCGGATTAACGCTTGAGTCTTTTATCTCTCCACGGTATTCAACTAATACTTCATCACGTGAAGGGACATTTTTAATTTCAACTCCATCTTCATCGCCTATGTTTCTTTCGTAACAAACTGCGTCTTCAAGATCTTCTTCATCTATATCGTCACAGTTCTCAATAGGATCTCCGTCTACAAGAACTCTCATGGAGTCTTCATTGTAATAGATTCTTCCTCCTTCAGGAGTGTCTGAATCTATTCCCGTCTGAGTGCCCGCAATGTAACCTTGAATGTATCCTTCCGTACCTATTGTATCGGTAATTGTTACATCCTGATCTCCATCATTGTAGTGAGTGTATGTAATTCTGTAATTAACATAATCGTCGCTAAAGTTTGCGATTGTTCTTGAAGAGTAAGCTAAAGCATCTGCGCTTTTTGCGTTCTTGTCGAACGAAGGAGGTTCAACGTTTCTTGTAAGTTCATGATTACATTCGTCTTCCCATCCCGGAACCCATACTCTTACTATGTCGGCATCTTCAACCATATCTTCGGTTAGAATGAAGCAAATTTCTCCGCTGTCTTCGTAAAGATCAACAGTTTCGGGTGATCCATTGTTTACGGAATATTCAAGTTCGTCGTTTTCATCGAGCGGCCAATCTGTATAGTCGATACATACTTCTTGGCTTGTTCCTCTTTCAAAAGTGTCGCGATCAAGTTCAAATCGGGTACATTCTTTTTCTTCACTTGTAAGCTCATCAATACAATCATCACCTTCATACTCGATTACGATTGCCTCTGCAATTAAAGTGTCTCCAGGTTCATAATCAAATGAAGGATAATTATCAAAATTCAAACATTCGGAACCTTGTGTATCCTTATCGAATACAATCTCTCCGTCTCTTTCAACCATCCATTTTATGTTGTCGTTGTAAGCTGCCTCGGCTTCTGCTTCAACATCAACCGTTACGCAGTATTCTTCCTGTTCGGTTAAATCAAAAGTTTCATATCTTGGAAGGAAAGAAAGATCCAAACAAGTCCCTTCGATTTCTTCCGCTCTTGTACGGAAAACGTCACTACATTTTGATTCCGGAGAGCCAACTACCTTAATTATCATGGTCCCTTCAGAACTCGCAACAACGCTCATATTATTGTTTGCCGGAGCTGTAGCACATCTTCCATCTGTACTTAGAACATAATTTATTCTGGAATCCGGAAGGAAATCAATATCGTTATTTGTGTAGCAGTAGCTTATTAAAGGAGTTTCTCCGTTATCCGTATAAGGATCTCCGTTTGTGTCCAAAAGCTCATCAATCCTTATTCTTACGAATTTGTTTAATGGTACCGGACTTTCTTGTCCGTTAGGATCCCAATTTGGAGTTGTATTAAGAACTTCACAGGTGTTTTCTTCTTCCTGTCCAAGTTTTACATTAAAGGTGTCCATACAGCTTGAAATTCCGTTCCCGTTTTGATCAAGTGCCAAAACCCGAACCGTGTTAGTTGGTTTTGATGTGGTTGGTCCTCCATTCATTTTTACTGAAGTGTCGTTAGTTTTTATGTCTATCCCTTCAGGTGCGTTATTAGCTTTAAAAGTAATTGTCTCCTTTGTAGAAGAAATTCTGTAGCCGTGAATAACACCTGGGTCGGCATCAGCCGTGAATGATAAATTTTCATTAACAAATCCGTTCTCATCAAGAGTGATAGATGTTTCTGTCGGATCCGTAATTGTTAGCGATCGACAAACACCTGGAACGTCTGCAGGTACTGCCTCAAACTCAAGGTACACCAATACATAATGAAGTTCCGAAGAATCTATTCTTCCGCTTGTATTGCCATTATTGCTTTTTATGTAAATTCCGTTTGTTGTAATACTCTGAAGCTGTCCTTCATTAAACTGCCATGTACCGTCTTCTCTGTCTATATATGCTTCAACCGGAGTTAACGTGAAAGGGACATTTCCGGAAAGACTTACATTTGACCAAACTGTTTTTGGTTTTGTGTTCTCTGCCCATAGAGTATATTGCGGTGTGTATGAAGTTTTTGGAGTAGAACTGCTCCATCCGGTTAATTTTATTTGAGATCCTGTTGCAGGATATTGATTTGCTGTACCGTTATTGTGAATGTATCCCCAGAACCCGATTCTTACAGGCTCGTCATTTGTAAAGTTAATTGTGTGACTTGTTCCGTTATCAAAATTGTAATTTGACCAAGATTCCCACGGAGTTGGTAAGGGCAAATCATTTGAAGATTCTGCAAGTTGAGACTCAATATACATAAATTGCATTTCTTTGTAAGATCTGCCGGTTTTTGTCGCATCTCGATAATTATTAAATGATGCAAAATTTAAACCGTATGGGTATTCCTGGTGTGTAATACCTTCGTTATGCCATCTTCGGCAATCTTCGCCATCACAATTATTTGATTCGGAAGACGCATCCCATGCCGCAAATGAAATCGCGGAAGATAACATGAAAACGAGAGCCATAACCGAGATAATAATCGATTTGTTCGTTTTTGTATTTATTTTCATTTTTATTTTGTTAAGTTTTGAAATTAAATATTATAAAGAATTAAATTCTCCTGTTTCTCCTTGTGACTCTCTGTTTTCCTCTCTGTCAGGAGCCATTCCAACTTCTACGGATGTGCTTTCGTATTTTACTTCCATAACACCTTTTGAATTGCTTAATGTTGATAACTCTTCGTCTAGTTCAAAATTAACCTGTCCGGGTTTAACGCTTTCAAAAGTTAAAGTTGCAATTACTTCATTGTTTGAAGAAAAATATGTATCTCCGAGTTCAAATACGTATTCATTATCAAGTTTACGTAAAGTAACACCTTCTGAAGTTTCTGTGTTTTTTACTTTTAATACGTCTTCAGAAAACTTAACTCCGATTTCTCCAGATGAAGCATCTTTTTTATTAAGAAGTTTTACTTCCAATATCGGATTATCAACTGTGAAGTATGCAGGTTGATCGGATTCAACTTTGTAAGTTGCATTTTGTGATTGGAAATAAAACCAACCAGCTGCTAAAACAACTATTGCAAGTATTGCAATTCCGACAAATGTGTAAGCTGTTTTATTTGATTTCTTGTTCATGGGGTATAAATGTTATGAATATTAATTTATAGATTAGATTGAATTATCTGGTCCTTCCGAAACCGGTGGTGTAGAATTCTGTGATTCTTGTCCGGTTGTTCCCTGGGTATGCCTGTTGAGAACTTCTCCTTTTATAGGTTTGTGTCTGTCGGGAACTTCTTCTTTCTTTCTTCTGCCTCTAAATACTCCAAGTGCAAGTGTTATATCTAGATCTGTTTTGGCCCCTTTCGAATTGACCAATATATTCGCCTCTTCTTTTGCTGAAGACCAATCTACGTTTTCTTCTTTTCCGGCAATCAATTTTATTCCTATTTTTTGTCTGGTTGCGATTGTTCCGTTTCCGCACTTTAGATAAGCTCCCGAATAGACTTCGGTTTCATCAAGGGTGAATTCGTATTTCTTGTTGTATATATAGCTTGGCTTGCCTTCCAATTGAGCGTTTCTTATGCCTGTTACAAGCTCTTTAAAGTCCTTGAAAGCTTTTTCGTTTTCAGGCTTTGATAAAGTCAATTCCAATGCTTCTCCGCCTCTTTTCAAGGCAGCATAAATTTCCGTCATGCCTTTATAGTTTTCTTTTCCAAGTATTTCTATAAGCGGTGAAATCATTTTGCCATCATATTTAACGAACATTGAGATTAGAAGCAATGACAGTTCAGATTCAAGGAACTTTTTCTTTCCTTCAATTGAATCAAGATTTTTTGTTTCAAGAGGGGACATTGTCTCAAATATAATTCTCGCAGCCGCTCTTTCAACCGGACTGGCTGAATCCAATCTTAGTCTTTTTGGTCCTACCATTTTGAATATATCTTTGAAATCTTCTGGGACTTCCGTTCCGTAGGATGCTGCCAAAGTATCTTTACCATTCTTTTTAGTGTAAGACGCAAATTTCAAACCTCTGCCAACCGCCACCCCGTTTTCTGGTTTTGAAAACTCGTCAAGTTGTTCCTTGTTTTGCGGCATTGTTAACATCAAATAATTGGCAATTGAATCCGGCGTTGCGGATGGATATGTTTTTACAATTTCAGCCCATTGTGCCGGATTGTTTTTTGCGTAATCGCTTATGTAATTTTTTATGTATGCTCTGAATAATTCATTTCTTCTTTCCAGCCTTTGATTTATTACGTTCTTGTTCTTGTCTCTTAACTCTATGAAAACCTCATTAAGCATGTAGTTGTAAATAAGGTTTAATTCTTGGTCATTCAAAGAAGGATCTATTGTTTTTAGATTTCTGAATACTTCAACCTTTAGCGCCGCTTCTTTTGCAGGAGTGTTTGCCTCCGCTATCTTTCTTTCAAACGATTCGTTCTTACTTAGATAGCTTTTGCTTGTTTGCTTAACCAAATCGGACCTTATAGGAGCCGCCTCTTTCGGTTTTAAGGTTTCCCACATTTTGCTTGTAAGATCAGTTGACTCATTAAGGTTGTATTCGAATTTTTTATCCTTGAAGTTTTCAAAAGTGTTACCCCTCGTGTTGTATTCTTCAATTGTAAGGGTGTTTGATTCAGCCTCCGAAAGTCCGGTTCTTGCTTCTCCTTTTACAACCATATATCTGCTTCCCATCGGTTTATATATGATTTGAGCTGAATCTTCTCTTATTTGTTCGTCTGTTCTGTCAGGATTATTCTTGAAAGTTATTACTTCAAGATTCATTGCTCCTTTTTCGGCAAAAGGGTACCTATATTCAGATCTTGTAAAGAAAAGTTTCTTTGCTTCGCTTGCTGCAAGCAAAATCCTGTTGTTTTTATGATCGAGAATTATGCCTTTCTTTTGCATTTCCGGATCCATAAGCACTTGGACATTGCTTCCGTCTGTGTTTAACGGAGTTATCGCAAGTAAAGTGTTGTTTGAATTTGAAGGGTCTGGCACTATTTCAACATGCATATCCATCTTGTTGAATTTGCTTTTTACGGCTTCAAAAGTTCCTTTTATGTTGCCTTCTTGTCTTTTTACCAATTCTCCGATTCCTGCAACTTCAACGTTTGCGCCTCCTCTTTCACTGTCGAAAAATAAATTTCCGCTTTGAGCTGTCATTGTGTATCCCGATACAAAAGGTTCTGTGCCGGTTGCTTTTCTAAGTTTTCTTCTTAAAGATTCTTGCGCAATTTCCGTTTGCCAATATCCTGAATACTTTGGATGTTCGCTTCTTACAACAAATATTACTTCCGTACCCGGAATTTTTATTGTCACGTAAGGACCTATTCCTATACCTGCTTTGCTTATACCAATTCCAACTCCCGCTCCTTGAACAAAAGGAATTTTTACTCCTTCCTTTGCTTTTTCAGCCCATTGATTCTTTGCAGCCTGATACATTTCAATTAACACGGAATTTGGAAATGTAGGATAAGTGTTCTTTATGAACTTCATGTAATCTCCAAACGTAGGGTTTTCCAAAATAAATTTTACGGCTTCATCGTAATTTCCGTTTTTAAGACTTTCTTCTATTTGCCCTAAGCCCTTTGAGCTTAATTCTTTGTTTTTCGCTTGTTTTTCAGCTCTTAATTGATCCCATTTAACACCTATTGATGCTCCAATACCAAAGTTTTCAAAATCGGTTACGCTTACTCCTGCTCCCGCGTTTGCAACCCAATCCCAGTTTCCTGCGAACTTATGTTCCATTGTTAAGGCTGCACCTGCAAAATCAGGGCTTGCTCCAATATTGTATTTTAATTTAAATCCTCCGAGTTTACCTATGTCTCCGCTTACTCCTGCAAATGCAGTTAGTGGTATTTTTTCACCGTTTTTAACTCCGGCAAGTCCAAAATGGAGATACATTTTTTTACCTTTGAAGTTTCCTATAAGAACAGAAGCTCCCAACCCTCCTGCTGCAATTTTCATGCCTGGCGGAGTTTCTCCGTTTGCAAGCGCAAACAGCGTAATTGCTATCTTCTTTTCAAGATCTGCAAGTTTTTCCTCGGGTAAACCGTTTTTTAAAGCTTCTTCCTGTATGCTCCTGTAAGGCTCTTGAGTTGCAAGTCCGGTTGCTTCCAGTTTCTCAGCCTGCAATCCCATTGTTTCAATATTTCTTGTTTCAACATATCCCATCTGGATCATACTTATATATGCCTTTGAAAGTTTTGATGTATCCAGATTTTTAAGTTCTATTTTCTTGAATATTATTTCAAGGTTCTCAAGTTTGTTTTTATTTAGTGGTCTTTTTAACTCGCTTTTAACGCTTAAGATATTGAAATCTTTTAAAATTTTATCCGTAACGCTTTCAACTGCTTTTTCAGATTCAGATTTAACATTCAACTTGAATGCATAATTTAAACCTTGATAAAGATAAGTGTTTGCAAGTGTTAAAACTTTGGCTTCTTTTGGTTCATATATTCCTGTTTCTCCGTGTCTTTCTGAAGTCTTTTTAATCATATCAAGGTATCCTCTGTCTGAGGCCAGATATTTTTCGAATTCCTTAGGATTTAGCGTTGAGGACTCTTTAAGGTATGCCATTGTTACCTTCTTTTCTTTTTCATTAAAGAGACTTCTCCACCAGTTGAGATTTTGTGAGACTTTTGACCCTTTTGGATTGAATATTTTTAATATAAAGTTTCTTGAGCGAACTCCTTCACTTACAGCTGCTCTTACCGTTTCCCATTTATTGTAGTTTTCTTTTGATTTATCTCTTAATTTAGCTTTGTTTTTTGCTAAAACTTTAAAGGCTTCTTCCCAGCCGTCTTGAGGTACTTTTACCAATACGTATTTATTTTCATTCACTCTCTTTACACAACCTCTTTTTATTAACTCGTCCAAACCAAAGGTCATAAACAAAAGTTTTAGTCCTCCGTCTTCTTTTACAAGATCTGGAACATTTAATCCTTTTATTTCGTATCCGTTTTTAAGAGCCAACGCCTGTATTTCGTTAATATTTTTATTTGTTACTCCAACATAAAAATTTCTCGGAGCATTTTCCTTTGAATGCAACAAGGCCCCTAAACTCTGATCGCCATAAGCCGAATAAGAAATTGTCTCTGTCATACCTGCTTTTTCGGCTTCCGGAGTTTCCTTGGTTAATACAGTTTGTCTTTCCAATCCTAAAAATTTTGTCCTGTATTTGTCTGAATTTGTTTCCGGTTTCTTTTCCAATAACTTTAGATTTTTAAGTGCTTCAAAAACTTTTGCAATTCCAATTGCCAACTGTTCAAGGCTGGCTTCGTTTTGGCCATTCTTTTTATAATCTTCTTTGAATTTTTCGTATCCTCCTTTATATAGGGGTTGTCCGTTCACCGGTATTTTGAAAAAGTCTTCGGCATTTAAATTTTTATTACTCCATTCTTGTATTGAATTCTGTACATATACTCTTCTTTCTTCTGTTGTTTTTAGATTAAACGGAGCTCTTGTAAGAACTTCTTCGAGCCCTTGATCTATTCTGTCCCAGTTTGCTTCAAAATCACTGTCTTCTCTAAGTATTCCCGGAACTTTAAAATCTTGGTTTTTAAATACATAATTTTTGTTTTTTTCCAAAACAGTTAGTTCATTTTCTCTTATTTTTTGCTCTCTTATTGCTTCCAACTTTTTGGTTTCTTCTTGAGATACAGTTTGTGCTTTAGCTTTTTCCTCTTGCGGAAGCTGTTCTCTTTCTTTTGGCTTATAAGCTTCGTAAGTAATCTGGCTTATTTTTGTGCCATGGAAGATAAGTGCTCTTTGAGTTGTTCCTTCTCTTATAAAAGTCTTCTGTGAAGGATGGTAGTACGCCCAGTATTTGTGAGGTACTCCGGATTGGCTCTTCCCGTCTAAGTAAACTCTTATATACATGTTCCCGCCTTTAAGTCTGCTTAAATCAAGCAGGTCCTGTATTTGCACGTCATGCTCAGCTTTTCTGTCGACTTTTCCTTTTTGGTCGATAAAATTCACTTTGTAAACTCCGTTTTCATCAGTTTCTTTTAAATATTGGTCTCCTTTTTCGGAAATAAGTTGATTTACAAAATTTCCTGAATCAAGATGCTTTTCTATTTCTTTACTGAATTCTTGTTTTTTTTCGTTCGCTTTTTCCGTCTCTTTTGCTTTTGCTTCTTCTAACTCTTTCTTTTTTGCTTCGACTTCTTTTAATCTTGGTGCTTCTGTTAACATGTTAAATTCAAGGAAACTTTGTTTATTTCCCTTTGCGTAAAATGACAACGAGCTGTTTGGTCCAAGCTGTATTGTTACAGGGATATTATTGTTTATAACCTCTGAATTTTTTTCTATTAACTCAGCTATATCAAGCGCAAGTTCTTTGCCAAAGTTTCCGGCATTTGCTCCAAAAACAGACCCTGCAGAATTCCTCAACGGGTGTTTTTCTCTCAAGGAATTAAAAATTCTTGTTCCGGCACTAACTAAATTGTGTTTTTCAAATTTATCCGTGAATTCAACTCTAACTTTTGTTTCTGGGCCTATAATTTTGGCATAATTCTCTTTGTATTTTTCAATTTCATTTTTTTCAGGTTGTTTCTGTTTTTGTTTTTCCGCGGGTTTCTCCGCAGCCGAAGCCGTGGTTTCACTCGGTTTTTCATTCATAAAAACAAGCCTGGATTCGCATATAAACAATTTTTTGAAAAACATATTTTTGTGTTTAGTTTTATTTTTATCCATGTATTTTATCAAAAAATGGTTCCAAAGTCAAAGGCTATGCAAGGAATATCCACAATAAATGTTCTTGTTTTTTGATGTCCCAATTTAGTACAGTATGAACGGACACTTAATGCGATAAAAATGAGACTTCCAATAATAATTGTGAATTTTAAAAACTACGAATCCGCTACGGGGGAAAATGCTCTTAAGCTGGCCCAAATCCACCAAGAAGTTTCCCGAGAAACGGGTGTTTCTTTTGCGGTTTGTGTCCAAGCAAGTGATCTCTACAGGGTTTCTCAATCGGTTGAAATTCCGGTGTTTGCTCAGCATATTGATCCTGTAACTTACGGATCTCATACGGGAAGTGTTTTGCCGGAGGCCGTTAAACAGGCTGGCGCATACGGAACTTTACTCAATCATGCCGAAAGACAGCTTTCTTTGGATGTTCTTGAAGCTTCGATAAAAAGAGCTAAAGAAGTTGGTCTTTTTACGTGTGTTTGCGCAAATACTCCTGAGGCCGCAGCTGAAATAGCAAAATTTAATCCAGATCTTATTGCGGTTGAACCTCCAGAGCTTATAGGAGGGGATATCTCAATTTCAAATGCCAAGCCGGAGGTTATAAGAAATGCCGTTTCTATGGTTAAAAACGTTAAAATTCTTGTAGGGGCCGGTGTAAAAACGTCTGAAGATGTTAAAAAAGCTATTGAGCTTGGCGCTTCCGGAGTTTTACTCGCATCCGGCGTTACTAAAGCCAAAAACCCATACGAAGTCTTAACCGATCTTGCAAAGGGGCTGCTGTAGTCCTATAATTTTATTACTTCTAATCAATTTTTACTCATGAAAATACAACTATCAAGCCAGTCCATGACGTTGGGAGACAGTCAGAAACAGTACATTGAAGAGAAGATTGATAATTTGAAGAAATATGAAGAGCGCATTGCCGATGAGGCTACCGTGGTTCATGTTGATATTGAGAAAACAAAAGTAAAATCAGGTGATGAGAAAATCTCGACTCAAATAACAATGCATGTTCCAAACGCGGTTATAAGAGCTGAAGTAAAAGGATCTACGGTTGAAGAAACCGCCGATCTTGCAGTTGAAAAGCTAAAGAAACAAATCGAAAGATATAAGACTAAAAAACATAGAAGAGACAGAGGGGGACAGTGGATTCCGGAATCAACCCTTGAGGCTGCTTCGGACAATATGAATGGAATTGATATTGACGAGATAGTTAAGAGAAAAAAATATGCGGATCTTGAACCTATGAAGGAGCAAGAGGCTGCTGAGCAGATGGAGCTTTTGGGACATGATTTCTATGCTTTTATCAATGAAGACACCGGTCTTTTCTCCGTTGTTTACAGAAGACAAACCGGCGATTATGGTCTTATAGAGCTTGAAAAAAAGAATTACTAATAAATAAAAATTTAGAATGATTGAATATATCGCGCTTTTTGCGACCTATACCGCTTGGGCTGCGCTCGTTTATAAGTCCACAAGAATTTCGATTCTTATTTTGCCGCTTCTTTTCCCACTATATCTAATTAGATTTGATATAGCCGGTATGCCGCTTTATTTTGTTGAGGGGCTTATAGTTATATCCGCCATACCTGTTTTTTATAAACTTTTAAGAGGGGATCACGAGATATTGGAAAAAAATACTGTCTCAAAAATTCTATATCTGGCAAAAAGTCCGTTTTTGGCTAAAAGAGGGCCTTTTGTTGACTTTGCAAAGTCTCCGTTTTTGCCGATTACTTTGTTTGTTTTGGGCTCGCTTATAGGCGCTGCAATAGTTCCGAACGAATCTTATCAGCATGCTCTTGGAATTCTAAAAAGCTGGGTTATTATCCCGCTTATTTACTTCTTTATTTTATATAGAACGATAAAGACAAAAGAGGATTTGCAGTTTGTTCTATATTCGTATGTTGCTTCGGCGTTTTTTATGTCTTTGATGGCTCTTTTTCAGGCTGTGTCCGGCCATTATATAACAATTGATTCAAGGGCTTCCGGTCCTTTTGAGTCGGCGAATTATCTTGCCATGTATATTGCTCCCGCCCTTGTTTTTGCAGGGGTAAGAGTTTTGCAGACATTTATTCACGGTCCGGCGGAATCGGCGGCTGTTAGGATAAACTCTTTTGAAAGACGTATATATTTAAGCGGAATGGTTTCAATAATCTTTGTTGCTCTTATACTTACACAGTCTTATGGCGGTGTTTTGGGTGTTTTTGCTACAATCTTCTTCTATATAATTTACGAAAAATTTAAAGTTAAGGATAAAAGGAGTAGTTTATTTCTTACAAAGCTTATAGCATTTGTATGCGTTGTTGTTGTTCTTGGAACTGTGCTTGTCGCTGCCCTTAATGTCGAGAAATTTCAAAATTTGGTTAAATTTAACGAACATACTTCCATTGGAACAAGGCTTGAAATCTGGGAAGTTGGGGCAAAACTTGTAATACAAAGTCCTCTTCTTGGCGCAGGGTTGGGGGAATATGAAAATGCGTATACCCAAAGGGCCACGGAGCTGCTTGGACATGCACCTTATGAGCCCATTCGTCTTCATTCTCATAACCTTTATATGGAAACTTGGATTAATGCCGGAATAATTGGTATTACGGCGTTTCTGTGGATTGTTGTTTTGGCCTTTGTGCACGCAAAAAAAACCGCAATTCTGCTGTCTGCCGAGTCACGTCAAATTATGGTGGCGGCATCAATGATGCTTGTATATATTCTTCTTCATGGATTTATTGATATCCCTTTTTGGAAGAATGATTTGGCTCTCTTATTTTGGATGATTATGGCAGTCTTATTTTCTTTCCCGGTGAGTTCAAAACGCGCATAATTGCATCGTTTACGTAAAAATTTGTTATTTCTATTGAATGGTTTTTGGCGGTTTCTCTAATTATAAGACTCAAAACCTTTTTTGCGATATCTCTTTTGCTAATTTGTCCATCTCCAAGATGTTCAGATTTAACTTCCTCTTCTAAAGCATCAATAATCCCCTTATTTAATTGTTCTACGTTTTCAAAGGTTCTCTTTTCGGAGCTAGGTTGTGTATCAGACATATGTTAGTATTTAAATGTTAAACAATGTTTCATTGTAACATAATTTTACGGTTATGTCAAAAAGCGTAGAGGTGTTTAAAGGGGTTGTTGTGAAGGGAATTCAGAAAGGTTCGGAAATCGGTTTTCCTACAATTAATGTCCAAGTTTCAAATGCTCCGAAAAACGTAGTATTTGGTATATATGTTTGTTTAATAGAGATAAAAGGAGCTTCATATAATGCTGTAATGCACTATGGAACCAAGTCCATAGGAACTGACGATAAATGGAAGGTTTTCTGCGAGGTGCATGTTTTTGATTTTAATAAGGATGTATACGGACTGGAAGTTTCCGTTAATCTATTGAAAAAAATCCGTGATGTGAGACAATTCGAAAGTGATGAAGATTTGATAAAACAAATCAAAAAGGACATTTTTATAGCCAATAAATATTTCAAAGAAAATGCTTAGTAACCTAAAGAATCTTATTTCAGACACAAATCCTCTTAGGCTTTTTTATCATCAGATTAAGGCGGCTATTGCGGCTGTGATGTACGGATTTCCGGCCAGAAGCATGAATGTGATTGGTGTTACAGGAACAAATGGAAAAACAACTACAGTAAATCTTATAACTATGGTTTTGGAGGAGGCGGGTTATAAGGTTGGAATGGCATCAACTATAAATTTTCAGGTTGGGCCCGATAAATGGACCAATATTTCAAAGCAGACAACAATGAGCCCCTTTGCTCTTCAGAAGCTTCTTAGAAGAATGGTTAGGGAGCAGTGCACTCATTGTGTTTTGGAAGTTTCGTCTCATTCAATAACTCAGTCTCGCGTTCTTGGTATTAATTTTGATACTGCTGTTTTTACAAATGTAACTGAAGATCATATTGAGTATCATGGAAGCTTCCAGCTTTATTTGCAGGCTAAAGGCAGTCTTTTTCAGAGACTTAACAAGTCAAAAAGAAAGCCGGGAATTCCTAAAGTGTCCGTGTTGAATCTTGATGATCCAAATTATTCTTATTTTGATCAGTTTATTGTTGATAGGAAATATACTTACGGAATAAAAAAAGGAACTTGTTATGCAAGTGATATAAAACTTCATTCAAGCGGTTCCACTTTTAATCTTCATATCCCAAATCATCAACTTGAAATTAATTTAAAGCTTTCGGGCGAATTCAATATTTACAACAGTCTTGCAGCTACAACGGTTGCTTTGGCGAATAACATAAATCTAACTTTTGTTAAAAGAGCTTTGGAGAAGGCCGAGGGGGTTCCGGGAAGACTTGAATCTCTTGAGCTTGGGCAACCTTATGGAATAATCGTTGATTATGCTCACTCGTCCGATTCGTTGGAAAAACTTTTACAGCTTTATAGAAAACTAACTCCAGGAAAACTTTTTATTGTTTTTGGGGCTACCGGCGGAGGCAGGGATAAATCAAAAAGGCCTAATATGGGAGCGCTTGCAGATGAATATGCGGATATGATAATTCTTACAAACGATGATCCTTATTATGAAGACGAATGGCAGATTATAGAAGGAGTTGCTTCAGGAATAAGAAGAAAAGAAGGTGATAGATTTTGGAAAATTCCTCACAGATATGAGGCAATAAGATTGGCGCTTACAATGGCTAAGAAAGGGGATACCGTTGTAATTGCGGGTAAGGGTTGTGAAGAGGTCCAAATAATAGGAGGAGAAAAAATTCCTTGGGACGACAGAAAAGTTGTTCGCGAACTTTTAAGCCGGGAAGTTGTTGTGGAGATAGAACCGGGCAAAACAGTTGCAAAAGAAAATGTATGTCTTGAAGGTTAGTTATGGACGGATTTTTAAACATTTATAAGCCAAAAGGGATAACATCGTTCGATGTGATTCGTTTTTTGCGCAGGAAATCCGGGATTAAAAAAATGGGACATATAGGGACTCTTGACCCTGCGGCCGAAGGAGTTCTTGTTGTAGCAATCGGGCAGGCAACAAAACTTATAGAGTTTATGATGGATCATGATAAAAAATATATGGCTGAAGTTTTGCTTGGGAAAAAGTCCACTACGTATGATAGTGAAGGTGAAATTACCGAGTTGAGTAGTCAAAAACCTACCGAGAAAGAAATTTTAAAAGTTTTAAAGTCTTTTCTTGGAAAAATAGAGCAAGTTCCGCCTGTTTATTCGGCCATAAAAATTTCAGGTAAGAGGGCTTACAATCTTGCCAGAGCAGGAGAAAAAATTGAGATGAAAAAAAGGAATGTGGTCATTCATTCGATTGAAATGAATGATTATAATTATCCGATTGTTGTTCTTTTAATTCATTGCGGAGCGGGAACTTATATCCGTTCAATCGCCAATGATCTTGGTGAAAAACTTGGGGTTGGGGGTTATCTCAATTCACTTAAAAGAACTGCGGTGGATAATTTTATAGTCGATGAAAGTTGCGATATGGATGAAATTGAAAAAAACGGTATTGAAAAATATATTATTCCGATTGAAAGGGGTGTTTCCGAAATTTCAAAAATTTACATAACGCAGCAAGAATATACCGAGCTTCAGAACGGAAGGTTTGTTAAGAAAGAAATGCCAAAAGGGGTTGCTATTTGTGCCGCAATTTTTAACAATACTCTTGTTGGAATTGTAGAAGAGACAAAAGACGGACAGTTTATAAAATTTAAGAAACAAATCCATTTAAACTAAAGCTAAAAACGTATGACAGAGTTTATTATTCCGGCCATATTCGCATTTGTTTCAACAATATTGCTTGTTTTGTTTGCACTTAAATTCTTTCCTAAGTTTGGACTTATGGATAGGCCCAAGAAGTACGGGCTTAAAAGAAAACCAATACCTTATTATGGCGGACTTGTTATTGTGGCCGTTTTTACATTGTCGACAATTATTTTTGTTCCACTGGATATACATGTAATAGGTCTGTTGATCGGAGCTTTGATGATGGCTACTGTAAGTTTTCTTGATGATCTTTTGGATGTGAGTCCGTGGATAAGGCTTCTTGTCCAGTTCCTTGCAGCTTTAACAATTGTTATATCCGGTATTGGTATAAGTTCGATTTCAAATCCGCTGGGAGGTGATCTTATTCTTGATCAAATAAATTTTGAATTTCCTCTTGGGAGTACAATGATTCAAATTACGCTATTGGCAGATCTTTTTACCATAATTTGGATTATACTTATAGTTAACACAATGAATTTCCTGGATGGTCTTAACGGACTTGTAAGCGGAGTTGCATTTATAGCCTCAATTACATTTTTTGTTTTAAGTGTTGGGGAATATAACCTTATAGATCAGACCTCGATGGCTACGCTTGCCATTGTTTTGGCATCCAGCGCGCTTGCATTTTGGCTTTTTGATTTCCATCCTGCCAAAATATTAATGGGGGACACGGGAAGTATGTTTATTGGCTTTTTGATAGCTGTTTTTGCCATATATTCCGGAGGGAAAGTTGCTACCGCCTTTCTTGTACTTGGATTTCCGATATTGGACGCATTTTGGGTTATTACAAGAAGAATAGTTCAGGGAAAATCTCCGATGAAAGGGGATTTAAAGCATCTTCACCACAGGCTTATAGAAGTTGGACTTACCGAAAGGAAGGCTTTATTGCTTATTTATGGGCTTTGCGCGTTTTTTGGAGGGAGTGCGATTTTCCTTGGTACAACACAAAAATTATTCCTTATGATAGCTATGGGGATTTTAATGCTTATAATGGCCACCATGATTGTATTTTACGGTCTTAAAAGATTGAAAAAGCTTTAAAGGAGTTCGCATTCGCTCACGCTAGCGAGCGCTTACGCTCGCAATGAGATTCACTGCGTTCATCTCTGGTTGCTTTATTTCCAGAAGCTATTTAGAATAAAACCCCAATTTAGTATTACGTAAATATTTATTCTAGTGTCGGACATAATTGCGGACATAAAGGCTAGGCTGAATATTGAGGATGTTGTTTCACATTACGTTCAGCTTAAACAATCCGGCAGAAACTTTAAGGGTTTGTGCCCTTTTCATCAGGAAAAAACTCCCAGTTTTATGGTGAGTCCGGATAAACAGATAGCTTATTGTTTTGGCTGTCATAAGGGCGGGGATGCAATAAAATTTATACAGGAAGTTGAAGGTGTTGAGTTTAAAGATGCGGTGAAAATTCTTGCAGATAAAGCTGGTATTAATATCGCAGATTACCAGTTTACCGGCGACAATACCGGTTTAAAGTCTGAGAAAAATGAACTTTATGAAATGCACGGGGTGGCTTTGGCTTTTTATGAAAAAGAGCTGTGGAATACTGAAAATGGAGCAAAGGTGCTTGAATATTTAAGAGGGAGGGGACTTACGGATGAAACTATAAGGTTTTTCCATTTTGGTTTGGCTCCTGATTCTTTTGATCAAACACAGATGCATCTTGTTAAGGCCGGTTATTCCAGGAAAATGATAGCTCTTGGTGGCCTTGCTATTGCTAAAAATACGCAGGCAGACAATGTCTATGATAGATTCAGAGCGCGTTTAATGATTCCGATTTACGATTCCTTGGGGAAAATAGTTGGTTTTGGCGGAAGGGCTTTAAAAAAAGATGATCAGCCAAAATATTTAAATTCTCCTGATTCTCCAATTTATAGCAAAAGCGAAGTTCTTTATGGATATAATTTCGCTAAGGACTCAATAAAAAGAGATGACAATGTGGTTTTGGTTGAAGGATATTTTGATGTAATTATGTCTCATCAGGCTGGAGTAACAAATACGGTAGCGACTTCCGGTACGGCGCTCACTCTTCAGCAGATAAAGCTTATAAAGAGATTTACGAAAAATATGGTATTCAGTTTTGATACCGATAAAGCGGGTATAGACGCTGCAAAACGTGGATTTGAGCTTGCCCAGCATGAAGCAATGAATGTTCAGGTTATAACCGGGCTTGCGGCAAAGGACCCTGCGGATTTCATAAAGGAAAAGCCGGATGAATGGAAAGGGTTGATTGTTAAATCCATTCCGTTTATGCAATTTTGTATAGAGGATGTTGTTGCAGCCAATGATACAAAATCTCTTCAGGGTAAAAAGAAAATTCTGGCTTCTCTTATGCCGTTTTTTCATATGCTTACAAGCTCGTTCGAAAAGGATTATTTTGTCCGCGAATTGTCGCAAAAGCTGGATATAAAGGAAGTTGTAATTTATGACGAAATGAAAAGCAGAAGAACCGTGGAAATTGTGCAGAATATAAAAAATACAGAGTTAAAGGCCAAGGAAAGCAGAAAAATTGATAGTCTTGATCTGTTTTTTGGACTTGTTTTTGAATATCCTGTCATTCTTGAAGAAAACTTTAATGTTATTCCTGAAAAAATGCTTGAAGAAAACGAAAAAAGCATTTACAAGGTATTCAAAGATAACTATAATTTGCTTCGAGCAGAGGGTAGGAGAAAAGATTTTTTGGCGTGTCTAGATGATGATATTCAGCAGAGAATACAGATGATCTCACTTTTCGTTGACGAGCTGTACGGAGCTTACAGTGAAGACATGGTTAAGGGTGAGGCAAAAAAACTGCTTGACAAAGTAATGAAAAAATTGCTTAATCAGCAAAAGCGCGATATATCCGCACGGATTCGCATTGCAGAAAAAGAAGGGGATTTGAAAGCTGCAAAAGAGTTGCTTGAACAACTTCAAAAACTAGTGAGCTCTTAAAATACATCGTATGGTACGTACCAAAAAATTCATTGTCCATCCAACGGATGACAAACTCGCTCAGTTCCCGCCGGAGGTAAGAACTCTTGTTACCAAGGGAAGGCAACAGGGCTTTGTTACGCAACAGGAACTGATGAAAGCTGTTCCAAACGTAGAGGAAGATCTTTTGCTTTTGGATGAGATCTACAGTCTTTTCCTTGATCTTGGAATTGACGTAATAGACGTTAAGGACGCGATGATATGGAATAATAAGGAAGAAGAAGAAGTTGAAGAGAAAAAAGAAAAAAAGACAGTTGAGCTTAGGGAGATAGCAAATGATTCAATTCGTCTTTATCTTTGTGAAATTGGAAAAGTACAATTGCTTACCGGAAAAGAGGAAATTGAGCTTGCTCGTGCAATAAAGAAAGGTGATCAGACCGCAAAACAAAGGCTTGCAGAAGCTAATTTGAGGCTTGTAGTTAGTATTGCAAAAAAATATATCGGCAGAGGTCTTTCTTTCTTGGATCTTATTCAGGAAGGAAATATTGGTCTTTTCAGGGCGGTTGAAAAATTTGATCCAAATAGAGGATTTAAGTTTTCAACATATGCTACATGGTGGATTCGTCAGGCCATAACACGTGCAATCGCTGATCAGGCAAGGACTATCAGAATTCCGGTGCACATGGTTGAAACCATAAACAAGCTTACTCATGCTCAAAGAAGACTTGTTCAGGAGCTTGGACGAGAGCCGTTGGTTGAAGAACTTGCAGCTGAAATGGATATGGATATTAAAAAAGTTCGTCATATAATGAAGATTTCTCAGGATATTGTTTCTTTGGAGGCTCCGGTAGGAACCGAAGAAGATAGCAAGCTTGGAGATTTTATCGAGGATGACGATGCCCTTTCTCCGGCTGATGCTACGAATAGGCAGATTATCAAGGAAAATATACACGAGATGCTTCAATATCTTTCTCCACGTGAGAGAAAAATTATTGAAATGCGTTTTGGACTTAAAGACGGAGTCGGACATACTTTGGAAGAAGTTGGACATGAATTTAACGTTACGCGAGAACGTATCAGACAAATTGAGGCCAAGGTCCTTCAGAAGCTTAAAGAGCATCCAACAAGTATAAAAATCAGGCCAAATTGATCGATAAAATTACTTAACTTTAATTGTTATGTCAGACCAAGCTAATAATGAGGACAAAGTGACCCTTGTAACCAAGGATGGTTATAAGAAGCTTACTGAAGAATTGGAAGGTTTAAAAAACGTAAAACGTAGGGAAATCGCCAGCAGAATAAAAGAGGCGATAAGTTACGGAGATTTGTCGGAAAACTCTGAATATGAAGAGGCTAAAAATGAACAGGCTTTTATAGAAGGCCGAATTTTGGAACTTGAAGAGAAGGTTAAAAGTGCGGAAATTATTGATGAGAAAAAGAAGGCAGGAGATAAAACCGTTCAACTTGGGTCATCTGTTACTGTTAGAAATAAGTCCATTAAAGGATCTAAACCTACAGAATATATTATTGTGGGTTCTACAGAGGCCGATTATGAACATAAGATTTCAAATGAATCACCCGTTGGAAGTGCATTGCTGGATAAATCGGTCGGAGAAAATGTTAAAGTAGTTGTTCCTGCCGGAGTTGTTGAATACGAAATTATCAATATTAATTAAATGTCAATTTCCAGGGGAAAGAGTATTGCTAAAATTATCTTGCACGTTTTTAGTGTTCTTTTGTTTGTTTTTGCCACTTCTTATGCACTTTTGGCTGCATATGGATATCAAATCGATCTTTTGCATAAGAATATTTTCAAAACAAGCATAGTGGATTTGGTTGGAACTTATAATGATATACATGTTTATATGGATTCCGAGGAGGTTTCTGATAGAATTCCATATCAAATTAAAAACATAAAGCCTGGGACTTATACTATAAATATAGATAGTGAGAAATTTAATAATTGGAAGAGGACTGTTAGTGTAGTTGAGGACTTAGTAACCATAATTAACGATATATATTTAGTTCCGAAGGATTTGAAAATAAAAACTGTATTTGATGAATTTGATTTTATATATGATGATATGGTCTTCAATGGGAAGACGATTGTTTTCGTTAATAAAGAAAAAGGGCTTTTGCATGAGTTTAATATTGATGGCGGGATTGAAGAAGAAATTAAAACAACTACTTTGTTGAATAAAATTCAATATGAAAAAGTTTATTCGGCAGGGGATAAATATATTGTTTTTGATGGTGGCAAAGAAGGCGACCACGAAGTTAACTTGTTGGATCTTTCGTCCGATACACTAACTAAAATCATTGTTCCCGATGAGTTCGTTGATTTTAATATAGGTTATAATTTTGGAATAAAAGGATTTTATTTAAACGGAGGGTCTCTTTTCTCGGTTGATATAGACGAGCAGGGGATTTTTAAAGGAATAACTTTGCTTACAGAGTTATCTGCAGTAAATGATATTGAAGTTTATTCGGATGGTGGCTTAATTTTTATAAAAACAGAGGAAGGACTCTATGAGTATAGAGATAGCCTTCTTGCTTTGATTGATTCTGATATTTATCTTGGGCCATACGTTTCTCCATATGGGGATAAGGCTGTTTATGTCTTGGATGGGGGAGAGATATATACTTATTCTTTTGAATCCAAAGAAAGTTTTTTAATTGGGCGTTTTGTGCATAAAATTGACCAAATAGCTTGGTTCTTCGATGGGAAACATATTCTGCTTGCACAGAATGGAAAGCTGCTTTTTTGTGATTTAACTATGGAAAATTGTCCGGTTTTGAATGAAGAGATTCTTCTAGATAATATCTTTGTATCAAAAACAAAACCCCTCATTCTTTTGATTACAAAGGAGGGGTTTGGAAAAATTGATCTTAGTCTGATTTAATTATTTTTTCTTTTTCTTTGTTGAGTAACCGGTCTTTTGCTCTTCTTTTGACTGTTTTGGCTTTGTTATATTTTTCATTTCAGGATACTTCGTGAAAAAATGATAAATGTTTAAGCCTATTATGTAAAAAGATATCAAAAGTGTGACATAAAGAAGAAATCTCATGCTTAAATATGGGACTGCGCTTGTCCTGGATGCTATTAAAATTGCCAATGTGATACCCATCCAAATAAAATGCCCCGGGGTGTTTCTGTAAACTTTTCTTAGTGCCTTGTTATCTTTTTTTACTATCATCAGTATTTTTACCAGAACGGCAATTGCTATAAGTACAATGGCATAAATCATTACCGTGGTTGAATAACTGAATGCCGCTCCCGGTGTAGGGCTAAACAAATAACTGACTGCTTGCATAATTTCTTGATGTTAAGAATATATTATTACTTTTTTTTGTTACCGCGATCTTTTTTGTGGACTTTATTCTTTTTATTTTTTTGTAAAACATCATCCTTCTTGTTTTCCTTCATTTTAAGTGTAGGAGTTGGTACGCTTGCCTGAGCCAAAGTTTCATATTCGAGGTCTTCGAAGAACTTTTCTATTAATGTTTTTGCAGGTCTTATTCCAAGATAAATAAAGATTCCAAAAATATTTAATACAACAACTAAAATGATCGATATTATTTGATATACAACATTATTGGATCTGCTGATTATGTCTTTGGTTGTCCAAATTATAAGTGATATCCAAAGCAAAACCAGATATCCAAGTATTGCCGCTATTATAATTCTTGAAATATCGGCATAGGTAACCCACGCTATGATTTCAGACAAACTTGGCATAATTAAGAGTTATCAGATTCTTGTTTATCACGTTTCCTATTATACATTCTTGCTAAATATCCGCCAGCAATTGTAAACACAAATAAAGCCAGCCATTGTTCTTCTCTTAGGCCTGCATATATAAAAACATCATCTCCGCGCAGGAATCCTTCAATAAACATAAGCATTAAATAAATCAAAGTCCCCATAAAGGCTGTTTTTCCGGCTACTGGTTTTTGTTTTCTGTAGTACATAAATAAAGAAATGGCTACTATTATGCTGTATAAAAAAGCGTAAATTTGAGTTGGATGTATTGGTACCGCGTATTTTATGGATGGATTATCAAAAACAATGCCCCATGGCAGCGATGTTACATTTCCGTAAGCACTGCCGTCCAAAAAAGTCCCTATGTGTCCTATTGAGAGCGCAAAAATTACAGAAATAGTTAGTATATCAAGCCATTTTTTTGTTTGTTCCTGCTCCTTCCTGGAGTAATAAAAAAGTGCGATTATAATCCCAATTATTCCTCCAAGCAGAGATAAACCCTTATCCCATATTGATAACATGCTTAAAAATGAATTTATCGAAAAATCCGGAAGGTAGTATTGTAAATTTCTTAATATAAAAAATAAGCGTGCGCCAATAAGGCCACAAACAAAAAATGCCAAGCTGTGATCATAAATGAAATTCATATTTAACCTTTTTTGTTGTGCAAGTAAGGAAAAAATGAATACTCCAAGTAAAAACCCCACTCCCGTTAAAAGCCAAAGTGAATAAACTATTATAGGTCCGATTTGGAAAAGTACAGGAAACATAAATTACTTGGATCAATACGATCGCAATTGTACAGAAAAACAGCTATATTCCGCAATTAAAAATTGAATACGATTATAAAAGATGTAAGTGCGAAAATCGGAAATAAAATTAAGCTTGCCATTGAATTCTTTTTGAAAAAATTTATTTTTATGCTTGTTGTTATGTGTAAAAGAAAAACCAGAGGCAGAATGTATTTAACTATGCCCGTGTTAAAAAGAAAGAATAATGTCGGGATGTCTGAATTTGTGAAAATAAGATTCTTGTTCAATATCAACTCTGAAATAAAGTAATAGGTTAAATAGTAAAATAAAAGCCATCCACTGAGGCCATTAGTTATTGAAACTATTTTTTCAAATGTGCTTAGTTCGTCTTCAGCTTTTAATCGGTTATTTTCATTGCGTTTAAGAATTGCAATTTTTTCTTTTAATTTCTTCTTTTGAATATGCAATTGCTTGATACTTTTGTTGGCAGATTGTCTATATTCCTGATCTTTTGATTTTATAACTACTGAAAAATATTGTTTTAAGTCTTTATTTAATTCGCTTATTTTTTTTCTTAATATTCTTATCTCTTTATCTTCAGAAATAAATTTTAAGACAATTGAATAGAAGAAATTTTTTATTTTGTCAGAGACCAATACCTTTGCTCTATCTCTTATATGCTCCGATTGCCACCTCTCGATTTGATCCTGAAGGTCTTCATATAGCCCAAAATCCTTTCCTCTCTGAATTGCTTCTATCATTTCCTGAGTATCCGTATAAAGTCCCAGTTTGTCGTCTATACCTTCTTTTTTTGAAATGAAAATCTCAGCTCTTTGCAAATATTTAAGAAGATCTTTGCAGGTATTTTTTAAATATTCCAGATTGGTTGTGTTTTTTAAACGAAGAATTTTATTAACGTAATCTTTTATTTTTTGCTTATCTTGAGGATTTAGATCGCTCGCAAATTTATCTATTATTTCCGATACTTTTTTTAAAACGAAATCAACCTGGCGCATTACAAGTGCCTTTTCTTTATCGAAACTTCTATCTATCTTTTTTAATTTTTCATTATGGAACATTTCGGTATTTTTCCTAACCTCTTTTTGATATTGCCTCATAAGGTCAATAATCCCAGCTGTTTTTTGTTTTTCCTTGTCTTCCTTGCTTAAACTATTTTCAACAACATATCTTACATCAAGATCATATTCGGTAATTAGTCTCTTAAATGCACTATATCTGTCTTCCGAAACTATTGTTCCAATTATGTTCCTTTTTTCTTTGTCTATCCCGCTGAATTCAAACTTTAATCCCGCTTCGTCGGTAACTATCTGTTCACTTTCTTCTATTGAAATTACCGAAAAACCCAGTTCTTTAAGGTCGTTTTGGGCAATATCCAGAGTTGGAGCGTCAACAACGCCGGATAACTGTCGGTTTTCTTTGTTTACAACAATGTACCTAAATTTTGGCATATTCTTAAACCGTATTTACTTGCTATTTTGAATACTTGCTTCAATAAATCCGTAAAACAGTGGATGAGGTCTATTTGGTCTTGAAAGAAATTCAGGATGGAATTGTGAACCGATCATAAATGGATGATCCTTAATTTCAGCAATTTCAACAAGATTCTGCTTAGGGTTTATACCGGATATAACAAACCCTTTGCTTTCCAATTTCGCTTTGAATTTATTATTAAATTCGTACCTGTGTCTGTGTCTTTCATTTATTACATCTTTGTCATAAAGTTTCTTGGTTTTTGTTCCCGGAACAAGTTTGCATGGATATGATCCAAGCCTAAGAGTCCCTCCTTTTTCTCTTTGCGCAGATTGTCCCGGTAAAAAGTGAATTATATATTTATCAGGATTAATCTTACATTTTTCATCAAATTCTTCCGATGTAATTTGATTGTCTTTTAGGAAGTGTCTTGCGAATTCAATGGACATTATTTGCATTCCAAGACAAAGTCCAAGATAAGGAATTTTATTCTCTCTCGCATATTTCGCCGCCTGTATTTTGCCTTCGGTACCTCTTATTCCGAATCCTCCAGGAACAACAATTCCGTCCGCTTCTTTTAATTTCTTCCATGTTTTTTCATCATTTTCTTCCAGTTTGCTTGAATCTATCCATATCAAATCAAGTTTTCTTGATTGATGGTAACAAGCTATTTTTAATGATTCTATTACGCTTATATAGGCATCATCCAAGCCTGTATATTTTCCGACCAGTGCGATTTTTAATGGAGCTCCATCCTTCTTTATTTTATCAACAAGCGTTTTCCATTCTTTTAAATTTGGCTTTACTTTGCCAAGATTTAATTGTTTTCCGATAAGTTGAGCGACATTGTAGCTTTCAAACATTAGCGGAACTTCATAAATTGAATCTGCCGTAGGGGTTGGTATTACGTGGTCAACGGGAACGTCGCAGAATAAAGAAATCTTTTTAAGCAGTTCTTTAGCAATTGGGTAATCCGCTCTTGTAAAAATGAAATCCGGCATTATACCCATTGCTCTAAGCTCTCTTACAGAGGCTTGTGTCGGTTTTGTTTTAAGTTCCTTGGAACCTCTTAGATAAGGGAGAAGAGTAAGGTGTATGAAAAGCGTATTTTCCTTGCCGAGTTCGTGTCTCATTTGCCTTATTGCTTCCATAAAAGGTTGCCCTTCTATATCTCCAACTGTTCCTCCGATTTCACAAATAATTATATCAGCGCGGCTTGCTTTTGCGGCATCCTTCATCCTTCTTTTTATTTCGTCTGTTATGTGCGGAATTATTTGTATTGTGCCGCCAAGATACGTACCCTGTCTTTCATTTGAAATTACCTGAGAATAAATTTTACCTGTACTTACCGAAGACTGTTGTGAAAGATTAACGTCGATAAATCTTTCATAATGACCCAGATCCAGGTCAGTTTCCGCTCCATCATCCGTTACAAACACTTCTCCATGTTGAAAGGGGCTCATTGTTCCTGGATCAACGTTTATGTAAGGGTCCAATTTCTGAGTGAATACGCGAAAGCCTGATGTCGTCAGGAGGGTGCCGATAGACGCGGTAGTTATACCTTTTCCAAGTGAGCTACATACGCCTCCTGTAACAAATATGTATTTGGTTGCCATATAGATTTAAACGAAGTTATTGACGTATCCTACAGCTTTTCGCACTTTTTCCATCATTTTCTCCGATTCTTCCTTTGCTTTTTGAGCTCCGTCTTTTAACACTTTATTAATGTAATCTAAATTGTTTGCGAGTTCAATTCTTTTTTCACGGTATGGACCAAAGAATTCAATTAGTTTCTCCAATAAAAGTTTTTTTGCTTCTCCGTAGCCAAAACCACCGGATTCGTACTTGTTTTTGAGGTCTTTTATTTCGCTGTCGCTAGCGAATAGGGTGTAAAGGTAAAATACATTGCATGTGTTTGTGTCTTTTGGCTGTTCCAAAGGCGTTGAGTCGGTTTGAATACTCATAACCTGCTTCTTTAGATCTTTATCATCGGCAAAAATTTCTATAACATTCCCATAGCTTTTACTCATTTTTTGTCCGTCTGTCCCTTTAATTGTGGCTGATTCTTCAGGGATGTAAGGTTCAGGAAGTTTAAAAGTTTCTCCAAATATCGAATTGAATTTTATAGCTATATCTCTTGCAATTTCTACGTGCTGTTTTTGATCTTTTCCAACCGGGACAAGATCGGGGCTATACAAAAGGATGTCCGCAGCCATTAAAACCGGATATCCAAATAGCCCGGCGGTTGGCTCTTTTTTGCCTTTTTCCAGTGCGTCTTTCCATGCGTGTGCGCGTTCAAGAAGTCCGTGTGGAGTTACGCAATCCAGTATCCATTTAAGCTGAGTATGTTCATAAATGTCGCTTTGTTTGAAGAAAACTGTTTTCTTTGGATCAAGTCCCAGTGCAAGATAATCAAGAACCAAATGAAGAGTTGACGTCTTCATCTTTTCAGGGTCTCTTACTGTTGTTAGGGCATGATAGTCGGCTATAAAAATGAAGCTTTCATATTTGTCCTGCATTTCAATATGATGCTTCATTGCCCCGAAATAATTCCCTAAATGTGGATTCCCGCTTGGTTGTACGCCGGAAAGTATTCGTTTCATTTTTTCAGTTAAATATCAGGGAGATTATACTTAAGATTTCCGACGATGCCAATATTAGCTTGTTGAAATTGGATCAATATCTATCCTGCAGTTATTGGGTAGTTCCAATCCTTCAATCAGAGATCTTGGATTTTCACCCTGAATTAGGATGTTCCAGCGGAATTTATTGTTTATCTTGAATATAATTGCGGGATACATGTTTATTATATTGCTGCCATCATTTTTCTCTTTCAAAATCTCATGTGTTTTTTGAGCGGAAACTAATGCGTTTTTGGCGCTTAAATCAACAAATGTAAGTTTGAGCAAAGTTGAAAACGGAGGATAGTTGAATATTTTACGTTGTTCTATTTCTCTTTTGAATAAGCTTTTATAGTCGTGAGTTTTAGAATACATTACGGCGTAGTTGTCGGGCATGTAAGTTTGAATAATTACATTGCTTGCTTCTCCTGTGCGACCCGCCCTGCCGGCTACCTGAGTTAATAGCTGAAATGTTCTTTCGGAGCTCCTAAAGTCCGGGAAATGAAGTCCGATATCCGCAAGAATAACTCCAACAAGGTTTACTTCCGGGAAATGTAATCCCTTCCCAATCATTTGTGTGCCTATTAAAATGTCCAGTTCGCCTTTTTTTAATTTATTATAAATTTCCTCGAAAGATCCCTTTTTTGATACGCTGTCACGATCGACCCTTGCAACGCGTGCGTTCGGAAAAAGTTTTCTAACTTCCTCCTCGACTCTTTGGGTTCCGGCTCCGATAAATTTTATTGAATGACTTTTACATTTTGGGCACGAGAGCGGAATATTTTTTATTGCTCCGCAATGATGACATATAAGTGATGGCCTGAATGAGTCTTGTTGTGGCAATGATTTGTGATATGTCATGGGAACGTCGCATGCCTCACATTTCTCCGTGTGGCCGCATTCTCTGCAAACTATTGCGGATGCTGATCCTCGCTTATTTAGAAATAATATGGCCTGTTTTTTTTGTTCCAATGTATGCGCTATTTCATCCTGCAATCTTTCGCTTAAGATTGAGTAATTTTGCTTTTTGAACTCCTCTCTTAAATCTATTATTTCAACCGGAGGAAGAGCTGCGTTTCCAATTCTTTCGGAGATTTCAACAAGTTCATATTCTCCGTTTGTGGCTTTGTAATACGTGGAAATTGATGGTGTTGCGCTGCCGAGGATTAGCTTGGATCCTGTTAATTTGGCCATTTTCTCAGCAACCGCTATTGCGTTATATCTTGGAGATTGGTCTTGTTTATAAGAAAATTCATGTTCTTCATCTACAATTATAAGTTCAAGATTGCTTACGGGAGCAAATAAAGCCGATCGTGGTCCTATTATAATTGGAGTTTTTTTAAGATGAATTTTTAGCCATTCAAGCGATTTTTGTTTTTCGGTTAATCGACTGTGTAGTATTGCAACCTTGTCGCCAAAAATTCGCTGAAAATATTTTACGGTTTGTGGAGTTAATGAAATTTCCGGCACAACTATTATGCTTTGTCTGCCATTTTTCATTGATTGTTCAACCATATGAAGATAAACCTCCGTTTTGCCGGAACTTGTTATTCCATGCAGGAGAACAGTTTTTTTATCGGAATTATTTATTTTATCTAAGGCTTTTTTTTGCGTTTCAGTTAAAAAATGTTTTTCAGAAAGTTCCAGAATATCTTCATCCTTTAAAATTTCCGCGGGATAAAACTTTGGTGGTAAGAATAATGTAAGTGCTTTTTGTATTGAGGAAAAATAATAATCCGAAATCCATTTGGCCAACTCAACCTGCCATTCTTTTAATATTGGAGTCTCGTAAATAAGTTCAGAAATCTGCTTTGTTTTGTATTCTGGAGTTTTGTTTGTCTTACCTATTACAACTCCGTTCGACTTTTTACCTCTTAAAGGGACCGCTATGTAGCTTCCAATTTCCACCTGACTTCCAAAATCCTCCGGGACTTCGTAAGTAAGAGTTTGCAGACTCTGTGGCATTTTCCTTATTAGGCAGACCTCGATGTATTGATTCATATTATTGTTTGATAGGCCACCATTGTAGCTATCTAATCGTCATTTGTGAAGAAGAGGCTGATGTGATATAAAATATAGTTGTCTCCTAACTCCAATTTTATGAAAACACCAACTACCAGGGCTCTAAAGATTTTTGCTTTATTTGCCCTGCTTGGGTCTGTTGTAGTATTTGCACTTGTTTTTGCCAAGCCGGAAATAATTTCAAAGAAATTGGATGATGTTATAAAGCATGACAAAGTTCTAAGTAGCGAAAAACCCGAAAATTTTATTGCTTTAATGGCGGCGGATACTGAGTCTGGACTAGTTAATGAATCCTATGTAACCGTTTACAATCAAAATCTTGCTCTTGTTAAGGAGGGGAGAGAGCTTGATCTTGCTCAAGGGTATAATCAGGTTAAATATCAAGATGTTCCAAGTCAGATAAATCCTTCTTCGGTTATTTTTAGTGATACAAAATATGAGGATACGGAGGTAATTGAGCAAACTTATGAGTTTGATTTGGTTTCTCAGCAAAAATTATTGGAGAAATATATAGATGAAGAGATAAAAGTTTTTTCAAATGTTGAAGATGGAGTAAAAGAATATAGAGGAAAACTATTGAGCTATCTTGATGGAATAATGCTTGAGACCGGTGGAGGCATTGTTAGTATTAAAGATATCCAGAGTATTGAATTTTCAAAGTTACCTGAAGGTTTGATAACAAAACCTACGCTTGTATGGAGTGTATTTGCTTCACAGGCGGGAAAGAGAAATGTTTTAACGACATATCTGACCGGAGGACTTACATGGCAGGCAGATTACATAGCTTATGTTAACGCAGACGACACTTTGGTTGATTTGAAAGGTTGGACGACAATAAATAATACGTCGGGAGCTTCATATCCAAACGCGACTTTAAAACTGGTTGCCGGAGATGTGAATATAATTCAACCTGTGGTTCAAAAATCATATTATGAAGATTATGCCATGCCTGCGATGGTGGCTGAAAGTACTGCGGGTGGATATTCCGAGGAGTCATTTTTCGAATATCATTTGTACACTTTGGGTAGAAAAACAAATTTAAAAGATAACGAACAAAAGCAAATTTCACTTCTTAACGCCAAGGATATTTCTGTTAAGAAAGAATTTGTTTATGACAGCAATAAGGCGTGGGATAAAATTAGAGTTATGCTTGGAACTAAAAATAGTGAGGATAAGGGGCTTGGTATTCCTTTGCCAAAAGGTGTTGTGAGAGTTTACAAGCAGGATTCGGAAGGGCATTTGCAATTTATAGGAGAGGATCAAATTGACCATACTCCAAAGGATGAAGAAATAGAGGTTTTCTTGGGGAATGCTTTTGATATCTCTGTTGAAAAAACTACGCAGGAATCAAGTCGTTCGGGTGGTTTGTTGAATATTGGAGGGAGATGTGAGTATCAGGATATTGAAATAAATATTCGTAACCACAAGCAAGAGGCAATTGAAGTTAAAGTGATGGAAAATTATTGGGGTCCATCGGTAGAAATTTTGGATTCAAATTATAAATTCGAAAAAGAAGATGAATATACATATACCTTTAGAGTGCCGGTTGAAGCTGATGGAGAAAATACTCTTAAGTATACAGTTAAGCAGTGTTGGTAGGACTGTAAACTTCTTTCTCTCCGGAAACATCATCATTTGCGCACATCATAGAGTAGAGGATTGGGTCTAGTAATAGGACTAAGAAGAACTGAGTTGTTAGTCCAAATATAAACGCAAATCCAAGACTTCCCCATATCTCGTCAGTCAGAGCTAATGGAAGAATTCCCATGATTGATGTTATTGTTGTTAGAAATACAGGTTGCAGGCGTGATGTGGTCCCTTCAATTATTGCGGTTCTGAATTCTACGCCTCTTCTTCTGTTATGATTCATTTGGTCAATAAGTACGATTGCATCGTTTACCACAACTCCAGCAAGGCCAACGATACCAATTACGGATGGAATTGATAAAGAAATATTCATTGCAGCCAGACCAAAGAAAACACCTGTTAACGCAAATGGCAAAGACAGAAGAATAATAAATGGTTGTTTGTAAGATTTAAATTGCAAAACAAGAAGCATTGCAATTAATACGATGCCGACCAATAGAGAAGTGCCGAGATCTTTAAACGACTGAGTTATTTCTTCAAGTTCGCCACCATAACTCATCTCATATCCTTGTGGGAGTGGATTTTCTTTAATTTTTAAAAGCAAGTCGTCAATTATTTCAGTTGAAGTTCTGTCTTTTACATAACTTGAAATATAAACGGCTCTTTCTGTATCAATATGACTTATGCTTGTTAGATTTTGCGAAAAATTAATATCAACAAGGTTGCTTATAGGTACTGCTCCGGAAACAGGAGAAGTAATAAATATATTTTCCAGGTCATCCAAAGTAAGCTGATTCTCTTCTCCTTTTTTAAGATCATATTTTACTATAACGCTTATATCTTCACCGTTTTTTCTTATTTCCGTAGCCTTTATCCCTTCAAGAGCCCCCCTTAAAACAGATCCAACCTGGCCTGCCGAAAGTCCATAAAAACTAAGCTTGCTTCTATCAACGGAAATTAAAAATTCTCCCGCGCCTTGTTCTATTGAAGTATCTACATCGAGTGTTCCTTCAATATTTTGAAGCATTACTTTTATTTCTTCCGATAATTGTTCAAGTTTATCAAGCTCCGGCCCTGTTAATTCTATAAATATTGGGGCTCCGCTTGGCGGACCACCCTGTAGGTCAGTTACCATTATTGTTGCTCCCTGAATGTTCTTTAATTTTTCGCGAATTTCATCAGCGATTTTATAACTTTTCTTGTCACGGTCTTTTGGGTCAACCAGATTTGCCGTAATGTTCGATATATTTTCTATACTTTTTCTTGTCGAAGTAAAAAGCGAACTTCTAAGTGCTCCACCTGCGTTTGTGCCAATATTTGTCGTAAAATCTTTAACCTCCGGAATATTTATAAGAACCTCCTCAACTTTGGATGTGATTCTTTCCGTTTCCGAAAGCATTGTTCCTGCCGGAGTTTCAATGTCGATAAAGAAATAATCAAAATCACTTATTGGGAATGATTCTGTCTTTAATACGCCTGTTATGGGAAGCGAAAAACTTACCGCCATAACCGCGCACATTATTGTAAGCGTAAATATTTTTTTTGTGCGTGAATTAAGGATGTTTGTTATAAATTCTCTGTACCATTTTTGTATTGGGCCGAATAAATTTCTCTGATCGCCCGGTTTTAAATATTTCGCAACCAGAGTTGGTGTTATTGAAAGATTTACGAAAAGAGAAGCAAGCAAAAGAACGCTTACGGTGATAGGGATTACGCTCATGTAGTCACCCATAACACCACTTACTGTAAGCATCGGAAGAAATGCAAATATTGTTGTAAGTGTTCCTGTTATTATCGGCCATTTCAATTCGTGAATACCTAAAATTGTTGCGCCGTATGGAGTATACTTCCCGTCTCTTAAATTTTCATAAATTCCTTCTATGATTATTACCGCATTATCAATTAAAAGTCCCAACGCAAAAACAAGGGAAAACAGCGCTATGCCATTTATGGAGTCTCCTCTTACATAAAGTACGCCGAATGTTATTAGCATTGCGAGGGGTATACTTATTCCTGCAATAATTGCTTCTTTCCATCCAAGGAAAATAAACAGAAGAATCATAATAAGTACGATTGTGCTTATTCCGTTATTTCCCATTACTCTAAAATCATCCTGTATGAAAAGCGAGTTATCATTACTTATATGTACCTGTACATTGGACGGTATTATAGTGCCTTTAATTTCTTCGACTTTTTCTTTTGCGCTCTCAGCTACTTTTACAATGTTCCCACCTTTTTTCTTGTAAACCTGTAGCGAAATGGAATTTTTTATTTCTTCATTATTTTTCATCCCTATTCTTGCAATTGTAGTTTTGTCTTCAAGTTTTTCTTCTATAGTTGCTACGTCTTTTAATAAAATTGAGTTATTTATGCCTTCTGTCCCAAAAAATTGTTTAACCGGTATTTGCGCTAACTGATCAGCACTTTCAACTTGAGCGTCTATTCTAATACCATAAATATATCCATCATTTTTAATCTCTCCGATAGGAAAATTTGTGTCGGAAATTTTTATTGCGCCAACTACGTCATTTATAGTTAATCCGTAACTCTCCAAAAGTTCCTGTTTGAGACTTACAATGATTTGTCTTTGTTGTGCTCCAATTATAAGTACTTCGGAAACTCCGCTAACTTTTTTAATTTCATCTTTAACCTCTTCCGCTATTTCCTTGAACTCAGCCTCAGGAAGTTCACTGAGTAACGAGAAAGTAATTACTGATTGCTGATTTGAATCGTATGACGATACTTGTGGATCTTCCGCGTCGTCAGGCAAGCCTGCCGTGTCAACTGCAGAGTTAAGATCGCTTATGGCCTTGTCTATATCTGTTCCGGAATCAAATTGGATTGTAACCATCGAAACTCCGGCCTGTGAGGTAGAGCTTATTGTATCTATATTATCAACGCTTTTTATAGCCGACTCCACTTTGTCAGTAACAAGAAGTTCTATGTCAGAAGGGCTTGCTCCCGGATAAATGGTTACTACCGAAGCGTATGGCAAATCAACTTCAGGTTGTAACTCCCTTGGAAGTCCAAATAAAGAAGTAACTCCCCATATCAATATTATGATAATTGTTAAAGAAGTTAACCTTGGGTGATTTACGAAAAAGTTCCATGGAGACGCTTTTATCTCCTTTATCTCTTCTTTACTGTAATTTGTCATTTTTTGAGGTTACAGAATCTCCGTCTTTAACGGTCTTTGCTCCACTTGTAATTATTTCATCACCTTGTGATAAGCCTTCAATTATTTCAACTTCACTGCCTGAAGTTTCTCCAAGAGTTACTTTTGTCTTTATCGCTTTATTATTTAGTACAATATATACATAAGGAGTGTTTTGTTCGAAAAGAACGCTTTTAAAAGGAATCAATAATCTTGGTGACTCTGATTTTGCATCGTTAAATAAAATGTCTGCAAACATTCCTGCAATTAGTTCATTCTTCTCGTTAGGAATAAGTATTTTAACTTCAACCTTTTTACTTACAGGATCTACGCTTGGCAAAACCTTACTTACTTTCCCTTCTTTTTCGATGCCTCCCGGAGCTGTAATTGTCACTATTTGTCCGAGTTTTACAAACGATAATTCTTCGGTTGTCAGACTCACTGTTATATAGACTTTATTTAAATCCGCTATGGTTATGATTTTTTGAGATTGGTTTACGTAATTGCCTTCATCAAGAATTTTTTCCAAAACTGTTCCGTCAAAAGGAGCTGTTAGTATCGTTCCTCCCAAGCTTGCCTTTGCTATATCGGTCTGACCTTTAACTGAAGAAACCTGATTTTCTGCCGATACTTTTTGCAGGTTGCCTTTTGCCAAAGTGTTTGAATATTGAGCACTTGAAGCATCAATCTGTTTTGCTGCAAGGTTAATGGCGTGGTTTGCGTTATCAAGTTGTGCCTGTCCGGATTCTTCAAGTTGTTTTAATTGTTGTAGGGCTGCCGTAACCTGTTGTTGAGCCATCTCTACTCCCGTTAATGTACCTTCAGGCTGTAATTGGTTGTTAATAGCAACGGATTGTAGACTTTGATTAGTCATATATAATCCGTTTTTACTTTGATCTAAAGATGCAAGTAACGTGTTAAATGAAACATTTAATGATGAAAAATTTCCCGGATTTTCGCTGTCATCAATAATATCTTTTCCATCCTGAAGAGCATTTTGTGTATCTTCAATAAGGTTTAAGGTGTCGCTTAAAAGGTTTTTTGTATCGTTTAAATCACGGCTTCCCTGAACATCATAGTATTCATCTTTTAAATCAACATAATCATTAAATATTTCTTCAGAATAGTCTTGAAGATTGTTTAAGTCAGATGAACTTACAGATCCTCCGAGGGTTGATTGCATTCCAAGCAGGTTGTCAATTGCGTCAACTGAGCTATCAATAAGAGAGAGTGTAGAGGTTATGCTTGATAGTGATTGATCAAGAGTATTGTTAAGAGTTATGTCGGTTGTAGCGTCGGCATTGAAGTATGCTTCCTGTGCGGCCTGCAATGCGAGTTGAGCCGCCTGAACTCCTATTTTGGCAGATCTGGTTTGTTCTTCGAGTAATTTTCCTAGATTTTCATAGGCTATAAGTGCATTTTCATAATTAAGTTTAGCGCTTTCAACTCCAATGGAGGCAATTTTAGCATCCTGTGCAATTGAATTGGTTGTACTGGTATATGATTTTTTTGCGTTTTCAAGGGTTGTTAGCGCGTTGTCATAATTTATTTGTGCGATTTCCGTACTTACAGAATCACTTATCTTTACGATTTCATTATCTTTGCTTACCAAATCGCCTTCTTCAACTTTAAAGTCCTGAAGAACTCCTGAGGCTTCGGCAGTTAATGTAGAAGATTTATAAGGAGTAACGGTTCCAACCTTTTGGAAATTAATCCTTGAAAGGGGATTGGAGCTTATTTCCATAGTCTCCACTTCTATTGGAGCTATGGTGTTTTCCTGAACATCTGAATTTCCGGAATCCTTGGGATTATTAAATAAGTATTGATACGCATAGTATGCGCCAATAATAAGTCCGATAATTATAAGAATTCTTATAATTCTTGAAAGACGCCCTTTTTTTGGCTTCTGAGTCTCTTGTGAATCTATACTCATTTTAATCGTATGTTATTAGAGATATGAGTGTAGATCATAGCAAAAAAACGGATTATGTCAATGCCGATAATCGTTTATTTTTCTTTTTTGACAAATTCAATGTGGTCGTTTAGTAGCTGAACGAATTTATCCACATCTATACCGTGCATTGATACACCTTCTTCTATGGTCTCAAAGTCGGCAGCATGACAACCGATACAGCCTATCTCGTGATCCATAAAAACCTCTAAAACCTGAGGATATTTATTCAAAACCTCACGTATATTCATCTCTTTTGTAATTGTTTCTTTGGTCATATTAATTAAGGTTATTCATATTTTATTGGGGTTCAAACTATAATTCTTTTTTTGTAATTATTCAAAGAAAAATAAGCTAGACTTGACAAAGATGGTAAAAGACGTATAATCACATCCTTTGATTAAAGAATATGAAATCAAGACACGAAAGAAGCAGGCTTTATTCCATACTTGATAAATATGATGAAAAACTCATAAATAAGTATCTTGAATATGGCCCTGATGGGTTACGTGAAAAACTTGGAGTTGATTCGGATAGGCTTTGGGAGGTTATTTTTGACTACCTTGTTTTTGAGAAAGAGGTGGTAAAGCATTGTGTTAGAAATAATAGCGCGTATGTACACAACCTTTTTGTTGAAAAAGGACCTTTATTAATGCGAAAAGCTTTTAGTCTTAATGACTCAAAATATGACGATGTCTGGGAGTATATTATGGACTATATAGGTGTTTCCAGAGGGGCTTTATATGAATATGTTACTGAAAACGCTTCAAAATACAGAGATAAGATAAGTAGCGGAGAATGTATGTCCCTTAGAGATGACCTTTGTATAAAAAATAATAAATATGAGCGTGTTTGGGGAGAAATTCTTGATGTTTTGCTTAACGCAGTTTCAACAAAAGCGTTCACGCATAGTGCTTTTGAGCACGGTATAGGGCTTTTTTCAAAGTTGTATAATCAGGGAAGAGTACAAAGGTCACTTAGATCTTCGCGGGGTAGTATTTAAACTATGGTGCGCCCGGAGGGATTCGAACCCACAACCCTCGGTTCCGAAGACCGATACTCTATCCAGTTGAGCTACGGGCGCAGAATTTGTAAAAGCTAAAAAAAGATGCGCTAACTTTTACAGCTAGCGCATCTTAACATAGGATTATTTGATCATCAACGTTGTTTTTGTCCCATTGATCGATTGTGCCACCATACAAGAATTGGACTTGCAACGAATATTGAAGAATACGTACCTACAATTACGCCAAGTACCAAGGCAAGTACAAAGTAGAATATCGAACTGCTTCCAAGGAAAAGTAGCGCACAAAGAGTAATCAATGTTGATATGGAAGTGTTTAAAGATCGTGCCATTGTTTGATTTAACGCTTCGTTTGCAACATCCGCAAAACTTACTTCTCTGCTCATGTTCTTTAGATTTTCACGTATTCTGTCGAATACAACGATCGTATCATGTACCGAGAATCCAAGAATAGTTAGAAGTGCGGTAATAAATAGCGCGTCCAGTTCAACATTAAATAAGTATCCAAGTATGGAATAAACTCCGACAACTATGAATATATCGTGTGCCAAAGCTACTATCGCACTTAATCCGAATCTCCATGGACTTACATTTCTTGGTATTTTTCTAAATGCGAAAGCTATATAAAGGACTATTGCAAAAAGGGCAAAAATCAACGCAAGAGTTGCTTTGTATTTCATTGTATCTCCAACTGTGGCCCCAACTGTTGTGAATCTTGTTTCTTCAAAATTCCCGAATCTTTCATTAAGTTTCTTTAATATCTCATCGTGTGCTTCCGAAGAAATATATTTTGATTTAACTATGTATCCATCGTTAGACCAAATTATTGATGCATTACTGAAATCAACTTTCTCGTTAACAGCCGTTAGTGCCGGTTCAGTATTTCCCGTTGCTTCTGTATCAGGTGTGGAATTTACTTCTGCGGCAGTTTCAGTTGTGGTTGCTTCAGTGCCCAAATTCTTACCGATTTCTTCAAGGCCTGATTTTAAGTCCTCTTGTTTAACTTCATTCTCGAATTTCAACTGCATCAATGTTCCACCTGTGAAATCTATGCCAAGTCTTAATCCAAAAGCAGTCATTCCAACAAATGAAATTGCTATAAGTATTCCGGAAAAACCGAGCCAAATTTTTGAATTCTTTATTACAGGAAGAATTCTTCTTTTTCTATGGTCTTCTTTTGCACCTATAAGGAAAGCGTTGTTAGCTATTTTTGTTCCAACCAATACTTTTAAGAATACCTTTGTTATTGTTACCGCTGTGAACATTGATACTAAAATACCCGCAGCAAGGTTGAACGCGAAACCTTGAATGATTGAGCTTCCAAAGTAAAACAAAATTGCACATGTAATTAAAGAAGAGAAGTTACTGTCTCGTATACTTGTCCAAGCTCTGTCGAAACCAATATCTATTGCGGAACCAAGGGTTCGTCCGTCTCGTATTTCTTCCTTTATACGTTCGAAAATAAGAACGTTTGCATCTACAGCCATACCTATTGAAAGAATTACACCTGCAACGCCTGCAAGAGTAAGGACAATAGGATTTGCCAATAGGAACACTATGAAGAATAAGGCGAATACTGCAAGAATTGAAGTTAACAGTTTTTCCCATCCGTTATCTTTACTGTTCAAAACTTTCATCATCAGGAATATGAACATTGAAACGGCGATGATTACGGCAATGAAAGTATTAAGTTTGCTTTGGATAAGGAATATCAAAATTATTGAATAAATTCCAAGTGCAAGAACTGATAGTAAACCTGGGACTCTGTAGTAAACAGTCATGTAAATTGCCAAAAGCAAAATTCCCAATATACCTGCCCATAAGCTTTTATTAAGGGCTTCCTGTCCAAGAGTTGAGCCTATTGTGTATTGTCCGGCTAGAACTATAGGGGCCGGAATTGCTCCCGTATTTAAATCTCTTGCAAGGTTAGTGGCTTCTTCTATTGAGAAATTTCCTTCAATTTGTGCCTGGCCTCCAACTATTTTGCTGTTTACATTTGGGGCCGAAATCAATTCCCCACCAACGAAAATGGCAAGAGGTTTGTTAACATTTCTTCCAGTAATTTCAGCGAATAGGTCTCCTCCTTCAGTATTAAACTGTATTGAAACGTATGGTTGATAAACCTGATTAAATTGCACGTTCGCGTGAACAAAGTGTTCACCGGTAAGTCCGGTATCCTGCCAATCGCTTGGTACGGTTGAATAGAAAATCTTGGCATATTTAATCTGTTCTTCTTTCTTGGTTTCTTCTGAAGCTTCATTAACTATGTCCGCCTTTATGATATGGTATCCAAATGGAGTTTCTATAGGCGCACTTACATCACCAACTTTTTGTAATGCCAAAGCTCCAGCCTCAAAAGCGTCAACATATTCTCCTGCTCCTGCAGGGCTTGCTAGGACTCCTCCTTTTGTACCTGCATTGCTTGGATCGTCAGTATATTCGTTAGCTAACGCTGCAAAATCTCCACCTGCATCAATTTTACCTTTTGCTTCCTGTGCACGTGCAAGTGCTTCTTCTTTTGTTCTTGTTACTGTTGAAGCAGCATTTTGCGCTCCTGAGTATGAAACCAAAATATGGCTTGTGAAAACTTTTCTCTCGTTTGTTATTTTTCTTTCAACTTCTTGTTTCTCAAGTAATTTAACGATATTTAAACCTGTAAGTTCTATGAATTCTCCTTGTGGAGTAACTGTGTACTCTCCGCTACTTTCAATTGTGCCACTGTAATATTCTTCGGCTGACAGAGCAAAAAGTTTCTCAGCAATATTTTCATTAACTTCGTCTCTAAATTTCCAATCAACTTCACTATAAGTAACTTTTTCCGGATTTGCCTGTTCTTCTTCTTGTCCAATTAATGCGAAATCTTCTCCATTCTTAACTCTTTGTAGGGTATCGTTTGCTTCTTTTTCAATTTCCAGTTTCTCATTTGGATCAATTGTCGTTTTTCTCTCTTTAAACTCAAGTTGGATTGTTTTTCCAATTGTTGCTTTTGCTTCATCTATGTTTACACCCGCAAGGTCAACTACTATGTGGCTTTCTCCGGCAATTTCAGATATAAATATATTTGGCTCTGAAACTCCAAGCCCATTTACTCTTTTATTTATTACTTCTCTTACACCTTCGACTATTGAGGCCTTATCCTCTTGAGGAACTTTTCGAAGATCTATCTTATAATCCAATTCGGCTCCTCCCTGAAGATCAAGACCCAAATGAACCTTTTGGTCTTTTATGTAGTCAGGTGCCCATTGAACATAAGGTGCTTTTGTCTCAGTTGGGAGATTAATTACACCTAGGATGAGTGCTGCAAGTAGAATAATTCCGACCTTGCCGAGTAGTTTTCCTTTCATTTACGTGTGGTTTAGATATATAAAAATTTATATGTTCTGTTGATTGTGAAGCTGTTTATCCAAATTCTCGTCATTTCCTTTTCCGCTTCTTCCATAATCATCCTGAAGTTTTACTACGTCAGTTAAATGAGGGGTTGAAACTTCGAAAATCTGTGAATCCTCCATAGCTTGGGCTCTGTGTATTGTGTAAGGACGCACGTCAAACTTGTCTCCGGGCTGCAATATTATTTCTTTAAGAGCATCCCTGTCTTTTCCGTATGTCATTTTTACTTTTCCGGAATAAACATACTGTGTTTCTTCTTTTTCTTCGTGGTATTGAAGGGAATAACGATGCCCTTTTTTTATTTCAAGTACTTTGCCGGCATAATGATCGTTTTGCGCAAACCAGATTTCTTTACCCCAAGGTTTTAATTTAGTCTGAACTGGATGTGCTTTTCCCTGATCCATACACTTTATAATTAATGCGCACACAATATACGGCAAACTATCCTATTTGGAAAGCTATAAGTACTCCTTTTTGCCCTCCAGGAGGTTGACAATTTTCTTAACATCTTGGCTTCTATCCTTTGGGCAGATTAAAAGTGCGTCGGGGGTGTCTATTATAACGATATTTTCAAGGCCAATGGTGGCTATTATCTTATTTGGATTATCTGACTTTATAAGTGATCCCTTTGTGTCGACAGAAATGAAATTTGCTTGTATTACGTTATCTCCCGGATTTTTGATAAGCTCATCGTGTATTGATTCCCATGTTCCAACGTCGCTCCAGCCAAAGTCTGCCGGAATTATTCTTACTTCATTCGGACTTACTTTTTCCATTATTGCATAGTCGATTGAGATTTTCTCGCATGAAGCATACTCTTTTTCGACTATGGACTCTTCTTGTTCTGTGCCGATGGCATTTTTCATCTTAATTAACTTCTCGTATGTGTCAGGAAGGTGTTTTTTGTATTTTTCAAGAATTGTATCTATTCTCCATACGTACATTCCCGTGTTCCAAAGATAGTCTCCGGATTCTATAAACTGCTTTGCCTTTTCCAAATCAGGCTTCTCGGTGAATTTTTTAAATTCCAATACTTCGTTCCCGTCTATTTCCTCAATTTTTTTACCTGCCTGAACATATCCAAGATTAACGTTTGGAGATTTTGCTTTAACTTCAATGATGTTTAGAGTTTTTTGCTCTTTTGCCAATTTCTCGGCAACTTTAAGTTTTTCAATAAACTGATCAGTGTCCTTAACAAGGTGGTCTGCATAAATAATAGCCATTACATCCTCAGGATCTATAAGACTAAGTTTCATTGCCGCAAAGCCTATACAAGTTGCGGTATCTCTAAGTGATGGTTCCAAAATAATATTGCTTGATGGAATTTCCGGTAGTTGCTGTAAAAGTATATCTTCAAAAAAGTCTTTGTTTGTAGCAATAAAAATATCTTCAGGTCTTAAGAAAGAAAGTCTTTCGTAAGTTTCCTGAATCATGGTCTTTTCACCCGTGATTTTTTGAAATTGTTTTGGCTTTTTATTCCTGCTTAAGGGCCAAAGTCTTGATCCTACGCCCCCAGCCAATATTACTGCTTTCATCTTGAGTTTACTTCTTAATAATTAATGACTTGCCGCTCATACTAAACGGTTTTCTTATTTTTAACAAATCTAGTATGGTTGGGGTTATATCACAAAGCCCTCCATGTCCTTTAAGTTTAGCATTTCTGTATCTTTCCGAAACAAGAATAAAAATTACAGGGTTCAATGTGTGTGACGGGCAGTCTTCTCCATTTGCATATTTCATGTATTCCGAATTACCATGATCTGCAGTTAAAAGTACGTCATATCCTTTTTCCTGAGCCGTAGGAATTATTTCACCTATACATCTATCTATTGCTTCCAGGCCTTTTACCGTGGCTTTGTAGTCTCCGGAATGTCCTACGAGATCTCCATTCGCAAAATTAACAACCACAAGCTTGAAATCCTTTTTCTCCAATTCCTTTAAAAGTGAATCTTTTATTTCAAATACGCTCATTTCCGGTTTTTCCGCATACGATGCTACTTTTGAAGAGGGGACCAGTACGCGTTTTTCAAGAGGATATGGGGTTTTATCCTGACTGTTTAAAAAGAACGTTACATGTGCGTATTTCTCTGTCTCGGCAACTCTTAATTGCGGGAACTTCTTTTTGCTGATCAACTTTCCTAAGTTTATTTTTATTGAAGGTGCAGGAAATGCCACAGGTGCTATTGTCGAATATGGCCCGAAGCAAACAAAATGCGGACTCACTTTTTTATTTTGCTTGAACTCATTAAATTTTGGTTTTGTAAAAGCGTCCGTTAATTGACTTGCTCTGTCGCTTCTGTAATTAAAGAAAATCACACTGTCTTTGTCTTCTATAAGTCCGTTTTTATCAAAAATAATCGGTTTAATATAATAATCCGATTCAATTCCTTTGTTGTATTGCTGCTTTAAAGCTTTAATGGGATCGGCTGCTTTTTCTCCTTTTCCCAATGTTAATAAATCATAAGCTTTTTGTGTTCTTCCCCAGTTTTTGTCACGATCCATTGCATAAAATCTTCCTATCATTGTCGCAAGCTTTCCGATTCCAATAATACTTATTTCTTTTTTTATTCCTTTTAAGAATTTTTCTCCCGATTTTTCAGGGACATCTCTTCCGTCCGTGAAAGCATGTATATAAACGTTTTTTACTTTATATTTTTTTGCCAGTTTTAAAAGTTCAAAAAGATGTCTGTAGTCGCTGTGTACCCCCTGATCGGAAATCATCCCCATCAAGTGAAGTTTTGAATCATTCTTTTTTACTATTTTTATTGCTTTTTTAAATTCCTTTTTTCTAAAAAACTTTTTATTTTTAATACTTCGATTAATTTCTTCAAGTGATTGCCAAACAATTTTTCCGGCTCCGATTGTGTAGTGGCCTACTTCAGAACCGCCCTGGAATCCTTTTGGAAGGCCGACGGCGTTACCACTTGCATCCAAAAGAGTCTTTGGATAATGCTTTCTTAGCTTATCTATATTTGGAGTTTTGGCGTTTGTAACTGCATTCCACTTATATTTTTTTCCTTCTCCGTATCCGTCCAAAATGATTAACAGCGTTTTGTTTTTCATGAATATGTTAATTAAAGTAAGGTGCTAATATACATGTTTAAAAGATCATTTCCAAAGAAAAGCGTTATGAATGTTCCTATTACCAAAAAAGGAGCAAATGGGATTTTTGAAGTACCCTTAACTTTCTTGGCAAGCATTAATATAAGTGTGACAATAAGTCCAACAAAGTAAGTTAATACCAGAGCTACCAAAAAAAGTTTCCATCCGAAAAACAGTCCCATCATAATTCCGACCTGTGTGTCTCCGGCTCCAAGCCATTGTTCTTTACTTATCATAACTTGCAATCCAAAAAATATTGCAGCGATTCCTCCGCCTATCGCCATTTCATAAAAAGATATTGATGGAGAGAAAATTCCCCATATGAAAATTAAAATGATTGCCGGAATTGTATATATCTCCGGGATTTCCATGTTTTGTATGTCGTAAAACAGAATGCCTATAAAACACAAACCGATTATTCCCGTATATATAAAATTTATAAGCAAAAACGGATCAAAGTAATTTATGCCTTCAGCCGTAAGATTTATAAAAGGTGCATGAATGAAAATTGCAGATAAAATTAAACCTGAAACTAATTCCAAAAGGGGATAATGCATGCTTATTTTTTTCCCACATGACATACATCTGCCTTTCCCGATTAAATAAGAGAATATGGGAATAAGTTGTCGGATTTTTAATTTTTTGTGACAGCTTGTGCACTGGGATCTTCCAAAAAATATACCCTTTTTCTTTTTCTTAACGCGATAATTAACAACACTTAAAAAGCTTCCGAATATTGTTCCTAAAATGAAAAGTCCAATCGCTGGAATTATCATGCTTGATATTAATTAAAGATATTAACCATGAACGAATTATTTTTTTCCTTTTCCAAAATAGAATTATAACGTGATGCGGCAAGGGTGCCGGTTGAAGATCCATTTCCCATCTCAAAAGCCTTTTTATAAAATTCTTTTGCCTTATCCATATTGTTTTGTCTTTCATACATCCATCCCATGTTCAGGTATGGAGCATCAAAATTACCGGACAAAGAAATTGCTTTTTCAAGATTTCTTCTGCCATTCATATAGTCTTTATTTGCAACTTGAGACCATCCAAGAAGATTATAACTCATTGCGTTGTCAGGGTGGTGTAATTGTGCTTTCTCAGATAAAGCGATGGCCTTCTCCGGCTTGTTTAATTTTTCTATATAAAGCCATATTGGTCTTACGAAATAATCTATTTCGGTTGAATTTAAAGTTATAACCTCCTCGTATTTTTCTGCGGAATTTTCGTAGTCTTCAAGTAGAAAATATAGCTCGGCAAGTTTTTGCTCAGCATGAATTTTTGGTTCGTATCCGTTTTCCAGAGCCTGTTCAAGCTCCTTGATTGCTTTCTCAACTTCATCATTTCCTGCATATGCAAGGCCGAGATAAAATAAGGTTTCAGGTTTTTCAGGATCTTGCTGTTTTGCTTCTTCAAGCGCGTCGATAGCGTCTTTGAACTGTTTAAGTTTTAAATAACTGTATCCAAGTATTATCCATGCGTCTCTGTATTCTCGGGTTTCTTTTAAGACCGGCCATATAACTTCTTTTGCCAAACGGTGCTCACCAACCTGAGCAAAACTTCTTGCCATAAGAACGCGTAAATGGTTGTTTAGTCCCGCAGCATATCTGTCGAATTCATTAAGACCGTTAACGAAATTAAGAGCGTTTCGCGCTACTACTTCGTCACCGTTTTCTTTGGTGGAGGCTGCTTCGAGCAATGTTCTGCCGCGTTCGTACTCGCCAAAATAAACTGCCATTATGCCCTGATAGTATTGAACTTTTTGATCATCGCTGGTTATGCTGTCAAAAATATTTTTTGCTTCAGGGAAATTTTCAAGTCCGATATTGGCTTGTCCAAGATAAAGTTTGGCTAGTCCGCTATTTTGATCAATCGTAAGGATATGAGCGCTCATGTCTTTTGCTTTTTGATATTCCTGTTGTAGCAGCTGTATCGAAGCTATTTTAAGTAACGGCTCTTTGTTTAATTCCGCCTTTTGACTTGCTTGCGTATATGCATCAATAGCAAGATCGTAAAGTCCGTTTTCAGCATAAACTTTTCCTTTCTCCATTAACTCGTCATAAGATTTTGAACGTGTCACTTTTTGTATCTCTTCCTGTTGTGCCGGGGTTATATTTTGCTGCACTAATTCTTCTTCCTGCGTTTTTTGTTCACTCAAGAAAGGTATATCAATAACATCAAACACATAGAGTGTCAGAATTATTAGCGTAGTAAGCAGTAAAAAGTTTAAGACGGTTAAAAATTTGTTCATGTTTGCATGTAAAGTGATTTGTTTCTGTGGGTATTCCCGTGACACAAAGCTATCGCAAGTGCATCTGCGGTGTCGTCCGGCGTAGGTAACTCCGCAAGCCTAAGCAATAATTGCGTAATTCTTTGCATTTGCGGTTTTTTTGCTTTGCCGTCGCTACAAAGGGCTTTTTTAATTACCATTGGATTATAAGAATAAAGCGGAATGTTATGTCTTTGAATTTTTTCCAGTATTACTCCGCGTGCGTGTGCAACCGAAAGTGCGGTTTTTGTGTTTTTTGAAAAGAAAAGTTCTTCAACTGCGGCAACATCTGGTGAATGAGCCAAAATAAGAGATTCAATGTCGTCTGCTATTTCGGACAGCCTATGTTCAAGAGGTGTATTTGCCTTTGTGGTAATACATCCACAGTCAACAACATTGTAATTATCTGCGTCTAAATCTATTATCCCGTAGCCCACACGTGCAGTCCCTGGATCAATGCCTAAAATGCGCATATTTAAGAAGCTTAAAGTTCCTTCTTATAATACTTTTATATGGTTGTTGATACAATACGTTTTTCTTTTGTATGCGTATAAAGGATGACAACTTTTTGTCCCTTTTTAACCGAATTGTTTTTCTCAAGAATTTGCTTTATGTCCTCGAGATATTTTTTTCTGCCAACCTTGCCTATAACTATTTCATTTAATCCCCATAACAGAGAAAGTTGATTCTTTGTTTTTTCGCTTGGGGTTATTACTATAGTAGGGATATAAGATCTGTGTTTTGAAATATATTGTGCTGATTTCCCGGATAAAGTAACAACTATTATGTTTTTTGCATTTGTTGCTTCCGCAAGCTGGCAGGTCTCGAATCCAAGTGCGTCATAATAATCCACTTTGTCGTTAATTGATCTTACCGGTAAAAGCTGATTATGTTTTTTTAATTCTTTTTCAACAGTTTGCGCAACTTTTGCAAAAACTTTTACAGCTTTAACTGGGTATTTGCCGACAGCGGATTCGTTCGAAAGCATTATTGCATCCGTGTGATCGAAAATTGCATTTGCAGTGTCGCTTACCTCCGCACGTGTTGGCTGAGGACTATCTATCATGGATTGCAACATCTGAGTTGCCGTTATAACCGGCTTGCCTGCCAAATTACACTTTCTTATCATTTCTTTTTGAACGATAGGTACTTTTTCAGGTCCTATTTCCATTGCCAAATCTCCGCGTGCAACCATTAATGCGTCCGCAACAGCTATTATTTCATCAAGATTTTTAACAGCCTGCGCTCTTTCTATTTTTGCAATAACTTTTACATTTTTTTCTCCGATAAGTTTTTTTACATCAAGAACGTCTTTGGCTTCTTTTATAAAAGAAAGCGCTACATAGTCGATTCCGTGCTTAAGTCCGAAAATTAAATCTTTTTTGTCTTTGGCTGTTATTGCAGCTGTGGTTATGTTCCCGTTTGGGACGTTAATTCCTTTATTCTTTTTTATAACTCCGTCATTTTGGCAGATACAAACAATATCCTTGTTTGTAATTTTTTTAACTTTCAATTCAATTAATCCGTCATCTATAAGCAGAACCGAATTTCTTTTAACGTCTCTATAAAGATCTTTATATTGAACCGGTATCTTTTTCCCGCTTTGTTTATCACAAGTTAGGACTATTTCTTCATTTTTTTTAACTTCAATGCCATTGTCGCTTATTGTCCCGATTCTTATTTTTGGACCTTGCAGATCCTGCATTATTGCAAGCGGAATATTTAATTTTTTTGCTATTTTACGAATATTTTTAATTAATTCGGCATGATGACTGTAATCACCATGTGAGAAATTTAATCTTGCTACGTCCATTCCTGCGCGCATCATTTCTTCAAGAATTTTTGTACTCTCTGATGCGGGGCCAAGCGTGCAGACGAATTTTGTGTTTTGTACTCTCATTTAAATTGGTTTTTCATTTAAAAAGCAATTAACTTCATTAAATTATACCAGAAAACTGCGTATTTATTAAGGCCTATAGCTTCTTGATTCTATTTTGCTTACTTAACTGTTACGCTTTTTGCCAGATTACGTGGCATGTCGGGATTATTTTTTCTTAAAACAGCCAATTGATAAGCTAGAATTTGTATTGGAATAATATTTACGATAGGGGACGCGGCTCCAACCTCAGGGACTTTTATCCAGTAATCAAAAACATCATTGCTTTCGGGAGAAATCCCGATAATGTATCCTCCTCTTGCCTTTACTTCCATGGCGTTGCTTATAATTTCATGCTTTGTTTCATCATTTGCAACTATAGCTATACAAGGAACTCCCTCGTGAATTAAGGCTATGGGTCCATGTTTAAGTTCTCCTCCGGCAAATCCTTCCGCGTGTATGTATGAAACTTCTTGTAGTTTTATTGCAGCTTCAAGCGCGATAGGGTAGTTAACACCTTTTCCTATAACATACATGCTTTCAACATCCTGTATTTTTTGTGCCAATTGTAAGATGTGCTCCTCGTAACGTGGATTTAACATGTCATTTATTTGGCTTGCCGTATTTACAAGTAAAATTTTTCCTTCTTCAAGTCTTTTATCAAGAGCATATGCAAGAAGTGTAAGTATCGCGATTTGAGCGGTAGTGGCTTTTGTTGAAGCTACAGCTTTTTCTGGTCCCGCTTTTATATTGATTGAATAGTCCGAAATTCTGTCCATTGATGATCCTTCAACATTAATTATTGAAAGAACTTTTGCTCCTTTTTTCTTCGCGACTTCTATAGCCTCAAGTGTGTCCGCTGTTTCACCGCTTTGAGATACCGCAATTACAAGGCTTCTGTCCGTAATGAAATCCTGCAAGCTTGGGAATTCTGATCCAAAAGCAACGTTCACGTGTCTTTTTGCTATTTTTGCGAACAGGTATGACGCTGTTAAACAAACTTTTCCCGCCGTTCCGCAACCAACCAAGTATGTTCCGTATGCATTCTTAATTTCGTCAGCTATTTTCATTAATTTTGTTTCATCCTGATTTATTGCACGGGTTATTGTTTCTTTTTGCTCGGTTATTTCTTTTATCATGAAATGTGAGAATTCACCTTTCTCGGCGCTTTCCGGATTCCAATCTATTTCAACGATTCTTTTTTCTATCTTCTTGTTGGTTTTTAGATCAAAGAATTGTGCATCGTCGTTTATGATTACCATTTGATCGTCATCCAAATACATAACTTTTCGCGTGTATTCCAAAAAAGCCGGGATATCGGATGCTATGAAAAATTCCTTTTCTCCTTTTCCTATGATTAACGGAGATCCTCTTCTTGCCGCTATTAATCTGTTATCTTCGGCACACAAAACAAGTATCGCATAACGTCCCTGTAGTCTTGAAAGAGCCTTTTTTATAGCTTCCACATGACCAAGAGATTTGTACTCCTGTATGAGATGAGCAACCACTTCCGTATCTGTTTCGGATCTAAATTCATAACCTTTACCCTGTAATTCTTTTTTAAGTTCCGCAAAATTTTCTATTATTCCGTTGTGAACTATGGCTATGCTTTCATCCTGAGAATAATGAGGATGGGCGTTTGCTTTTGTAACTCCGCCATGAGTGGCCCACCTGGAATGACCCATTGCCATTTGGCTTTCAATTGGAACATTCATTTTTTCTCTAAGAGTAGATACATCAAACTCACCGATTTTGCCGACTTCTTTGTGTATGCTTATTTTATGATCCGTTTTAAAAGCAACTCCCCAGGAGTCATAACCTCTATATTCGAGTTTTTTAAGTCCGTTTATAACAAGCTCTGCCGCGTTTGTTTTTTCACCTTTGTAGGCAAATATTCCGCACATAGTAATTAATTTTAAGCCTTATAAATATTCATTGCGTGAGGATTGTGCAGGATCTGAGTTCTAATTACTTCATCAGCTTTTTCCTGCTCAATATCAAGTGTCCACTTTTTCCCTGAGGATATTTTACTAACTCCGGGAATGGAAAAATGTGTTTTTACAGTCTGTAATATATTCTCTCCGACAGTATCTTCTTTGTCGAAAGTAAGATAAGCATTTTTGTTCGTATTTTGGCTTTTTACCTCACTAAGTCCATGTTCTTTTTCGTAATCAAAAGCTTTGCCTTCTATGAAAATTGTAGGTATTTCTTTCGCAAGGTTTACAAGTTCTCCCGATTCTATCAAATCGATTGCGGTTTTAACCGGATCAATTCCGGATTCAAGATTAATCCCAAAATATTTCTGCTTCTTTAATTTCATGTTTGTAAATCCAATACTTTTTATTGCATATTCAATTGTTCTTTCCTCATTATCCGTTATCACCGTATCGACAAGTATTTCGAAAGTAGGCTTTTTGTAGTCTAAAACAATGTCTTTTACGACTGTTTCACGCTTTGCAACAACAGAGTCTTTTTTTGTTATTGTGAAAGATTTCCCAACATAATCTCTCATGGAATCGAATATTGCCTGCCCGTTTTTTGTTCTTTCCGGATGAGGCATAAGGGACATAACATTTCCTTCCGGATTGCATATGCCGGCCAAATTCAAAATTGCCCCATTTGGATTTACGGGGAACTCATTAACTATGTTTCCGTCTTTATCACAATATTTGAATACAGCTTGTTCGTTATTTTCTATCAATTTAACAAGTTCTTCATCCATGGTGGTGTATCTTCCTTCCGCATGTGCAACAGGAATACGCATTACATGATTTTGATCATACTTGTTAAACGCGCTTCTTCCTGCGGGAGCCGCATTTTTTATGTAAATCCAATCGTTGTAAAATCCGGTTCCAAGAATTTTTCCGTTTTTATCAATACGTTTATTCCATGCCAAAGCCATTTCTACGTGATTTTCATCAAGTCCTGGAATAAGTTTTGATTCAAGTATTATTTGCGCTCCGTTACAAACTCCAAGTACAGGTTTTCCTTTTGCCGCTTCTTTTTTAATCTTGTCGAGTAGGGGATTCTTTGATGCTATAACGCCCGATCTGCCTCTGTCTTCATACGAAAATCCGCCCGGAAGAAAGAATCCGTCGAACTCGGAATAATCGGTTTCCGTGTCGTTCCACATTATCAACTTCGGATCCATGTCCGATCTTTTTAATGCACGCATGGCCTCAAGCTCACAGTTTGTTCCCGGGAACAATATTACGGCAATTTTCGGTGTCATATCTGTTGAAATTTTATAGTTCTATAAGTGCATCTTTAAGCTCTTTTGGAGCTTTGGTTATATTTGTATAACCAGCACCAGTTATTATTACCATATCTTCTATGCGAACTCCAAAGTTTTTGGGTAGATAAATGCCCGGTTCAATGGTGGTAATCATGTTTTGTAACAACTTCTCGGGTTTTTCGCTCCCCAGATTAGGAAGTTCGTGAATATCAAGCCCTGTCCCGTGGCCAAGTCCGTGCTGAAAATTTTCTTTATATCCCGCCTTTTCAATTATTTTCATTGCCGCACCTGTTATTTTTGATATAAGTACTCCGTTTTTTAAGCTTTTTATTGCTGCTTTTTGGGCATCAAGAACCGTTTGATAAACTTTTGACTGAAGATCGGTTGGTTTCTTTGTGAAAAAGGTTCTACTCATATCACTACAGTATCCTTTATATTTAACTCCCATATCAATAAGGATTATATCTCCTTTTTTCAGCTTTCTGTCGCTATTTTGATGGTGGGGGATTGAGCTGTTATTTCCAAAAGCAACTATTGGGATAAAGGATGTTCCGTCCGCCCCAACGGCCCGAATATTCTGAAGTATGAACCATTCAATATCTTTCTCTGTGACTCCCGGCTTGATAAATCCAAGTGTTTTTTTAAGAAGTTTCTCGTTTATTTCCTGGGATTTTTTTAAATATTGCAGTTCTTTAACCGATTTAAACTGTCTTAATTTCTCTATAATTTGTTCCGACTTTATAAGCTTTACTCCTTTTGAAATTTTGCGAAGCCCCAGGAATTGACTGTAAGTAAGGTAATCTTCTTCAATTCCCAATGAATTTATTTTGTATTTTTTAAGAATACTTGGCCAGTCTGTTTTCCATTTTTTATCTATTTGAATGACTTCGAATTCCTTTGGGATAATCTTTTTTGCATATTCCAGATATCGGAAATCCGTGAAGAAACAAGCTTTCTTCCTTGTTATTAAAATAAGTCCTCTGCTCCCGGTAAAGCCTGTTAAATAGTTAACATTAACGGGATTACTTATGAAAAGAGCGTTATAATTTTTAAACCGCGCTCTGATATTTTTAAGCATTTTGAAGGAAGTAACGAATTATCTCTTCTTCGTTTTTAATGGTTTCCGGAATATCTTTTAGTCTGTTTATTATTTGATGTCTTCTAAATCCGAGTTTTTCCAAAGCCTTAATTGCATCTTCATTGATATTCTTTATATCTGTATAATCAGACGGTTTTTGACTTTGTGAAACTTTATTTTTAAGGTCTATTATTATTCTTTGTGCTGTTTTCTTGCCTATCCCCGGTGTTTTTTCAAGCAGGGCAACGTCTCCGTTTGCTATTGCGTACCTAACGGAAGCCGCTGAATTATTTAGGACCTCAAGTCCTGTTTTTGGTCCAACTCCGGATACCGAAATAAGCTTTTTAAAAAGCTCCAATTCTTCCAGGGTTTGAAATCCATAAAGGCTTATGTCGTCTTCGCGTACGGAAGTGTGAATAAAAAGGCTGATATTGTCTTTCTCTTCAAGTTCGGCAAAAGTGCTGGAAGAAACATTTACCAAATACCCAACACTGCCGGTATTTAAAATTATATTTCCGGTAAGTTTTTTACTTATTGTCCCTTCCAAGAAAGCTATCATAATTTGAGTGTTTCATTTGCAAACAGACTATACCATTTTTAAACCCTGCCACCAATCGGTAAAGTGAGTTTTTTCAAGTTGTTTTAACAATATCTTTGCGCTTTTTGACTTTAGATGTTTTTTTACGTTTGTAATCCATCCTTTTGTTGGATAGCCGATGTCTATATATTCCTTTGCCTGAACGGCTGTTTCGAGCAAGTCCGCTTCGTAAGCAAGCAATCCTTCCGGTGTTTTTTTATCGACCTGTTTGTTCCAGTAATTCTCAATTTTCTTTGCTATCGAAGATGGGAGTTGCTCTATTTGCTCAGCTAAAACCTTCTTTTCGATATCCTCTCTTCCTATGTATCTTTGTGCAATTTTGTTGTGATCTCCGATTCTGCTTTCCGGGTTATCATGAAAAAGAACTATTGTTGCAACTTTTTCTCCGCTTATTCCTTCCATTTCGCCCAATACAAACCCTATTATTGCCGCTCTGTATATATGTTCAGCAACCGTGTCAGGCTGTTTTACTCCCGCTGCTTGTGGCCCGTTGTGATAAATCTTCTTGAGCATTCCAAGCTCAAAGAAATAGTTTATTATACCTTTGTTTGTCATGATTTTTTAAAGTAACGTTTAAGAAATTTGTCTTTAAAGTCTGTAAAATCACCATTTTTTATATGAGTTCTTACCTTGCTCATCAAATCCAACAAAAAATGTAGATTATGAATTGTAACAAGCCTCAATCCAAAAGTCTCGTTCTCCATGTAAAGATGTCTCACATAACTTGTTGAGTAGTTTTTACACGTATAGCATCCGCAGTTTTTCATTAAAGGATCTGCAATTTCTTTAAAACCACAGTTCTTGAGATTAAATTTCCCGTCTTTTGTCCAGAACGATCCATGTCTGGCGTTTCTTGTAGCCATAACGCAGTCAAACATATCTATCCCGCGGGAAACTCCTTCAAGCAAGTCTTCCGGCGTGCCTACACCCATCAAATATCTTGGTTTATCTTCTGGCAAATAGTCCTTAATAACATCCAGAGTATGGTACATCTGCTCTTTTGTTTCTCCGACTGAAAGGCCTCCTATTGCGATTCCGGGAAGATCCAACTTTGCCATGAATTTTGTAGATTCCACTCGAAGGTCATCATGAATTCCACCCTGTACTATTGGGAATAATGCCTGTTTGATTTTCTTTGATTTCTGTAATTTATTATGTTCTTTTTTACATCTTTCAGCCCATTCATGCGTTCTATCCATAGCTTGTTTTGCGTATGCATGAGTTGATTCTCCGGGAGCACATTCATCAAACGCCATGATTATGTCCGCTCCAAGGTCGGACTGTATCTGCATAACCTTTTCGGGAGTGAAAAAATGTTTTGATCCGTCTATGTAAGACCTAAATTCAACTCCATCCTCTTTTATTTTAACAAGTTTTTTATCGGTGTTTTGCATTGGTCTTTTCTCAAGTGCCAGCGAAAAAACCTGAAACCCTCCGGAGTCGGTAAGTATGGGTCTTTTCCAGTTCATCCACTTATGAAGCCCTCCCATTTTTTTAACCGTTTCACTTCCTGGGCGCAAATATAAATGATATGTGTTGGCTAAAATTATGTCAGCATTTAAATCAACAAGCTCTTCTGGATTCAAAGTTTTAACCGTTGCTCTTGTGCCAACCGGCATAAATGTCGGCAAATGAAGCTTCCCATGAGGAGTCGAAAATTCGCTTACTCTTGCGGAAGTTTTTTTATCTTTTGAAATTATTTTGAATTTGAATTGGTCCATAATTGTTTTTATTCTTGAATCGCCCTTTGTCTTAACAAGTGGTCTGCAATAATAATCGCGGCCATGCTTTTGACGACAGGAATTACCCTTGGAACGATGCAAACATCATGCCTGCCTTCAATTTTAAAATCCACCGTTTTTCCACGTGAATTTACGCTTTTTTGAGTAATTCCTATGCTTGCGGGAGCTTTTACCGCTATACGCAAAACTATATCTTCTCCGCTTGATATTCCACCAAGAATTCCGCCTGCATTGTTGCTTAAAGTTCTAACTTTTCCATTCCTAATTACATATTCGTCGTTATTTTCAGATCCTTTCATTAAAGCCGTATCAAACCCTGCTCCTATGGAAATTCCCTTAACCCCCCCGATAGACATTATTGCTTTTGAAAGATCGGCATCAAGCTTGTCAAAAACGGGTTCTCCAAGTCCTGTTGGTACATTTTTAATTACAATCTCAATTATTCCTCCAATGGAATCGTTTTCTTTTTTTACAGTCTCTATTAAATTTAACATTTTTACAGTCGCGACTTTGTCCGCGCATTTTAGCTCATTATTTTCAATTTCTTTAGCCTGAAATTTATCAGCTATCACATTCCCAATTTGGATTGTATGTCCGATTATTAAAATTTTACTTTTTTTAAGCAGTTTATAAGCAACTGCTCCAGCCATTACTCTTGCTACAGTTTCTCTCCCGGAGGCCCTTCCTCCGCCTCTGTAATCGCGAACTGCGTACTTTTGCTCATATGTGTAGTCCGCATGCCCGGGTCTGTAGATTTCTTTAATATTTGCGTAATCTTTAGAACGTGCGTTTTTATTGAATACAACTATGGAAATAGGGGATCCGGTTGTTTTTCCTTCAAACACGCCCGAAAGTATTTCCGCCTTATCTTCTTCCAGTCGCGTTGTACCGGAAACTCCAACGGGTTTGCGTCTATTTAGCTCTTCCTGTAAATCATTTTCGCTTAAATCGATTCCCGAAGGGCAACCGTCAATTAAAACACCGAGCGCCTTACCATGAGATTCTCCCCAAGTAGATACCCGAAACAATTTGCCAATGGAATTCCCAGGCATTTAACTTATTTAAGATTAAGCAGTTTTCGCTTTTTTCACGCTTTTAGCAGCCTTTGGAGTCTTAGTGGCCTTAGCCGCCTTAACTTCCTTAACAACTGCCGTTTTCTTCTTTGCTCCCTTGCTCTTTAATTCCTTTATGTTCTCAACTGTAAGGTATTTTTCATCACTCTTTCCTTTTTTAGCTTCAGCCTTTAGTTCAGGGTTATTAGCTTCATCCTGTATTTCTTGAGCTCTCTTCTGTCTTGCCTTGAATTTATCAACGCGTCCGGCAGTATCTACAAGTTTACTTTTTCCTGTGTAAAAAGGATGACATTTGCTACAGATATCAGTTGTCTGAGCTTCTTTAGTTGACCCACATATCACTACAGTTCCGCATGCACAGGTGAATGTAGCGTTAGGGTAATACTTTGGGTGTAAATCTTTTTTCATATTATTGCTTTAACTATTCAATGATTTTTTACGCGCGTGAACTATACTTTAAAAATATTATAATTGCAAGGATAATTATGATCCAAATCATAGCTCCAGACAGATAAAAATCAATGTCTAGAACTTTTATATTAAATGTAGTTTCCCGAATTTCACCTGCATTATCAATTATGACTATGCGTACATCAATATTTCCTTTTGTGCCAACCATATAATTGAAGTTTGGCCCCGCCTGTGCTTCTTCTCCGACAACCCACTGAATATCCTGAATTGACCCGTCTTCATCAAACGATGGAGAGGCATCCAAACTTATTTCTCTGTTTAAAAAGGCGAATTTTGTATTTCCATCAACCACAATTGTCGGACCTTTATTGTTGTCATTGCTGTCATATTCATCTAAAATCCCGTCATTATCGTCGTCCGTATCCGTATTATCGCCAATCATATCTTTGTCGTAATCACGTGCTTCGTTTTTATCCAAAGGAAAAGCATCTTCTCCGTCAATAACTCCGTCTTCATCTGTGTCGGGTTTTAATGGGTCAGTCTGCATTTTTGTCTCGCTTTCATCATCAAGCTTATCGTTGTCGTCATCATTGTCTTCATTGTCTCCCGTCCCGTCTTTATCAAAATCGCTCCATTCCAAGGGGTTAAAAGGAAATGCATCTTCCGTGTCGAGATGTGAGTCGTTGTCGTCGTCCGGATCTTCATTGTCTCCAATTCTGTCCCCATCCGTATCAATCCATTCTTTTGAATTTAGCGGAAAAGCATCTTCTTCATCCGAAACTCCGTCGTTGTCGTCATCGGGATCTTCGGAATCGGTTATTCCGTCGTAGTCGGTGTCTTTAAGGACTGTAACTGTCTTTTTTACCGTATTATTTGAAGGATCATCTCCGTTGTTATTCCATGGATCAATTGAAACGGTTATTGAATGGGCACCTGCGACATATGGCGTCCAGTCTATAAAAACATCATCTGTCTTATTGGCAAAAACGGAGACGGTTTGGTCACTTCCTATTTGCTTTCCGGCACTTTCATCATAAAACTGAACCGTCCCAAGCAAATCTTTACTACTTAGGTTTTGTATAGTGGCGTAAATTCTAACAGGATTTCCTTCAAGGAATGTGTTTTTCGAAAAATTAACGCTCTCGGCAGATATGCTTAAATCGGCAGTTGACTGGGCAAAAACAGTGCCCACAGAGGCGCCGGTTAACATTAGTACGCCCAATAGTGCATGTAAAAATCTGCTTTTCATGAGGCGATTTTAGAGTAAGCTTGCCTGCTCGGGACTTGTTTCCTTGGCAGTTTTCTTTGATGGTTCCGTTCCGGCAACTTCAAGCTCTTTGATAATTTCGTCGGTTCTTATAAGAGACAATGTGCTTACATAATCACCTTCTTTTAATCTCATAAGATATACGCCTTGAGTTGATCGTCCGCGTGTAGGAATATCCTTAATGTTCATTCTTATTATCTGTCCTTTCTTTGATATTAAGATTGCATCTCCTTCATAGAAGTCGGCCATAACTTTTGCTCCTGCAACTTTACCCGTTTTACTTGTTACATTTGCGGTTTTTACTCCGCTTCCTCCTCTTGTTTGAAGACGATAACTTGATACTGCTGAATTTTTTCCAAGTCCGTTTTCCATCACCACAAAAAGCGATGCTTCAGGCGTTGTAACAATGTCCATCTCAACGACATAATCTTTCTCTTTTAGCTTTATACCTCTAACTCCCATTGATGCGCGGCCCATATCTCTTACGTTTGCTTCTTTAAATCTTATGCTTTTTCCTTCACGCGTAACAATTATTACTTCATTGCCTTCGGAAACTTCACGTACCCATTCCAAAGAATCGTCTCCTCTCAATTTTATTGCTATAAGTCCGCTTCTTCTTACATTCTTAAATGATTCCGCATTTGTCTTTTTAATAGTTCCTTTTTTTGTCGTCATTATAAGGTATTTACCCTTAAATTCTTCGTTAACTATTAACATTGCGGTGACAACTTCATTTTCGTTAAGCTGAACAAGATTCACCAGAGGTTGTCCCTTAGCCTGTCTGCTTGTATTTGGAATTTCGTAAACAGGTAGTTGGAATACGCGACCCTGATTCGTGAAGAATAGGGCATTATCATGGTTCTTGGCGTATCTGATTATACTTATTTCGTCCTCGTCTTTTGTTGTTACACCAATAATACCTTTTCCACCTCTGTGTTGAGCCTTAAAGGTTGATGGTGGAACTCTCTTTATATAGCCTTCTCTTGATACTATAACGATTGTTTGTTCGTTAGGGATAGTATCTTTCATTGAGAATTTTCCAAGTCCGTGAGGGATTATTTCGGTTCTTCTTTCATCTGCATATTTTTCTTTAATCTCGGCAAGTTCTTCCTTTATTATTTTTAAAATCTTTTTTGGATCGCCAAGTATGGATTCAAGGGCTGTTATTAACGCAATTTTTTCCTTGTATTCATCCTCGATTTTTTGTCTTTCAAGTCCTGCAAGTGTCTGCAGTTTCATTTCCAATATAGCTGTAGCCTGTAGGTCTGAAAGCTTGAACTTCTTAACCAATGAGGCATGCGCCAATTCCTTTGTGTCGGATTTTCTTATTGTTTCTATAACAGCATCAATATTGTCTATTGCGATTCTTAAACCTTCAAGTATGTGCGCTCTTGCTTTCGCGATTTTAAGTTCGTATTCCGTTCTTTTTGTTATAACTTCTTTTCTGTGGATTATGAAAAACTCAAGCACCTGCTTAAGATTTAGAAGTCTAGGTTGTAATCCATCAACAAGAGCAATCATGTTCATGTTGAAGTTTGTTTGCATTTGTGTGTATTTGTAGAGCTGATTTAAGATTTTCTTTGGGAAAGATTCTTTTTTAAGCTCAATCACAACTCGTATACCGTCTTTGTTGGACTCATCTCTTATGTCTGATATTCCAACTATCTTCTTATCTCTTACAAGTTCTGCGATTTTTTCAACAAGTACGGCTTTATTAACCTGATAAGGTATCTCGGTTATAATTATTACGAATCTTCCGCTTTTCTTCTCTTCAATTTCGGCTCTTGCTCTCATCGTCATTCCTCCGCGACCTGTTACGTAAGCTTCTTTTATGGCTTCAGTATCATAAATCTTTCCGGCAGTAGGGAAGTCGGGAGCCTTAATAAACTCCATAAGATCCTCAATTGTTGCTTCAGGATTTTCAATAAGATGCATGATTCCATCTATAAGCTCTCCAAGATTGTGTGGAGGTATTGATGTTGCCATACCAACGGCGATACCGGTTGTTCCGTTTAAAAGTAGTTGAGGTATTTTTGAAGGCAAAACAGAAGGTTCTTTGTGTCTTCCGTCATAGTTGTCTGTCCAAGTAACGGTTTCTTTTTCTATATCTGCTAAAACTTCGTCGGAAATTCTCTGTAATTTGGCTTCAGTGTAACGCATTGCGGCCGCACTGTCTCCGTCGATAGAACCAAAGTTTCCTTGTCCTCTGATGAGTGGGTATCTAAGTGAAAATTCTTGCGCCATACGAACCATCGAATCGTAAACCGCACTGTCTCCATGTGGATGATATTTACCAAGAACTTCACCCACTACTGTTGCTGATTTTCTAAAACCTGCACTGGACCTTAGTCCCATGTCGTGCATGGCGTAAAGAATTCTTCTGTGTACCGGTTTAAGTCCATCTCTTACATCAGGTAGGGCTCTGGAAATAATTACACTCATGGCATAATCGAGGTACGATTCTTCCATTTCCTGAGTGATGCTTCTTTTGTGTAAGTTCTTAGCGAACGTAATTTGTTCTTCTTCCGGAATTAGCTCGCCTTGGTCATTGTTTCCCTCTTCAGCCATGGTCTAAAAATTAGTAACAGAAATCAAAAGGCTCGTTAACACTAGCCGGTGGACACTTTAGCACAAAATTTAATTTAATGCATATGATTTTTTTATTGCGCTCTAGCTTGAGAAAAATCTCAAAATTTGCTATACTATTAAGACTTTTCTAATTGATGAGCTATGGCTGAGGAAATAAAAAACAAACAAACACAAAACACGCAAAATGCAGATAAAGAGGTTACACAGGAGAATATGCAGGCTCCTGCGTGGCTTGAAAAAGGGGCTGAAGACGCCAGTCTTCCTGCTTGGGTTAAAAACGCAAGCAACAAGGATAAAGTTGAGCTTTCGCCAAAAAAAGAGCAGGAAAACCCTGTTACTCCTGAAGAGAAAGTTTTGACTCAGGAGAAAAAGGAAGCTGCAGATAAGGCGGTACAAAAGAAAAGTATCTTTGATAATTTCAAGGATATGTTTTCTGTAAGCGATAAAAGCAGAGCCGAGTATGCTTTGCAGGCAACAAAAACCGATGCCGAGATAAAGAAAGAAGCCGAAAAACCTATGACTCCTGAAGAAAAAAAACGATTTCAGGAGGTTGAAAAGATTTACCAGGAAGGACTTTCCACTATAAGAGACCTTATTTCGCCTTCATCAATGGAAATAGAGTTTGATGCCATTCGTGTTGAAGGTATGTATGCTCAGACTTTTTATGTTTACGCCTATCCAAGGTATTTGGATTCAAACTGGCTTTCTCCGGTGATAAATTTTGATGTTACCATGGATATTTCTCAGTTTATTTATCCAATAGATTCTGCATCTATAATGAACGTTTTAAAGAGAAAAGTTGCGCAAATGCAATCTTCTATTCGTATGTCGGCAGAAAAGGGGAACGTAAGTGATCCGGCAATAGAAACTGCCCTTCAGGATGCGGAGGAACTAAGAATTCAAATCCAAAGAGGACAAGAGAAATTCTTCCAGTTTGCATTGTACGTTACAATTTATTCAGAAGATAAAGGAAAGTTAAAAAGGGTATCAAAACAGTTGGAGAGCTTGCTTGGAGGAAAATTGGTTATGACAAAAAGGGCTGAATTTCAAACAGAACATGGATTTAACTCGACTCTTCCTTTGTGTCTTGATGAGTTGGAGATTTCATTAAACATGAATACTTCGCCGCTTTCGACGATGTTCCCATTTAATTCTGCGGAATTAACTTCCAATAAAGGTATTCTTTACGGACTAAACAGACACAATGACAGCTTGATTATCTTTGATAGATTCTCGCTTGAAAACGCCAATTCTGTGGTTTTTGCCAAATCTGGAGCAGGTAAATCTTACGCGGTTAAACTGGAAGTTTTACGCTCGCTTATGTTTGGTACGGACGTTATTATTATTGATCCGGAAAATGAGTACGAAGCGCTTTGCGATACGGTTGGAGGCTCTTATATGCACGTTTCTTTAAATGCGGATAGAAGAATTAATCCTTTTGATCTTCCGGCTCCACTTAAAGATGAGCTTGTTCAGCCGGGTGATTTGCTACGCGCAAATATAATATCTATTCATGGTCTTTTAAAGATCATGCTTGGAGGTGTTTCTCCGGAAGAAGAAGGTACGTTGGATAGGGCACTTACGGATGTTTACGCTTTGCGCGGGATTACAATGGAAACCGAGGATCCGTCTTCGTTCCCGCCACCTACAATGGAGGATTTATATGACATTTTAAACTCGATGGAAGGCGCAAAAAGCCTTGCTACAAGACTTGCAAAGTTTACGCAGGGAACTTATTCGGGAATTTTTAACAAGGCAACGAATATAGATTTAACTTCAGGGCTTGTTGTATTTAGCATAAGAGACCTTGAGGATGCACTTCGCCCTATTGCGATGTACATTATATTGAACTTTATCTGGAGCAGAGTAAGAAGTTCACTTAAGAAACGATTGCTTATAATTGATGAGGCCTGGTCATTAATGCAACATGAGGATTCCGCGAAATTTCTTTACGGACTTGTAAAAAGAGCTAGAAAATATTATTTGGGAGTAACCACAATTACGCAGGACGTTGAGGATTTCGTTCAAAATTCATTCGGAAAACCTATTATTACAAACTCTTCAATGCAGCTTCTTTTAAAGCAGGCTCCTGCCGCTCTTGATATGCTGCAGAAAATTTTCAATCTTACCGAAGGTGAAAAATATATGCTTCTAAACAGTGGTATTGGCCAGGGATTGTTCTTTGCCGGAAATAAGCACGTTGCAATTCAGGTAATTGCTTCTTACGGTGAGGATAAACTTGTTACAACCAATCCTGAACAAATGCTTAGGGCTGAAGCTGAAACTGCCGAATATGGTGCTACCGGTGAGACAGCTCCCGGAATTGTAACTGAACCAGTGCCTTCTCAACCTTCTCAGCCTCAAGCTCCTGTTGATTTGGGTCCGGCTTCAGAGGGAGAGCCTAAAGCTACTAATGAGTTACCAGGTATATAGCTTTCTCAAGTTGAGCGGCTTCGTCAATAACTTCAAAGTCGGGATTTACACCTTTTTCTTCAACAGAAACTCCGTTTGGAGAAGACCACTTTGCTATACTTAACTTTAAAGAAGATCCATCTCTGTAAGATATGATTTCCTGAATTTTTGCCTTTCCAAAACTGTTTATTCCAACTATTTTTGCTCCCATTTTCTCTTTAAGCGCAAGCGCCACTATTTCTGATGCGGATGCTGTTCCTTCGTTTATTAGAACTGCAACTTTATACTTTCCAAGGTCGCCCGGACCGTATGAAACATCGTTGTATGAGTATCCGTCCGCAAGTTGCACGTTAACAAATGGTTCACCCTCTTGTATGAATCTTGAAGCCAATTGTTGCGAGCTATAAAGGTATCCTCCCGGATTGTCCCTTAGGTCCAGTACAAGGCCTTTTGGGTTTTGATCCAGTATCTTGTTTATTTCTTCAATAAATTGATAATGCGAATTGCTTGTGAATTGATAATAATGAATAATTCCAACTCCGCTTACCATTTCGCTTTCAACAAAAGGTACATCAATAAGGGCTCTTGTTAATTTGTAATCTTTTGTAATAGATCCTCTCTTTATTGTGAGCGTAACATCTGTTCCGGCAGCGCCCCTTAGCATGTCGATTATGTCGTCAAAGGTCATGCCTGTTGTACTTAATCCGTCTATTTGAGTAATGATGTCGTTTGTTTTTAATCCGACTTTTTCTGCCGGAGAGCCTTTTAATGCTGTTTGTATAATGTAATTGCCGTCTTCATAGGAGAGATAAACTCCGATTCCGTCAAAAGTTCCGGAAAGTGATTCCTGAAAGGTTTGAGCATCTTGGGGCAGCATAAACGTGCTGTATGGGTCGGCAAGACTTGTAACCATTCCGGATATCGCTCCATAAATAAGGTCTCTTTCTTCCACGGAATCTTTATCTACATATTCATCCAAGATTGTATTGTATACATCAAGAAAGACCTCGTAGGAAGCATCTTCTCGAATTGCCGTATAGTCGGTTGGGGTTATTATTGTGTTTATAAATCCGGCCTGATGAAGATTATATAAAATATTGATGGTTTCGGCTCTTGTTAGCTCTTTATACGGACTGAAATATCTCGATTTATGATCGGAAAGAAGCTCGAACATGTAGGCTATTTGTGAAGCGTCTGCAAAATAATCGTCTTCGGATACGTCAAAATAATCTTTTGGAAAATCGCTGACAGTATCGGGATCAATATCGTAATAAGCCAGTATGTACATTATTCCGTCGGCTCTGTTTATTGTGTTTCCAGGATTAAAATATGGGTTTTGCTCGTCAAAAGTTAAAATTCCCAGTTCAAAAGCCCTATTTACGTAAGGAGTGAACCATTCGTCTCCAGTTATGTCTTTATACGGCAGTTCCGAAGGGTTATTTTCAATGCTTGAATTTCCGCTCGCTATCATGAGTTTGAAGAATTCAGCCCGATTTATCTTATCAAGAGGCCTAAATGCTTCTTTCTCCGTAGATATGATTTTTACTTCATTTGAGAAATATTCAACAGCTTCGTAAAAAAGGCTCTGTGGAACAACATCTGAGAATGAAGCCAAAACCGATTGTGAAAATGACATTAAAGTTACAAAAATTGTTAGTGCGTGCTTTGTGGTCCGAGCCATATATGTTTGATTAGAAAACAACGCTAACTATAGTGGAAAACCACAGGTTTTTAAATTTACAGAAATGTAAAAAAATGCTATAATTAAAAGAAAATTTAAGGTTAGCCATGCTCGAAGAAAACAAAAACACAAAAACAGATAATTTACAGGGGAAAAAAGAGGAATCGTTGATGCAAAACGACGAACTTTTAATAGCGCCGGTTGGTGCACTTTTGAATAAGACTGATTCCGATGCGGAAACTGAAGCTACGCAGATTTTACAGAATGTGCAGGATGCGCAAAATGTGCTTGATTCAAGGGTTGTTGCAAAGCCTGCTGCGGAAGATGCCGAAAAAGATGATGGGTTTTTTGATGTACGTCTTGATGCTCTTTCGGAGAGTGTAACTAAGCAGAAAGAAGAAAAAGTTATTAAATCTGAGGTTAAGCCTCTTCAGTTATTTATCTTCGCCGGAAAAAAGAGGGGATCATTTTTTGAATCTTTTGTAACGACTCTTTCTTTTGTTGTTTTTTCTGCGGTTATATTTGCTGGAAGCGTTTTTGCGGATATTTCCAGTTACAATCTCGGAAAAGAATTTATTCATGACGGAATTATGCTTGTTGGTGAGAAATCCGTGTCTCTGGATGAAGAGGCAAGGGTTGATACTACCGGAACCAGTGGGGCTATTTTGATTGTCGGTGAGCGTGGATTAATAAGACTTGGCGCTGATACTGTTGCGGTTGTTGAATCGATCGATAAAGAATCTAAAACCTATGGCTTCAGGCTTGAAAAAGGCAGTTTGTGGGGAAATACGGTTTTTGATGAATCTTCATTTGTAGTGAAGACAAAATATTCAAACATATATGCTGACAGTTCTTCCTTTAGCGTAGTTTCGGATGACCTTAAAACAACGATTTATTCGGATTTGCATGACATAGAGGTTGATCTTCTTGCAGACAATAAGGTTATAAATAAATTATGGTTGGCGGAAGGAAATCAGGCTCAGCTTATTCATTCAAAACTTGATTCAGAAAAGGAAACAATAGAAAAACTTTTATATTCAAAACTTGTTAAGGAGTTTAGTTACGGAAGGCTCAGTGAAAAAAAGAAACAAGAAGATCCTTGGTTTTTGGATCAATTAGTTAAAGAGATATCCGACTATAATTCTTTTAAAGCAAATTATTCGCAGGATATTAACGACAAAGGGCTTAGAACTATTTCAATTGGGTCTTTAAGATATCAGGCAAAATCCATTTTGGCCGATATGCAGTCCGCTCTTACGTTTAATAAAAATAAAAAGAATCAGCAAATTGTGAGTTCTCTTTTTGAAAATATAGAAGATGCGGAATATTTGTTTTCACAGGGTAACGATGTTGACGGGAAAGTGAGACTTTCAATTTTTAATAGCGATATTCAGACGGTTTTGTCCAATGGTGATGATGATATTAAGAATGATTTGTTTAATGAACTTAATAATAAATATTACCAGCTTTCTTTGTTTGTTCCGGGCGATGAACTCTTCCCGGTAAAACAGTTGATGTTTGAGAAAATCAACGATGTTTCAATGGCGAAGTTTGTTGATGATGACGGTAGATTTCTGCTTCTTACTGCAAAACTGAATGATGTTTACGATGCGGTTAAATCAAGTCCGGTGGATCTTAACGGCTTATTTGCAGAGTATTTTGAATTGTACGATAAATATACAAAGTCTTATGAAGGAAAAATGAGCGAAATAAAAGATAATATTATTCATCAAAACATACTTGTTGATAATTTGCTTTTTCAGACGCCTGAGTTATATAAGCTTGAATTCTTTGATCAAAAGAAGGGAATGGAAGAGGACTATTTGCTTGCTCTTGAATCAAGCAATGATAAAAAAGAACAGAGGCAGACTTTCATAAGTAATGATATCGATCTTCTAAGTAGGATAAGATATTTTCTGTTTAATGATAAGCTTGATACCGTTGACGCTCGAAAAATAGTTTACAGATTGATTCAGAATATTGAAGATTACCAGGAGGGGACTGTTGATATAGCTGCAGTTAATGAGCTTTTCAGCAAAAGGTTGTCTGATTTTGGAGTTTTCTGGGAATATTTACAGGCTGCCGAATATTCATCAACACAGCTTCACGGAGCTTCGCACAGCGAAAGATTTGAAGCTTTTAAGGAGATACAACAAGAAGTTTTAAGCTTTGAGGATATAAGGGAGGAGATTTTGGGCAGTGAAAACGTGTCCGATGAATCTGTGGAAGAAATAACGGCAAAAGCCCTTAAAGATCTTGAAGAAGCGGGGATACAGGATGTTGAATTCGGAGTTTACAGCGATGCTACAAAAACAAGAATTCCAATATTGTCCGCAAGAACCGGGGGTATTGAGTTTAGGGCAACTTATGATTGGGACAGACAGCTTCTTTCAAACATAATTGTTGAGGATACAATAATATCTCAGGATGGAGTTAAATTGCTCAAGGCAAGTAAGTTCATAACCGAAACTATCTCTTCTTTGTCCAGAGCCAAAGAAAAAGAGGTTGCCGGTACGTCTCCGGTAAAGGAAACAGATAAGCTTCTGGATGTTAAGCGCGCAGCAAGTGTTTTCCTTGCTGAGAAATTTTCAAAAATGGGAGTGGTAATTACAATGAGTAATGTGGAAATTGTTGATTTAAATGCGGGTTATTACAAAGTTACAAACGTATATTTTTCGGATCAAAAAAACGCCAAGTTTTCATTTGAATACAGTACGACCGATGACAAGGTAAGTAATCTTGTTGTTCAAACCGCAAGCGGTGAAAAAACGGTTGGCGATACATTCACTCCGACATTCATGAAAAACCTTGTGCTGAAGATATACGACGAATCCAACTAAAAATTCCCTGACAAATTGCTAAAGTTGTGATAGATTCTTTGGGGTGCATTTTACTAACACACTAATAGCGATATGGCTGAAGATAAGAAGAAATCATATGGTGCCGAGCAAATTCAGGTTCTTGAAGGATTGGAGGCTGTTCGAAAGAGGCCGGGTATGTACATTGGAACTACAGATGTTGCCGGACTTCATCATCTTATTTGGGAAATAGTTGATAATGCTATTGATGAAGCAATGGCAGGAGAATGTAAGAATATAGTTGTTACTTTGCATCAGGACGGAAGTTGCAGCGTTATAGATGATGGACGAGGTATCCCGGTTGAAACACATCAGAGGACTGGAAAATCAGCTCTGGAAACAGTTCTTACGGTTTTGCATGCCGGAGGTAAATTTGGTGAAGAAGGTGGATATAAGGTTTCAGGAGGTTTGCATGGAGTTGGTGTATCTGTTGTGAATGCGCTTTCTGTTAAGTTGGTTGCCAAAGTTCAAAGAAATGGAAAAATTTACAGTCAGGAATACTCAAGAGGAAAAGTTGTTACAGGGGTTGAAGAAGTCGGAAAGTCTACCAGTACAGGTACAACAATTACCTTTACTCCGGATCCGGAAATCTTCCAGATTACAGAATTTGATTACGATACCGTAAAAAACAGACTTAGACAGCAGGCTTACCTTACAAAGGGTGTTTCCATCAAAGTACTTGATGAAAGATTTGATAAAAAATACGAATTTTATTTTGAAGGAGGAATAAGGTCTTATGTCCAACACTTAAATAAGAATAAAGAAATAATTGGGAAAGTTGTTTATATCGATAAAGAGCTTCCGGAAGGAAATGTGGAGATTGCTCTGCAGTATTCCGATACATATCAGGAAAATATTTTCACTTTTGCGAATAACATACATACGCTTGAAGGTGGTATGCATTTAACCGGGTTTAAAAGCGCGCTTACAAGGACGATTAACAATTATGCCAGGAAAAATAATATCTTAAAGGAAAAAGAGGCTAATCTTACAGCTGAAGATGTGCGTGAAGGTCTTACGGCTATTATCTCCGTTAAGCTTGCAGATCCTCAGTTTGAAGGTCAGACCAAAAGTAAGCTTGGAAATGCGGAAATGAGAACGGCAGTTGAGAATGTTTTTTATGAGCAATTTACCGAATATTTGGAAGAACATCCGAATGACGGCAAATTGTTTGTTGCAAAATGTAGCTTGGCTGCACGTGCGCGTATGGCTGCAAAGGCGGCAAGAGATACAGTTATAAGAAAAGGGGTTCTTGAGGGGATGACTCTTCCGGGAAAACTCGCGGATTGTTCATCCAAAGATCCTAGCAAATGCGAATTATTCATAGTCGAGGGAGATTCTGCCGGAGGTAGTGCAAAGCAGGGAAGAAACAGAGAGTTCCAGGCAATTTTGCCGTTAAGAGGTAAGATATTGAACGTTGAACACTCAAGAATGGACAAAGTTCTTGCAAACAACGAAATTAAATCAACCATTATTGCTCTTGGAGTTGGAATCGGAGAGACATTTGATGTTGAAAAACTTAGATATGACAGAATAGTTATAATGACCGATGCGGACGTTGATGGAGCGCATATCAGGACTCTTTTGCTGACTTTGTTTTACAGGTATTTTAAGCCACTTGTGGAGCAGGGGCACATATACATAGCACAGCCACCTCTATATAAGATCTCACAGGGTAAAAAAACTGTTTATGCTTATACTGATGATGAAAAAGAGGCTGCATTAAAGGATTTTAAAGATGACACAAAAGTTAGTATACAGAGATATAAAGGTCTTGGAGAAATGAATCCGGATCAGCTTTGGGATACAACAATGGATCCGGCTACAAGATCGATGATGAGAGTTGCCGTTGAGGATGCTGAGCGTGCTGATCAGGTTTTTGATACCTTGATGGGAACGGAAGTTCCGCCAAGAAAAAAATTCATTCAGACGCATGCAAAAAGCGTAAAGAATCTGGATATTTAATTGACTTTAGTTATAGCATGGGCAATAATTGCCCAGCATTTATTCATTAAAAACGAAAGGAGGTGCTGATATATGTCCGTTAAAGTTAGAAAGAATGATAAAGAGTCTGTTGACCGTGTTATTTCACGTTTTAACAAAAAAGTTCAAGCAAGTAGAGTTTTGTTGGCTAAAAGGAAAAGTAGATATTTTGCAAAACCTCTCACAAGGAGATTGCAGAGAAAGAAGGCTGTAAAGCGTGAGGAATATAGAGCGCTAAGAGAAAAAAATAAGTTCACGTAGTAAATGTTAAATGCCGCTGTTACTTTGTAAGGGCGGCATTTTTTTCATTTTAAAATGTTGAATGACAATAAAAGAAGTTTTACAAATAGGGGTGGCATTTGCTCATGATAGTATGGACCAACTTGAACTTGAGGTCCTGCTCTCTCATGTTTTGTCTAAAACAAAAGAATATTTGTTTGCTCATCCGGAAGCGGAAGTTTTAAATGACGATGTTGAGAAATTCACATCTCTTGTTAAGAGGCACATTAATGGTGAGCCGATAGCTTATTTAACGGGAGAAAAAGAATTTTACGGGATAGCTTTAAATGTAGATAACAGGGTTCTTATTCCAAGGCCTGAAACCGAGTATCTTGTGGATCTTGTTATCAATACCGTTAAACTCAAAAATGATAATGATATAACGAAAGTTTTGGATATTGGGACAGGTAGCGGAAATATTGCTGTTGCTGTGGCTTATAATCTTAAAAATGTTCATGTTACTGCATGTGATGTGAGTTTGGACGCTCTTAAGGTGGCAGAAAAAAATATTAATCGTTATAATCTTGAAGATAAAATTGTTCTTGTTCATTCGGATCTTTTAAAAAACATAGGGGACTTAAAGTATGAAATAGTTGTCGCGAATCTGCCTTATATAGGCACGGAAAAACATATTTTTGTGTCCAAAGAAACAAAAAATTACGAGCCTCACAAAGCTCTCTTTGGAGGGTTTGACGGACTGAGAATTTACGAGGATTTATTTGAACAAATGAGCAGCCGAAAAAATGTTCCGGATTATATATTTGGAGAAATAGGGTTTTTACAGGGTGGGGATTTGAAAAAAATGTTAAAACAATTTTATCCGAACGCTTCGATTGGTATAGAGAAAGATCTTTCCGGACTTGATAGATACTTCATAATTAAAAATTTATGTTAGACAAAATGCAGAAGATAAAAAAGGAATATGAGGATTTGCAGTCCAAGTTATCTGCTCCGGATATTGTTAATGATCAGGCTCAATATACAAAATATATGAGGAAACTGAGCCATATGGAGGACATATATAATTTGGCAAATGAATATCAAAAGGTTGCTGACTCTATAACCGAGGCGGAGGATTTGTTGAAAAATGAAAAAGATAAGGAGTTAATAGAGCTTGCAAGAGAGCAGTTTGAAAGTTCAAAAGTAAAAAAAGGAGAATTGGAGGAGAAAATTAAACTTGAATTGCTGCCTAAAGATCCAAACGATACAAAGAATTGTATAGTTGAAATTCGTGCCGGTACAGGTGGTGACGAGGCCGCACTTTTTGCCGGGGAGCTTGCAAGAATGTACATTCGTTATGCTGAAAACACAGGTTATAAAACCGAGCTTATAAGTAAACACGAAGGTCCAACCGGGGGCTTAAAAGAAATTATATTCAAAATGATGGGTAATGGGGTTTATGGGAAAATGAAATATGAAAGTGGTGTTCATAGAGTTCAGAGAATACCTGTTACGGAGAGTCAGGGAAGAATTCATACTTCGGCTGTAACATGTGCGGTTTTGCCTGAAATTGAAGAAGTTGAAATAGACATTAAAGAGTCTGATATAAGAGTTGATATCTTTAGATCAAGCGGGCCTGGAGGTCAGTCTGTAAATACAACCGATTCCGCTGTAAGAATAACTCATATTCCTACAGGCATGATTATCAGTTGTCAGGATGAAAAATCGCAATTAAAGAATAAAATAAAGGCTATGTCCGTTTTAAGGTCACGTTTGTATCAGTTGGAAGAAGAAAAAAGAATGAAGGAAAGGGGAGATGCAAGGCTTTCCCAGATAGGTACGGGCGATAGGTCGGAAAAAATCAGAACTTATAATTTCCCGCAGGATAGGGTCACGGATCATAGAATAAAGGAAAGTTGGAGCAATTTGCCCGGCATTCTTGATGGAAATATAGAAGATATAATTGAAAAATTAACGTTGGAAGATCAGGCAAAGAAGCTTGCCGTTGCGGCCTAAGATCCTGAGTTTAAGACGTCTATAAGCCCGCTTGCTTTTAATCCTTCCTGTGAAAAAGGATCCGCTTCGCTTATGAAATTCCAATCCATGCCTTCGAAAAAAGATGTCCTTAAATCACGAACTATTATCAGTATTTGAGCCTGCATTATAAGCATTATGGCTACCAATACAATTAGTGCTATTACTACAGTCCAAAGATTTTTAGTGTCTTTTCTGAACATTTTTTTGTTTTTGTTCTAAATATTTCTAGGGCTTCTGTTGATTATACAACAGAAATACAATAAAGTCAATCGCGCTTAAATGACAAAGTGACATCCGAGTGATTTCTTTCTTTTGAGTGCCGCTTTTGTAACAAGAATAGCTGTTTGAATCATGTTTTTTGTTTCAAAGTCAGATATTTTGTTGGTTTTAACGCAATATTTGGCGTCAATTTCGATTAATTTAAGAATGGCTTTCTTAAGATCTTTTTCGTTCCTTATTATTCCAACGTAATCCCACATGATTTTCTTCACCAATGATTTCGCATATTTGTTTGATAAGCACTGTGAACCTGTTGGTTTAAAATTGGCAAAATCTGGTATATTTACCAGTTTTTTGGCCTTAATCGATTGTATTATCTGGTTGCTGAATACTATGGCTTCAAGCAGTGAATTGCTGGCAAGTCTGTTGGCTCCGTGTACTCCGGTGCAGGCAACTTCTCCAAAAGCATACAGGTTTTTTATGCTTGATTGACCGTGTAAATCAACTTTTATTCCTCCACACATGTAGTGTGCGGCAGGGCTTATCGGAATTTTATTTTTTGTTAAATCAAGTCCCTTCTTTTTCAATTCCGCAAAAATATAAGGGAATCTTTTCTTAATTTCGGATGCAGGTTTGTGTGATATATCAAGATATACAGGCCCTTTTTTAAGCTCTTCAAAAATTGCCCGTGAAACAATGTCGCGCGGGGCAAGTTCGCCGCGTTTGTCATATTTTGGCATAAATCTCTCTCCTTTGTGATTTTTAAGCGTTGCGCCTTCTCCTCTTAATGCTTCGGAAAGCAGGAACCTTTTCTTGCCCGGTGAATTTAAAACTGTTGGATGGAATTGAACGAACTCCATGTCTTCCATTTTAGCCCCTGCTCTTGCGGCCATTGCTACGCCGTCTCCCGTTGATATTGATGGGTTTGATGTATGTTTGTAAATTTGTCCCACTCCTCCCGTTGCAAGAATAACCGCCGATGAAAAAAGATTTTCAACTCGTCCATTTCTTAAAATTTGCAGTCCGTAGCACGTATTGTTTTTTACCAAAAGATCGATTGCGAATGAATCCTCCCAAATTGTTATGTTTTTATTTTTACGAACGTTTTCTATTAATACTTTCTCGATTGAATGTCCTGTTCTGTCCCCAACGTGGGCGATTCTTCGCATGCTGTGACCGCCTTCACGGGCAAGTTGCAGATTACCGTTCTTATTGCTGAATTTTACGCCAAGATCAAGAAGATGATTAATCAGTTTGGGCCCCTCTTTTACCATAAAAGTTACCGCTTTCTTGTTGTTATGGTAACTTCCCGCAATTAAAGTGTCTTCAATATGTTTGTTAAAATCATCCAATTCGTCCAGTACCGCTGCGATTCCTCCTTGTGCATAGTTTGTGGTTGAATTTATTATTTTCTTCTTTGTAACGACAAGAACCTGCCCTTTTTTTGCCGCATTTAGTGCAAAATTAAGTCCGGATATTCCGGATCCAACAATAATGAAGTCGTATTTTTTCATGATAAGCGCGATTTTTCAGTTTCCGTTGATACTCTACATGAGCACTCCTTAAGTTTGCAATTTATTTGTAGATTTGATAGTTTAAAGTCCGCTTTTAACGCTTTAAATATGCAAAAACCGGAGTTGATATTGCCGGGAGGGTCTCCCGAAAAAATGGATTTTGCCTATATGTACGGAGGAGATACCGTTTATATGGGGATTACCGGTTTTAGTATGCGTTCAAGGATTAATGATTTCTCACCGGAGCAACTTGAAGAAAGCGTGAAAAAAGCTCACTCGATGGGGAAGAAAGTTTATGTTACAACCAATATTTTTCCGCATAATTCAAAAATTGAAGCTTTCAGAAGACATATTAAGTGGCTTTCCACAATAAAGCCGGATGCGCTTATAGTTGCCACTCCCGGAGTTTTTTCTTTGATAAAGGAAGAGTATCCCGATGCTAAAATTCACATCTCGGTTCAGGCAAATTCAATGAATTATCAGGATGTTAAATTTTGGCACAGCCTTGGAGCAAAACGCGTTGTTCTTCCACGAGAATTAAGCCTTAATGAGATAAAAGAAATTCACGATAAAGTGCCGGAGATGGAGCTTGAAACTTTTGTACACGGAGCAATCTGTGTTGCGTATTCAGGAAGATGTTTGATGTCGAATTACATGACAATGAGAGAGGCGAATCAGGGTATTTGCGCTCAAAGTTGCAGATGGAAATATAAGGTTTATTTGGAAGAAGAAAAACGTCCGGGACAATATATGCCAATTGAAGAGGATGATGAAGGAACTTATTTTTTTAATGCGCGCGATTTGTGTGCGTTACCTTATATTAAAGATCTTATTGATGCCGGTGTTCAGGGATTTAAAGTGGAAGGAAGATCAAAATCAATTTATTACCTTGCCACTGTTGCGCGTGCTTACAGAAAGGCGATAGATAATTTGATGGAAGGTAAAGAGTACGACCAGGCGCTTATGGATGAGCTTTTAAAGATAGGGCACCGCGGTTATTCACCTGGATTTTTAAAAGGAAAATATGATGAACACGATATTCATTATGAAAAAAATGAGCCGATTCAATCGCACAAGTTTATAGGAGTTGTTAGGGACATTAAAAAAGTTGAAGGAGTCGACATGTGTGAAGTTGAAATTCGAAACAGAGTTGAAAATGGCGCTGAAGTTGAAATCATGACTCCTGATAAGGTTTACAAAACAACTATAGAATCGATTCTGGAAAAAGGCGGAGCCGAAACCGAGGCTGCGCATGGTGGAGCCGGAAATAAGTTTGTTAAATTTGCCGACGACGTGCCTGTAAATTCTTTTGTAAGGCAGGTTAGTTGAGTCGAAGGATTCATAGTTGACAAATGTCTATTAAAATGTTATAAATATAGTTCAGTTTGTTCTTTAACAAAATGGCTATATTAAAAGCTGGCAATAACAAGTGTCTGTATGGCTCTTCTACTTTTCGTATGGAGGGCTGACAGGGATTTGTCCCTTGTCAGCTTTAAAGGTTCTACTGCCTGTACCTGCCGGTACGGTTTATTCACATTTGCCTGCAATAAACGGAGGTGTATTATGAAAAAATTCGATGTAGCAATGGGTGTTTTTCTTCTTGTTGTTATTGCTTTTTATGGGCACGAAAGTTTTCTTCCAGAGGAGGAGGAGTTGGAGATGAAGGAAGTACTTCCGGTGCTTCCGACATCTGTCGACGTATCTGTCCCCCTAGTTCGTGTCGGGGACAGCTACTACAACGGCAATCGTCAGTGCAATGCTGGCGATGAGCGCCTTTGCGGTTCCCCTCTAGGGACCTGCAAGCAGGGAGTTGAGATCTGTCTGCCTTCGGGAGTCTGGTCTTCCAACTGCGTCGATGCCGTGCTCCCCTCTGCGGAGGTGTGCGACGGTTTGGATAACGACTGTAATGGCAGCGCCGACGATGGGCTCAACTGCCAGTGCAATGCTGGCGATAAGAGTCCTTGTTGGGTCAACAAGGGCGGCGGAATCTTCGAGCAGGGAACGCAGATCTGTCTGCCTTGGGGAAGTTGGTCCTTTGACTGCTTTAACAAAATCGGGCTCTCCATAATCGATGATGCCTGCCAGGAGGTGAACAAAAAATGACAAGGGAACAGGGGGTACGATCAATGCAAATGATCCGTGCCCCTTTTTCCTGTTTAATTTTTAATCCCAGAACGTTACATCCTGCCAAACGCTGTTAAGTTTGTCTCCAACTCCTGAAAAATCCGGAACTATTCCCACAACGAAGTCTTTAAGCGCGTTTACATTCCCCTGAAGAGCCTGGATGTTAGAATTTATAAGATTAAATACCCACCATCCAAGTAATGCGATTATTATAAACGGGAGCAGATGAAAAAATATCTGGAAAAATAAATGCCATTTTTGAGCTCTCTCTTCCTTTCTTTGATACATAACAAGTTCAGCAAGCAGTTTGTTGTTTTCTCTTAAAAGTTCAACCAGTTCTTCGTTCATATTTTTAATATTATTTGCTGTGCAATTTCATTTAAGCTCAAATCATCGGTGGAATCAATTACTAAATCCGCGCTTGAAAAATATTTCTCTTTTCGCTTTTCCCAAAGTTCCTTAAGTTCATCTTTTAATTCCTTGTGAGATGTTAGCGAAGGCCGCTTATTCATATCATTCTTAAGCCTTTTTTCAAGAGTTCCGAGAGTGCAGTTTAAGAAAATTATTTTGCCGTTTTTTTTGAGCACGTTTACATTTTCTTTATCCAAAATTACTCCGCCGCCCGTGCCTATAACGGTTTTATTCTGCCTCGCTAAACTTCTTACAACGTATTTTTCTTTTTTTCTAAAGTAAAACCAGTTTTTCTTTTTTACTATTTCCGGAATTGAAGTTCTTTCCTGTTTTTCAATTTCTTCATCGGTGTCGATAAATTTATGATTTATTTTATTTGCGATTATTTTACCAACCGATGATTTTCCGCTTCCTCTCATGCCTGTTAGATAGATGTTTGGAATTTTTTTCTTCTCAATTTTAATTCCAAGTGATTGTAAATCTTCAAAAAAATGCGGATAAGTTTTATTTGTGCAGTCAGGATTTAAAATTTGTATATTTGGAAGTTTTGTAGCAAAAAGTGACATACACATTGCAATTCTGTGGTCGTTGTAAGTCTCGATTAGAGCATCTCCGTGCAGTTTTTCCGGGTCGCCGTTTATCTCTATCCCGTCTTTTAGTTCATTGCAATCGACTCCTATTTTTGTCAGCTCGGTTACAAGTGCATGGATTCTATTTGTTTCTTTTAATTTTAAATTGGAGAGATTAATAAGTTTTGATTTTCCTTTTGCGAAGCAACACATAACAGCCACTGTCATTGAGGAGTCCGGCATGTCGTTTAAGTCAATTTCTCCCAATGGCTTTAGTGTCCCGGGATTTTTTTTATCTTTCATTCTTTCCAAAACATCAAGGAATCGAATATCCGCCTGAGTTGTTTCCGTGTTGATGTTTTTGATTGAGATTTCAACGTTGTGAATAGCGGAAAGTGCATAGAAATATGACGCGGAAGAAGTATCTCCTTCAATTTTATATTCTGTATTTTTATAACGCTGTCCTGATTTTATTTTAAAAGTTTTGTATGAAATGTTTTCAACCGACACGCCAAAATCTTTCATTATTTGAATGGTCATGTCTACGTATGGTTTTGAAACAAGCTCATCTTCAATATTAATTGTAACGTCTTTTTGTGCGTAAGGAGCCACCATTAAAAGCGCGGAAATATATTGGCTGCTTATTTTCCCCGAAACATTTATTTCTCCTCCGGGCAGGATATTGCCTTTCATTTTAACAGGAGGGAAGCCATTTTTCTTCATCGTCTCAATTTTAGCTCCCAGGTCTCTTAGTGCTTTTACCAAAATTCTTATTGGTCTTTCTTGCATTCGAATATCTCCCGTAATTACACTTTTAAAAGGACAAAGAGTTAAAATTGCGGTTAAAAATCTCATAGCTGTTCCTGCATTTCCGACGAATAAATTTCTGCGTGGGTCTGTGAAATTTCCGCCTCCTCCATAAACAATTAAATTCTTGTTTTCATCTGTTTCGATTTTAATCCCAAGTTCTTTAAGTGCGTTTATCATGTGAGTTGTGTCTTCGCTGAAAAGGGGATTCAACAATGTGCTTTTCCCTTCGGCAAGACCCGAAATTAAAAGAGCTCTATTGGTAAAACTCTTTGATCCTGGGATACAAATTTCTTTTGAAACAATTTCGGATGGATTTATGCGTGCTTTTTGCATGCTTTGGTTATATCGCTGTTGGTAATTAACGTTGAGATTTTGGCTTTTCCCGGCTTGGTAATGACTACGAATTGTCTTTTACTATTCTCTGTTTTCTTATCCAGACTTAAGGCACCGATTAATTTAATACTGCTTATTGTCCTTGGTAAATGTGTCGGTAATTCATAAAGTTTTAATAAACTTTTAATGAAATCAGAATCTTTTTTTGACATTATTTTTTTCGATACAGCTATTGTGTTGATCATTGCCATTCCAATTGAAACCGCTTCCCCGTGCTGAACGGAAAACTTTGAAAGTTTTTCAACTGCGTGGCCTATCGTGTGTCCGTAATTTAAATATTTCCTTATCCCGTTTTCTTTTTCATCCGCCAAAACGAAATTTGATTTTATTTTTACGCACAAATTAATGATTTTTGATAAAACTTTTTGATTGAAAGCAAAAATTTTATCTTTATTCTTATTTAGAATTTTTAAAATGGCCGGACGCGCTATAGCTCCGCATTTAATGATTTCCGCTATGCCGTTCCGTATTTGTTTTTTTGGAAGTGTTTCTAAAAATTTAGGATTTATATAAACTTTTTTTGGCTGATAGAAGGTGCCAATTAAATTCTTTCCCCACTTGCTGTCTATTCCTGTTTTACCTCCGATTGATGAATCAACCATTGCCAAAAGCGTGGTTGGAATTTGTATGTATGGAAGTCCTCTCATGTAAATTGATGCAGTAAAGCCCGCTATATCTCCTGTGACTCCGCCTCCAAGAGCTATTATTGCGTCATCTCTGTGAAATTCTTCTTTGAAAAGTTGATCCAGGATCTTTTCCACTGTCTGAAAGTTTTTATTTTTTTCTCCATATGGAAACGAAATTATTACGGATTCAATATCGGCTTTCTTTAGGTCCTTCTGGAGTTTTTCGGCATATAGCTTCTTTACGTTCGAATCTGTAATTATGGCGTATTTTTTCCCAAGATTGCTGCTTTTTAGATCAACTATAACCCTTCTTATGAAATTATCTCCGGAGACAATTTGTATGTCTAATTTTTTCATTAAACTTTTATTAACTTTTCATTAAATTTCACGTCCAACCGCTTTTGCAATAAGCTTCATTTCTTGCATCATTTTGTCGAAATCCTTTGGAAGCAATGCTTGTTGGCCGTCACACAAGGCTTCTTCAGGTTTTGGATGAACTTCGACAAGAATTCCATCTGCTCCGCATGCTATTGCGGCTTTTGACATTGGTGGAACAAGAGAAGGTCTTCCTGAGCTGTGACTTGGATCTACGACGATAGGTAAGTGGCTTAATTCCTTAATTATTGGCACCGACGTTAAGGATAGTGTGCTTCTTATGTCGTGTTCAAATGTTCTAATTCCGCGTTCGCACAAAATAACATTCGGATTTCCATTTAAAACTATGTATTCGGCTGCAAGCAACCATTCTTGTATTTGGGCTGATATCCCGCGTTTAAGAAGAATCGGCTTATCAATTTTTCCCAGTCCTTCAAGTAGCGCAAAATTCTGCATATTGCGTGCACCAACCTGTAAGATGTCGGCATAACTTGCAACCAGTTCAATATCTTTTGGATCCAAAACTTCTGTTATCGTCGCCATATCTTCCTCTTTTCCAACTTGTTTTAAAATTTTAAGACCTTCTTCTCCAAGACCTTGAAACGAATACGGCGCTGTTCTTGGCTTAAAAGCTCCTCCTCTTAGAATTCTTGCTCCAGACTTCTTACATGCTTTGGCCGCCTGGCTGGTAAATTCGTAATTCTCTATAGCGCAAGGGCCGGCCATAATTTGGATTTGCTTTCCTCCAATTTTAATGTCCTTTCTTACCGTGATTATTGTGTCCTCTTTCTTTGTTTCTCTGCTAACAAGAGTGTAAACCTTATCTTCCATTCTAAATGTTTTAATTTGGTGCCGTAAATAAAGCGGCGGCGCAATGAAATGTATCAAACAGAACTTGATTTGTAAATGTTATGTAGAAGCGCTATTCTGTTCCCGTAACATAACTGTGTAAAGTGTGAAAAAAGAAAAAATGTTAAGTCGTAAAAATATAAGAATTCTAGTGGAAATAGCCATTTCCGACTTTAAAGTTCGTTATCAGAGTTCAATCTTGGGCTATGTTTGGACTTTAATAAAGCCATTACTTCTTTTTGCGGTCTTGTATGTTGTATTCTCGGTTTTCATGAGATTTCCGGTTGAAAACTATCAGCTTTACCTGCTTTTGGGCGTTATTATTTGGAACTTTTTTGCGGAGGCGACATCAATTGCCCTGCGCTGTTTTGAAACAAAGCAATCTTTAATAACAAAGATTTATTTTCCGCGAATTATTGTTGTTATAGCTTCAACTTTAACGTCGCTGCTTACGTTTTTACTCAACATGATTGTGTTTTTTGTGTTTCTTGCAATCAGCGATATTCCGTTTTCATTCAATTTTTTCTTCATGATTGTTTATATTCTTGAACTTTATTTTATTATTCTTGGTGTTTCATTAATTATTTCCGCGCTTTACGTTAAATTTAGAGATCTTTCTCATATATGGGACGTACTTCTTCAAATTGGCTTCTGGATTACGCCGATTATATATCCGTTAACGATGGTTCCGGAAGTTTATCATCGTTTTATTTACTTAAATCCTTTGGCGAGACTTATTGAATACTCTCGTGCAATTTTTATTCTTGGACATATTCCATCCCCGGTTCTTAACCTGGTTATTTTTCTTATGACCGTTGTAATTATGTTTGTTGGCGCACTCTTTTTTAAGTATCAGGAAGCCTCAATTCCAGAAAACATTTAATATATGAATCCTGCAGTAAAAATAGAAAATCTTAGTAAAATATTTAGAATCCCTCATGAAAAAAGGGATACTTTAAAGGAAAATATTTTGCATTTTCACAGAAGAGTTCATACGGAAAATTTCCAGGCGCTTAAAAATATTAATTTGGATATCCAACCCGGAGAATTTGTTGGGATTATAGGTAAAAACGGAAGCGGGAAATCCACGCTTCTAAAAATAATGGCCAATATTTACAGGCCAACAAGCGGTGAGATTTCAATAAATGGCACTATTTCTCCTTTTCTGGAACTTGGAATTGGATTTAACGGTGATTTGTCTGCACGCGAAAATGTTTATTTAAACGGAATAATACTTGGATTAAGTCGCAAGGAGATCGATAAGAAATATGATGCGATAGTTTCTTTTGCTGATCTTTATGATTTTATGGAGATGAAACTTAAGAATTTTTCATCCGGAATGCAGGTTAGATTGGCTTTTGCAATTGCCGCGATGATTGATGCCGATATTTATTTGTGTGACGAAGTTCTTGCCGTTGGGGATATTGATTTTCAGAAAAAATCACTCGGAACTTTTAAGGATTTAAAGAAAAAAGGGAAAACAGTAGTGCTTGTAAGTCATGATCTTGATGCTATTAAAGGATTTTGCACAAAAACAATACTTCTTGAAAAAGGAGAGATAGTTAAAGCGGGGGATACTCAGGAAGTTGTGAATTATTATCTTCAGAGAAGTGATTCGTAGACTTTTAAAGTCTCTTTTGCGCATGATTCCCATGAGAACTTTTCAGCTTGCTTAAGCCCAAGCGCGGAGTATCTATCGCGTTCATCTTCGTTGTGCAGGAACTGGAATATTTTGTTTGCAATATCTTCGGGATCTTCAGGATTTATGTACTTAACCGCGTTTCCTCCAACTTCTGGAAGTGAAGAATTGTTTGAAGTTATTGTTGGAACTCCGCATGCGAGTGCTTCCAGAACAGGAAGTCCGAAGCCTTCGTAAAAAGAAGGATAAACAAAAGTATCGCAGCCGTTTAGCAGGTATGGGATATCTTCGTCTGGTGCAAATCCTGTTCGTATAACTTCATTTTCAAGTCCCAATTCACCGACAGTTTTATAAATTTCTTCAAAAAACCATCCATCTTTTCCGATCAGTAAAAGTTTGTGCGGAATTTTTTTTGTATCTTTTAATAATTTGAATGCACGCAATAAATTTACAAGATTTTTTCTCGGTTCAATTGTTCCAACGTAACAAATGTATGGGTAATTTATGTCATATCTCCTTAAAACTTCACCGATTTGTATTTTGTCGGTAATCGGCCTAAACCGCTCGTGTGCGCCAAAATATGTTACATGAATCTTCTCTTCCGGTATCCCGAGATATTTAATTATGTCATTTTTTGTGTGCTGAGAATTTGTGAGTACTGCATCCGCGTATTTTTTGATATTTTTGAATCGAAAGTGATACAAAATTTTATTTTTTGCCAAATGGTACTCCGGAAAATGCAAAGTTGTGAGGTCGTGAATAAAAGCTACGGTTTTTTTCTTTGTCGGCTGCTGGCAAATTTCCGAAATTTGATACAAATCACACTCCTGCGTAATCTTTTCAAGGTATGGATACCTAACCGCAAGCCACCACGCCGTAATTAGCCTTTGTGGGATGTTATGTGCCTTCATTGAAACGTTATTGTGCGGTGTTTTGAATTTTAAATCCTCATATTTCCCATTGTCGCGCAAATTAAAAGCATACAGGTGGTATGAATTCTTTGAATCCATTTTAAAAAGCGTCTGCAGAAGATTGTATTGGTATTGCCCAATACCTGTTCGTGGCATGCTTAGAGCCGTAATGTCGAATCCTATTTTCATATTCTTTGTTCGCATGTAAAATGTGCTCATGAACAGTCTATCAGATACCAAAAAGAAACGCATTTTAAAGTTACTTGAAAGAATTTCGAGGGACGTGAGTGTTTTGCATAAGAAAAATGCACAGGAGACTCAAAGCAAGCGCATTTTAGAGGATCATGTGAATCTTGTTGCGCATTACCGTAAGTTTAAATCTCCAAGAAGAGTTTTTGGAAAAATAATAGATAAGGTAAAAGGGAAGTTTTATTACGAAACCGAATATTTTGTCGGTGAAATTATTGCGCGTCAGGAAAAATTCAACAAAGAAGTTGTTGAATACATCGAGAAACTTGAAAAAGAAGTTAAAGAACTTAAGAAGAGGAAGTAAGTTTTTTATAAATGTGATGAGCTTCCGGAATAAAATTCTCCGTTTTCAATAAAGACTCATAGTGCTTATCAATAAGCTCTTTAAACGATTTCTGGAAAATGTTTTTACTAAAATCTTTGCTTCTTTCTACTGCTGATTTACCGATTTTCTCAAGCAATTTTTCGTTTTCAACAAGATTTAGCGTGAATTTTTTAAGCTGTTTCTCATTTTTAAATTTAAAGCCGTTTTTGCCGTGTTCAACTATCTCTTTTTGTCCGCCTCCGTCTATAACAATCGGCGCACACCCGTTTTGCATGGCTTCAACCGTGGTCATTCCAAAATGTTCTATGAGATTTGGATTTTTTGATGGATCAACATTGAGTCCGCAGGCGTGCCAGAAAATTTTTGCAGTCGCGTAAAGTTTTTTTAACTCACTATTCCCAATATTTTCTTTGATTTCAACCGGGACGTCATGACTTTTTATAAATAACTTAAGCCTTTTTACATACTTGCTATCATTTGTGCTGCCACCGGCAAGAAAAAGTTTCCAGCCAGACATTTTTCCCGGATATTTTTTACACATTTCCCAAAAAGCATTAATCATTTCCATCTGTTTTTTTGATCCGCCTTCTTCAAATCTACTTACCGAAAGAATTATGTTTTCTTTTTTCACTTGTCCCAAGTACTTCATATCCACCGGAGGATATATTATTTTATTCGCTTTTAATTGCCACTTTTTCTCAAGCCACCCTGTTGTGTATTTTGAATTGGTAACAATACTTTTATAATTTTGAACGTAGAAAAAGTTCGCACGCGGACTGTCCGGAAAATGACATATAAAAATATTTTTTAGCGCCAACGCGTTAACGTGCGGAACCATGTTTACGTTTATAAAAATGTCATGTTGCAGAACTTCATCTTCTACCGGGGCAAACGGATTTCTGCTGTTGCTGTTAGCAAGACTCGGATTTATAAGCGAGTCTTTTTTGTTTATCGGAAGCTCTATTTTCTTTAGGCTACATCCATCCAAATTTAAATCGTACCACTTCTCAAGTTGCTTAACTGTGACCGGTTTGTTGCATACAAAAGTTACGTCATAATCTTTTCGCAAACTTTCCGCGATTGTGCATCCATATTTTTGTCCTCCTCCGATAAAGTGTAGTGCGTGATCGTAAAGGCAAACGGTTGGTTTTCGTAATCGTAAAAATATCTCTATCTCGTTAATCATGTTTTGCACGCGATCAAGCGGATATATTTTTGTGGCTTTAACCAATATCTCCGGCAAAACTTTTTCTATAATTTCTTCCGGATGAGATTTTATAAGTTTATAAATTCCAACTTTTAAGAAATCATATAAGTAATCAAACTGTTTGTTAATGTATGGATGTGAGAATTCAATTTGTTCCGCGAATTTTTTTGGATAGTGTTTTGCGATAAGCAAAAATCTGTTTCGATTACAGAAATACCAAGGCAGATCAGCTCCTTTTGTAGTTCCGTGATATGCGTGAAGTATCGCGCTTTTTGGATTCAAAACAAGTTTCCATCCATTTTTTTTCATCTTAATACCCATGTCCACATCCTCAACGTACATAACGAAATCTTCATCAAACATTCCACATTCTTCCAAAGCTTTTTTTCGATATGCAACCGATGCTCCACTCGCAAAATCAATCGCTCTCTGTTTCATATTTGGATCATCGTCTTCGTTGAATCCCGCATCACGATAATAAAAATCATCAATTTCTTCTATGCCGAGTGAATTAATTTTTCCTGTTTTTTTGAATATAACTTTAGAACTTACTCCGCCGATTTTTTTATCTTTAAACGGTTTTAAAATTTCGATGAGCCAATCTTTTTTTACAATCGTATCCGGATTTAAAATTACAATGATTTCACTTTTTGACTTTTGTGTGCCGATATTAAGAGCGTGGCAATAATTGTTTTTTTCGGATTTTATATATGTGACGGATGGGAATTTTCGCGCGAATTTTTTCCGCGCGCTGTCATCAAGATTATTATCAACTAAGATTATCTCAAAAGAACCTGCATTTTTTGAAGTCTTATAAACCGAAGAAATGCACTTTGCCGTTGGTTTAAAATCACCGAAATGTACTATAACTATACTTGCTTGCATGATTTGATTTTATTCAAAACGGTGATACATTGGAAGCTGATAATTTATTTTCTTTTCGCATGTTAATCGACACTCATTGTCACATACAGTTTAAGCCTCTTAGCGACGACGTCAATGGCGTTATTGAGCGTGCAAAAAAAGAGGGAGTAAATAAACTTATTGTTGTTGGTTGTGATCTTGAAAGTAGTAAAAAAGCGGTAGATCTTGCTGAAAAATACGATAATATTTTTGCCGTAGTAGGCATTCATCCTCAGGATTCAAAAAAACTCACCGATCAAATGTGGAATGAACTTTGTGAACTCGCAACGCACAAAAAAGTTGTGGCGATAGGGGAGACCGGGCTTGATTATTTCAAAGAATATTCGCCGAAAGATACTCAAAAAACTGTTTTTAAAAAACATATAAAACTGGCTTTGGAACTGGATAAACCTTTGGTGATCCACAACAGGGATGCCGATGAAGATTCATTGTCGATACTAAATGAGCTTGGTGCAAAAAAAGTTGTCTTCCATTGTTACTCAAGTGACGTTACTTTTGCACGAAAAGTTTGGATGTCCGGATATATGACTTCTTTCACAGGAAATATAACTTATCCAAATGCTCAAAATTTGCGCGATGTAATAGAAGAATGCCCACTATCCGCAATGATGGTTGAAACCGATTGCCCTTATCTTTCTCCGCAGAAATACAGAGGCGGAACAAACGAACCTTCTTATGTTGTTGAGGTCGCAAAGCAGATCTCTTGTACAAAAAATATGTCCTTTTCGGAGGTTGCGGAGGTTACTACAAAAAACGCAGAAGGATTTTTTAGGATAGGGGGTTGACAATTCTATTTATTAGGGTATAAAATCATAATCCTTCCGCAATTTTGTGGATGATATTGATTATTAATAAATTTAAAGATGTCACAAAAAACACCTGAGCCATGCCTTGATCCACTTTTTGATCCTCAATCTGAAGCTATTATAAATCAGGTACAGAGCACCGGTTTTGAAGCGGGTTTTAAGTCTGAATTTCCGGAATATGACGAATACGGACCGAAAATTAATAAATTAGTTGAAGAAAAAATTCTTACAGAGGAGGAAAAGACTACTCTTTTTGCAACTCTTGAAAGAAGATTTAATGCTGAAAACACTCCCTTAAAAGAATTTCACGGAAAACTTGATTGGAATAAGGTGAAGACCTCTTTGGAAGCTGACGAAAAAGCTCTTTTGAAAGTTTATAAAATGGAAGAGGCTGGTCACGAACCGGATGTTTATGATTTTGACGGAAGCGGTTTTCGAATAGGAACCTGTTCGATAGAATCTCCGGAGAAACAGAGAAATTGCACATATCCTGAGTCGCTTGAAATGGCAAATGAGATTGGAATAGAGCATATGACAGCCTTGCAATATAAGGCTATGCAAAGAAACGGTAAAATTAAGTTTGATAAAAAAACCTGGAGTTGGTTGAAGGCGCCAGAAGATGCTATGCCCGATGAAGTCATAACTGCTCTTGTTGGGGCTGTATATTTTGGACAAGTAAAGATATATCCGGCGCGACCTGAAGATAAAGGAGAGCTTGGTTCCTGGCGTGGAACTTTAACGGTGAACTGGGCAGACTAAAGCTTTATTCTGGCCTAGAGTCCCTTAACAGCGGAAAGAATGTCTTTAACCTGCGCGGGCGTAACAACTTTTTTGAAACCTAATTTTTTGGCCTCTTTTACACGCTTGTCCAGCTGTGCAACTGTGCGTATTTCTCCGGAAAGGCCTACTTCTCCGATATAGCAGGTATCTGAAGGTATTGTTTTCTGTAAAAAACTGCTGGCGATTGCCATGAGCACTCCAAGGTCGCACGAAGGATCGTTAATTTTCATTCCGCCGACCACATTTACAAAAACGTCCTGATTTGAGAGGTTCATGCGCGCGTACTTTTGCAAAACTGATATCAATAATTGCATTCTGTTCGTGTCATATCCTGTGGCTGTTCTTTTTGGGTACCCAAAAGGTGTAATGTTGGCTAATGCCTGCACTTCAATCAAGATAGGACGAGTGCCTTCCAAAGTAACAGTAATAGCTGAACCAATTGCTTTTGCCTGTCTTCCTTCCAAAAATTGCGCAGATGGATTTGCAACTTCTACAAGTCCTTTTTCTCCCATCTCAAAAATACCGATTTCGTTTGTACTTCCGAACCTGTTTTTCTGACTTCTTAATATTCTGAACTGATGAAATTTATCGCCCTCAAGATATAAAACCGTGTCGACCAAGTGCTCCAAAACGCGTGGTCCCGCAAGATTTCCGTCTTTTGTAACGTGGCCGATAAGTAAAACCGGTGTGTTTGTTGTTTTTGCGAATTCCATAAATAGTTCAGCCGCGTACCGAACTTGGCTTATGCTCCCGGATGTGCTTGGGATATCGTGCGAGGACAAGACCTGAACCGAATCTATAACTACAAAATCCGGCTTACTCTTCTTTATGCTTTCTAAAATTGTCTCGCTGTTGGTCTCGGCCAGAAACAATAATTTATCCGTATTTATCCCTAGTCTCTGAGCTCTTCCCGCTATTTGATGTTGTGATTCTTCGCCTGAAACGTACAAAACTTTCTTGCCCAAATTGGCTAACTGATCGCAAATTTGAATGGTTAGTGTTGATTTTCCTATTCCCGGCTCACCGGTTAAAAGTGTTATACTGCCTTCTAAAATGCCACCTCCAAGAACTCGGTTTGCCTCTTCCATGGAAAGGGGAATGCGCTTTGCATTCATATCTCCGGCTTCAACCGTTAATGACTTAACCTCTTTTGCCTCTACGCGCGTGTGGCTTTTAACACGACTAAAATCCTCCACTGTCTGGTCGAAAGAGTTCCACGCCTCACATTCCGGGCATTTCCCGATCCATTTTGGTGACATGTGTCCGCACGCTGAGCATGTATAAGAAGTTTTCGTTTTCATAATTTGCTGTTAGTGAGCCTAGCGTTCGGCTCCGAGTACCTCATCATAAACGATGCCGGTTTTTTCCGCCATTACTTTTGCACTGAATTTGCTTTTCGCACGTTTATAACCTTCCTCAATATACGCCTTCCTTTTAAAATTATTATTAAAAATTTCTAAAATCGCTCCGGCCAGTCTTCCCGATATAGCAGGTGGAACAAGTGTTCCATTAACTCCATCTTCAATAACTTCCGGAATACCGCCAACATTGCTGGCAACAATCGGAAGACCTGCAATTGCGGCCTCAAGCAAAACAAGTCCGAAAGCCTCTTTTTCGCTTGGTAGTACAAATATATCCGAAGCCGCCATTAAATGCGGAACGTCTTTTTTGAATCCCAAAAACAAAACATTGTCGATTATGCCTTCTTTTACAGCCAACTCTTCAAGGTCAGCCTGCGCGGGACCGGTCCCTACCAAAACCAATTTTGCTTTGCTGTCATAACCTTCCAAAATGGCAGGCATGGCTTTAATCAAATGTTTTAGACCTTTTCGCTCATGAAGTTCTGCGACGCTTAAAATAACTTTCTCGCCACCAACTCCAAAAGTTTTCTCCCTAAACTCTTTTATTTTCCCCTCGGAAAAGCTTAAAAGCTGCGATTCAAACCAGGTAACGTCAATTCCGTTATGAATTGTGATCGTCCTGTCCGCCAAAGCCGGGAAAATGTGTTCCATAGCGCGATTATTCGCTTCCGAAACGGTTATAACTATCTCAACATTTCTTGTTAATTTTCTTTTTAGATACCCTTTAAAGCCGCTCAGTTCAAACGGATCGTGCTCTGTGATTACAATCGGCAGATTGTACCTGTTTGCAGCCATAAAAGCATATCGACACGAAGCCGGATTCCAAACGTGAATATGCATCAAATCAATTTTTCGGGTTCTAATAATCTCTTTTAATTGAAAATAATGACGCGGATCGTGCTTATGAAAAACCGAAAGCTTAATAACTTCTATTCCTTCGGCTGTAAATTTCTCAGTCCAGTCCTTTAATTTTTCAAAATCGGAACAGACAAGAATTACCTCGAATTTCTCCTTATCCAAAAACTTTGCCAGAAGATACATCTGATTTTCCGCACCCCCGTAAAAGTGCGTATCCGTGTAAAAAAGTACTGTTTTTTTTGCCGCTTTATTCATCGATGAATCCTTAAAAGTCGCCGGTATTGTACTTTAAATTTTATAAGCTTGAAAGAGGGGAGTGAACATGGTACATTTTTGCGTGCGAAATTTGATACTTACATGGGTCGGTAGCTCAGTCGGTAGAGCAGTTGCCTCTTAAGCAATTGGTCGCGGGTTCGAGTCCCGCCCGACCCACCATTCTAAACTTTTCAATTTCCTTCTTTACCGTTTCTTCCATCTTTTTGTGCGATACGCCGCCGCTTCCTTCAAGAATTTCAAGTTCGTTTAGTTCTAGGAATCCGTTTAGTTTTTTCTGCCAATCGTGCATGTACATGGGTTTTCGCAACGCTATTCTAAGTTCGGAAAAAGATAAAAATTGCTCAACAAGCAGGTACAATTTTTTTAGTTCGTCTTCCAGCATATAGTTTTTTGCTATAACGGCATCGTCTTTTTTGATAATGTCGCCTTTCCAATTTGTGAGGCCCATGTTTTCTTTTTTACTATCAATTCTGTGAGTGATAATTTCCGCAGCGGTTTGCCCGGTTATGGCAAAATGGAATTTATTCTGCACGGTTCCGTAAAATGTTTTGGCATGTTCGGATTTTGAATTGTAGTCAATACTTGTGGCAAAAATATCCCGCAGTTTTTCGTATAAATTCCTTTCCGAAGCGCGAATTTTTCTGACTCTTTCAAGAAGTTCCTCAAAGTACCCGGTATTCTCACCAGAAAGCCGCTCATCGTTCATTACGAAGCCTTTGATGATATATTCTCTAAGTGTTTTTGTCGCCCAGATGCGAAACTCCGTGGCACGCACAGAACTGATTCTGTATCCAACAGAGATGATTGCGTCGAGATTGTAATATTCAATATTGCGAGAAACCTCTCTGTGTCCTTCTTTTTGAACTTGTAAGGATTCCTTACAAGTTGAAGTTTTATTTAATTCTCCATCTTTAAAGACATTTTTTAAATGGAGTGTAATATTTTGCGGCGTAACTCCAAACAGTTCAGCCATCTGTTTTTGTGTCAGCCATACACTCTCGTCGACAAGTTCAACCTCGATTTTTGTTAGATTGTCTTTCGTCTGATAGATAAGTATTTGTGAATTTTCCGGTTTTTTGTTCATATGAAAAGGTTAATGATAATTACTTAAGTTCCTTTCTGCTTTCCGGATCTTCAATTTCCTGAACCCGTTCATATCCGACTTTTGCAAGCCAGCGCTTAAAAGGTTCCGCCTTGGGGGACGATATGGATTGAATAATTCGGAAAACTCCCTCAGTATTGGCACAATTTGTTTCTCGTCTTTTCCCATCGGGAGCCTGAATACGAAGTGGGGTACAAATTGTCCCCCAGTTGAAATCAAGCTCGGGATCACGTTTTCTCATCTTTTTTACATATTCCCTGACATTCGTCGTATCAGTCAGGACTTCAACTACATCGGCCACCGAAAACCACCACTCATCCTTGTATAAGGTTTTCCTGATTTCCTTTCCATTGAAAAGCGAAATTTTCATAATTTCATTCATAAAATTGTTGTTAAAAATAGTACCTCTATGATAGGTGAGCGCACACTCACCGTCAACACCAAGGCAGCACTTCCTGTTGCGGAAATCTAAAATCTGTTGCGCACTAAAATTCCGCCCCGGGAGGCCGGCCTCTCCCTCGTGCCGGAGCCCGCTACCTGAATAGCTACTCTAATTGTTTTTTCTCCGTATCGTTCTTAAGAAAATTCTTACCTGTTACCACCTGCTTTCCGGTTTTTTCTTCCAGCTCAACTCTTGCGTTTTTTGCGACACTTCCACCTTGTTTGCTCGCAATTTCATTCTCGTCCATTCCGGTGGCATTTACACTTTCGGCAATTTGACGCGTTGAAAATTCCGCAAGAGCGCTAAATATTAATTCGGCTTCACTCATGTGGTCGCGCAGGTTCTGACTTTTAAGCCCTTTTAGATCCTTGTGCTCTTTTACCGATAAATCTGTCCATTCCTTATGAATAATATTTGTCAAAATGGCAAATTCTTCGCCCTGTTTAATATCATGTGAACTCCAATAATCGGTGAGCTTATTTCTCGTTTCCTGATTCAACATCCTTTGCTGAATCCACTTTTCACTTCTCCCACGCTGTCTCCAGTATTCTCTAGCGCGGTTCAATGATCTTTCCGGATCGGCAATGTCTTGAAGCCTTTCATATCCAACTTTTGCCAGCCAGAGCTTAAAAGGTTCGGCCTTTGGAGACGGAACGGATTGGATAATGCGGAAAATGCCTTCGGTATTGGCACAATTAAGCTTTTGAACGCCACCCGCAGTTTC